>NZ_JBITPF010000050.1:0-74453 GCF_050468025.1 Neobacillus sp. NRS-1170 | reverse complement strand
CCGAACACGGAAGTTAAGCTTCTCAGCGCCGATGGTAGTTGGGGCACGCGCCCCTGTGAGAGTAGGACGTTGCCAGGCAATTAAAAGAGACAATCCGAGAGGGTTGTCTTTTTGTATTGGGAACAAACGTATATCCAAAGTTAAAATGGACTATATTGTGGACACGGGAACTGGAAAAATGGAAGACCGAGTCCACGATAGCGCGTATAGCGGACATGGAACTAGAAAAAAAGAAGACCGAGTCCACGATAGCGCTTATAGAGGACATGGACATCAGAAAAAAAGAAGACCGAGTCTACGATAGCCCATATAGAGGACACGGATATTAGAAAAAAAGAAGTCCAAGTCCAAAATAGCTCGAATCCCTCTCCACTAACTAATAATAAAGCCTCACGAATTACCCTTCAAAGTCTAATGAAGAACAAAACTAACAATACAACTTCCGGACAATACTCCAACTTATTACACCAATCATACATTCATAAAAATTCACACGTTTCCCAACCGCAGAATTTGGAGAAAATCATTAGTAGCGAATCGTTGCATCTAGATAAAAAAGTGAGTATAATTTATGTCAAATATAGTCAAAGTCAGAACCACCAAAAGGGGGTGGGAAGATGAGGAACATTTCCGATATTATTGAAAAATACTTGAAACAAGTATTAGAAATGAGTGACGAGGATCTCGTTGAAATAAAGCGGAGTGAAATCGCCGATAAATTTCAATGCGTCCCTTCACAAATCAATTACGTTATCAATACCCGCTTTACCATCGAAAGAGGATATATTGTCGAAAGCAAACGAGGCGGCGGAGGTTATATCCGAATCATGAAAGTTCAATCTCATGATTTAGCCCATCTAATCGACCATTTGCTATCGTTGATCCAAAACCGAATTAGTCAAGCGAGTGCCGAAGACGTCATCCTAAGGCTTGTCCAGGAAGAAATCATAACGACCAGAGAAGCGAAAATCATGTTAAGTGTCATCGACCGGTCTGTTTTATATATTGATCTTCCATACCGGGACGAATTACGTGCCAGAATGCTAAAAGCCATGCTAACATCTTTAAAATATAAATAACTCAAGCTGCTGGAGAGGTGAAAGTATGATTTGCCAGGAATGTAACCAAAGACCTGCAGCACTTCATTTTACAAAAATCATAAATGGTGAAAAAACAGAAGTGCACCTTTGTGAGAAATGCGCTCAGGAAAAAGGCGAAATGTTCATTTTTAATGGAGAATCGGGTTTTGCATTTAATAATCTGTTAGCTGGATTATTAAATATCGACCCTTCTTTTAAAAAACCAAGCCAAAGCCCGTTTCATCAGGAGGAAGTCCTGCAATGTGATTACTGTTCAATGACTTTTCCTCAATTTTTAAAGGTAGGCCGTTTCGGTTGTGCACATTGCTATGAAACCTTTAAAGAACAGCTTAAACCTGTTTTGGGACGTCTCCACAGCGGCAACTGGGCCCATAACGGAAAAATCCCTAAAAGAATTGGCGGTGGAATTCATCTTCGCAAGCAATTAGAGGAGCTGAAAAACGCACTAAGAGATTCCATCATCGGTGAAGAGTTCGAGAAAGCTGCCGAGATTCGTGATGAAATACGGAACCTAGAAAAACAACTAGCAGGCAGCCAAGAGGGAGGGGAATAACGGCGTGTCACTCGAACGTTTTCTTAATCAAGCGGTCAGTTCTTGGATGAGTGCGGAAGGACCCGATTCCGATATTGTCCTAAGTTCTCGAATCCGATTGGCCCGAAATTTTAATGAATATCGATTCCCAACTTTATTTTCACACGAAGAAGCGAAAGGGATTATTTTAGAAATCGAAGAGATTTTAAAAACTTCACCGCTTCAAAAATTTGGTCAAATGGAATTGTTGGAAATTGATGAAATACAGCCGCTCCAAAAAAGAGTCCTAGTGGAAAAGCATTTAATCAGTCCACATTTAGCGGAAGATTCACCATATGGTGCAGTTCTATTAACCGAAAATGAAGAAGTTAGTATTATGATTAATGAAGAGGATCATATCCGAATACAATGTTTGTTCCCGGGCATGCAATTATCAGAAGCGCTGGATGCTGCGAATGAAATAGATGATTGGCTCGAGAGTAATATTCAATATGCTTTTGATGAAAAACACGGTTACTTAACTAGCTGTCCTACCAATGTAGGAACAGGCCTCCGAGCTTCCGTTATGATGCATTTGCCTGGTCTGATGTTAACCCAGCAAATCAACCGGATTATTCCTGCTATTCACCAATTAGGACTGGTTGTCAGAGGGATTTATGGTGAAGGAAGTGAAGCGCTGGGGAATATATTTCAAATCTCCAATCAAATCACATTAGGAAAATCGGAAGAGGATATCGGCCGTGACCTAATGGGCGTTGTCAGCCAGTTAATTTCGCAAGAAAGGTCGGCACGTGAAGCATTACGAAAGACTTCTAACATACAATTAGAAGACAGGGTGTTCCGTTCGTTGGGCGTGTTATCTAATAGCCGGATCATTGAATCAAATGAAGCTGCAAAGTGTTTATCCGATGTTCGGCTTGGAATAGATATGGGGTATATCAATGATATGCCAAAAACGATATTAAATGAATTAATGATATTAACTCAGCCGGGATTTTTGCAGCAATATGCCGGCGGACCATTAAGACCTCATGAGAGAGATATCAGACGCGCAGCATTAATACGGGAACGACTAAATTTGGAGAAAGAAAAAATAGGTGAGGAGTGAGAGTATGATGTTCGGCCGTTTTACTGAGAGAGCACAAAAAGTTTTAGCTTTAGCACAAGAGGAAGCCATTCGTCTTGGTCACAACAATATTGGGACAGAGCATATTTTATTAGGGTTAATTCGTGAAGGAGAAGGGATCGCAGCAAAGGCCCTTTATGGCCTGGGATTAGGTTCTGATAAAATCCAAAAAGAAGTTGAAAACTTAATTGGCAAAGGACAAGAGACGTCTCAAACCATTCACTATACTCCTAGAGCAAAAAAAGTCATTGAACTTTCCATGGATGAGGCCCGGAAATTAGGCCATTCTTATGTCGGAACAGAGCATATTCTCCTTGGATTGATCCGTGAAGGAGAGGGTGTTGCTGCCCGTGTACTTAATAATCTTGGTGTCAGCTTAAATAAAGCGCGCCAGCAGGTCCTTCAATTGTTAGGAAGCAATGAATCTGGCGGACATCAGGGTGGCGGGGCAGTAAGCGCTAATACTCCAACACTTGATAGCCTTGCTCGTGATTTAACAGCGATTGCAAGAGAAGGAAGTCTAGATCCAGTAATTGGACGCAGTAAGGAAATTCAGCGAGTTATCGAGGTACTAAGCCGCCGGACAAAAAATAACCCGGTTTTAATCGGTGAGCCTGGTGTAGGTAAAACTGCGATTGCTGAAGGGCTTGCCCAGCAAATCGTGAATAATGAAGTGCCGGAAATTCTCCGTGATAAGCGCGTCATGACGCTCGATATGGGAACCGTTGTTGCCGGAACGAAGTATCGCGGTGAATTTGAAGACCGTCTGAAAAAAGTAATGGATGAAATTCGCCAAGCAGGCAATATCATTCTATTTATTGATGAACTTCATACCTTAATTGGAGCTGGTGGTGCGGAAGGTGCGATTGACGCTTCCAATATTTTAAAACCATCGCTTGCTCGTGGTGAACTTCAATGTATCGGAGCTACGACACTTGATGAATACCGTAAATATATTGAAAAAGATGCTGCCTTAGAACGTCGTTTCCAACCAATCCGTGTTGATGAACCAACTGCTGAGGAATCGATTCAAATTTTAGAAGGATTGCGTGATCGTTATGAGGCGCACCACCGTGTATCAATTACAGATGAAGCGATTGAGGCTGCGGTAAAGCTTTCTGATCGTTATATTTCGGACCGCTTCCTGCCTGATAAAGCAATCGATTTAATTGATGAAGCGGGCTCGAAGGTACGACTTCGTTCCTATACCACTCCTCCTAATTTAAAAGAATTAGAGGTAAAGCTTGAAGATGTCAGAAAAGAGAAGGACTCAGCCGTTCAAAGCCAAGAGTTTGAAAAAGCGGCTTCCTTAAGAGATACAGAGCAGCGTCTGCGTGAACAGCTCGAAGAAACGAAGAAAACGTGGAAAGAAAAACAAGGAAAAGAAAATAACGAAGTAACCGTTGAGGATATCGCCAGTGTCGTTTCCAGCTGGACGGGAGTACCTGTTTCGAAGCTTCAACAAACGGAGACTGCAAAACTTCTAAATCTAGAGGAAGTTCTTCATTCTCGTGTTATTGGTCAAGAGGAAGCCGTTATTGCGGTGTCTAAAGCAGTCCGCCGTGCGAGAGCAGGACTAAAAGATCCGAAACGTCCAATCGGTTCATTCGTCTTCCTTGGACCAACCGGTGTAGGAAAAACGGAATTAGCACGGGCGCTTGCTGAAGCCATGTTTGGCGATGAGGATGCGATGATTCGTATTGATATGTCTGAGTATATGGAGAAGCATTCTACCTCCCGTCTTGTCGGTTCCCCTCCAGGCTATGTCGGCTATGAAGAAGGCGGACAATTAACCGAAAAGGTTCGTAGAAAACCATACTCTGTAATCTTGCTGGATGAGATTGAAAAGGCACATCCGGATGTATTTAATATCCTTCTTCAAGTGCTTGAAGATGGACGCTTAACAGACTCCAAAGGAAGAACGGTTGATTTCCGTAATACCGTTTTGATTATGACCTCCAATGTCGGGGCAGAAGCATTAAAACGCAACAAATTTGTCGGCTTTAATATTCAGGACAGCGCCCAGGATTATAAGGATATGAAGGGGAAAGTAATGGAGGAATTAAAGAAAGCCTTCCGTCCGGAATTCTTGAACCGTATCGATGAAATCATCGTCTTCCATGCACTCGAGAAGAAGCATTTAGACGAAATTGTCACTCTTTTATCAGACCAGTTAGTCAAACGCTTAAAGGAGCAAAATATTTCAATCGAATTAACACCTGCAGCAAAAGGCAAAATTTCAGAGGAAGGGTATGACCCAGAATACGGGGCTAGACCACTAAGACGTGCGATTCAAAAACATATTGAAGACCGTCTATCTGAGGAACTGCTAAAAGGTACATTATTAACAGGCCACCATGCTATAATAGATGTTGATAATGGTGAATTTGTTGTTAAATCAGCTGAGAAAACGAGCTTAACGAAATAAAATAGATTAAGTTCTGCAAAAAATAACTGTAGTTACTCAAGTAGAGGTACACGTGAATAAAGTCCAACCGTGTACCTCTTTTTTCATTTTTGCAGTTGTAAGGAAGGTAAAGGAATGGCTAAACGAAAAACAAAGTTTATGTGCTCAGAGTGCGGCTATGAATCGCCAAAATGGATGGGGAAATGTCCGGGGTGCGGTTCGTGGAATAAGATGGTCGAGGAAGTTGAGGTAACTGGTGCTAATAGAAGAGGAGCTTTTGCCCATTCACAAGGCACTTCAACGATTCTCTCAAAACCAACCCCGATCACATCAATTGAAATGGTAAGTGAACCAAGAATTCTTACCGATTTAAATGAACTGAACCGAGTCCTAGGCGGCGGTGTCGTTAAGGGTTCTTTAGTTTTGATTGGCGGGGATCCGGGAATCGGTAAATCAACACTGCTTCTTCAAGTATCCTCCCAGCTGGCGGGTAAAGGTAATCAGGTTTTGTACATATCGGGGGAGGAGTCATTAAGGCAAACAAAACTCCGTGCTGAACGTTTGGGAATCAAATCAGAAAATCTGCTTGTATATGCAGAAACAAATCTCGAGGAAATTAATCGAACGATTGATAGTACAAACCCAAGTTTCGTCATCATCGATTCCATCCAAACTGTGTTCCATCCGGATATTACATCAGCGCCGGGGAGCGTTTCCCAGGTCCGCGAGTGTACCTCTGAACTAATGAGAATTGGAAAAACGAAAGGGATCGCCATTTTTATCGTTGGGCACGTCACCAAAGAAGGCTCCATTGCCGGTCCGAGACTGTTAGAGCATATGGTGGATACGGTGCTTTATTTTGAAGGAGAACGGCACCATACGTATCGAATATTACGGGCAGTCAAAAATCGCTTTGGCTCTACAAATGAAATGGGAATTTTTGAAATGAAGGAGTTTGGCCTCGAGGAAGTAGAAAACCCGTCTGAAATTTTTCTGGAAGAACGTTCAAGGGGGGCGGCAGGCTCTACGGTGGTGGCCTCGATGGAAGGAACACGACCTGTTCTCGTAGAAATCCAGGCATTAATCTCGCCGACAAGCTTCGGAAATCCAAGAAGAATGGCAACCGGAATCGACCATAACCGAGTGCCGCTATTAATGGCCGTCCTCGAGAAACGAGTGGGAATGCTCTTGCAAAATCAAGATGCCTATTTAAAGGTTGCCGGCGGCGTAAAATTGGATGAGCCGGCGATTGATTTAGCTGTAGCGGTCAGCATCGCCTCGAGCTTCAGAGATAAACCGACCAGGCCGACTGATTGCATTATCGGTGAAGTGGGGCTGACCGGTGAGGTTAGACGGGTATCGAGAATCGAGCAGCGCGTCCAGGAAGCGGCAAAGCTTGGATTTGAGCGGGTCATCCTTCCTGCCAATAATTTAAGCGGCTGGAATGGACCTGCAGGGGTCGAACTAATTGGTGTTTCCTCGGTTAGCGAAGCACTAAAAGCTGCGTTGGGGGGGTAGCGGATGGATCATAAAAAGCTCGGCGACCATACTGTTAGTGACGTATTGCAGCTTCTTGCCCCAGGTGCGCCTCTTCGTGAAGGAATTGATAATGTTTTGAGAGCCAATACTGGGGGGCTCATTGTTATTGGGTATAACGACAAGGTTAAAAGTATTGTCGATGGCGGCTTTGAAATCAACTGTCCTTTTTCGCCAAGCTTTTTATATGAATTGGCCAAAATGGATGGAGCCATTATTTTAAATGAAACCGGAAATAAAATTCTATTTGCAAATGCCCAGCTGGCTCCTGATGCGGATATAACCTCGACTGAAACGGGGATGCGGCACCGAACGGCTGAGAGAGCTGCCAAACAAACAAAATCTTTAGTCATTGCGATTTCGCAGAGACGGAATGTGATTACCTTGTATCAAGGAAATTTCCGTTATGCGTTAAAGGATATTGCGGTCATTTTAACGAAAGCCAATCAAGCGATTCAAACACTCGAGAAATATAAAGCGGTATTGCAACAAAGTATTACCAATTTAAGTATTTTAGAGTTTGAGGAATCAGTTACATATAATGACTTTTTAATGGTTCTTCATCGTTTCGAAATGGTGTTAAAAATTAAAAATGAACTATTAACCTTTTTGTATGAACTGGGGACAGAAGGCAGGCTTATCCGCTTGCAAATGAATGAAATCTTGACGGAACTTGAAGAAGAAATCATGTTGATTATCAAGGACTATGCCAATGATCGCGATGTGAAAGCCCGTGAGGTCCTTCAAAGGATGCAGGTGCTGGCCAATAGCGGCACGATTGAAGATATGGTGTTATTAAAGCTAATGGGCTACCTAGGCTATGTTCATTTGGATGAAAATAAAAATCCCCGCGGTTATCGGATTCTGAATAAAATACCGCGGCTGCCAGCCATTATTATCGAAAACCTCATCACCTGTTTCGACGAGCTTTCCAATATTATTTCCGCCACTGTTGAAGAACTGGACGAAGTTGAGGGGATTGGCGAGGTTCGTGCCAAGAAAATTAAAGAAGGCTTTAAATTGATTAAAGAGCGGCTCTACACGGACCGCCATTTATAATTGGTAATTATTTGACACAAAAATTTTCCAGTGCTACCCTATGAGGAGTAAGATTTTAACATCACAAATTTATTTCAAGACCTTTACAATTTGGAAAAATAATCAACATTTCAAGGTTTCAATTTTACGAATCTGTTTATAATGAGTAGAGGAGGTGAAGGAATGTTAAAACGAATTGTGCAGGTTTGCTTCCTCATAATAGGCGGTACGCTTGGGATCTTGTTTTTACCGAATTTGTTCAATCTACTTCATATTAATGACATTCCCGTTATTAATAATTCTTATGTCACTGCTATTTTAGGTGCTATTATTTTTTATCTTATTACCTTTTGGGCAGTAGATTATGTGTTTAATTTTATTACATGGGCTGAAGATTCATTGGTGAAAATTCCTGTTACGGATGTGCTGTTTGGCAGTCTAGGTCTCATTTTTGGTCTATTGGTTGCCTTTTTAGTCGGCTTTGCGCTAAATGCTGTTCAGGTGCCGGTGTTAAATGCGGTTGCACCCATTTTGCTGACTCTCTTATTTGGTTACTTAGGCTTTCAAGTCGGCTTTAAAAAACGGGATGAGCTCTTAGGTCTTTTTGGAAAGGGCAGCAGCAAGAAAAAGTCAGCCGAAGAAGAGACCGAAAAAGAAGCTAAACATCCTTTAAAAATATTAGATACAAGTGTTATTATCGATGGACGTGTAGCTGATATTTGTCAAACAGGATTTTTAGAAGGGACGATTGTCATTCCTCAGTTTGTTTTGGCGGAATTGCAGCATATTGCGGACTCTTCTGATGTCTTAAAGAGAAATCGCGGCCGACGAGGCTTGGATATATTAAACAGAATTCAAAAGGAACTCGCTATTAAAGTTGAGATTTACGAGGGCGATTTTGAAGAAATCAGTGAAGTAGATTCAAAGCTAGTTAAGCTGGCGAAAATAACAAATGGTATTCTTGTCACCAATGATTTTAATCTTAATAAAGTATGTGAATTGCAGAACGTCTCTGTGTTAAACATTAATGATTTAGCCAATGCCGTGAAGCCGGTCGTTCTTCCAGGGGAGGAATTAACGGTTCAAGTAATCAAGGACGGAAAAGAATATCACCAGGGCGTTGCTTATTTAGATGATGGAACCATGATTGTAGTAGAAGAGGGAAGAGAATATATCGGGAAAAGAATTGAGGTTCTTGTTACGAGTGTCCTTCAGACTTCTGCCGGCCGAATGATTTTTGCTAAACCAAAATTATTAGAAAAAGCCTTGTAAACAGAAAAGGGAAAGCGCCTTCGGAACAAGCAGAGCTTGTTCCTGCGATGAATATTTTAAGGAGATTTCCTTAGTGTTCAGCCCTGACAAGCAAATTTGACTTTTATTGCCGAAGGTTATTTGACCTCGAGGGGCTAGGCGCTGGATCTGGACAATAAAGATTGGGGATTTATTATGACCTACCAAGTCATTCTCCCGGCTGCGGGCCAGGGAAAAAGGATGGGAGCGGGGAAAAATAAACTGCTGCTCACACTTAATGAAATTCCAGTTCTTATTCATACCTTAAGGGTGTTTGATGAAGACGAGGCCTGCGACGGCATCATCCTCGCCATTCATCCTCAGGATGAAGAGGAATTTAAAGCATTGTTAAAAAAGCACAAAATCAAAAAAGTTATCAATTTAGTTCCTGGTGGAAAGGAACGTCAGCATAGTATCTATAATGCTCTGAAAACAGTGAAAAGCGCAGGGATTATTCTTGTTCATGATGCAGCAAGGCCATTTATTCAAAAAGAGCATATCCATCGTTTAACAGAGAAGGCGGTTGAAACAGGTGCTGCTATAATCGGAGTACCTGCGAAGGACACGATGAAAAAGGTACAGGATGGTATTGTTGCTGAAACTGTCGAACGTTCAAGCTTGTGGGCCGTGCAAACCCCGCAAGCTTTTCGTATTTCGCTGCTAAAAGAGGCCTATGATCACGCCGAGAAGGACCAGTTTCTTGGCACAGACGATGCGAGTTTAGTCGAGCGCCTCAACCATTCTGTAGCCATGGTCGAAGGCGATTACGATAATATCAAGCTGACAACACCGGAAGATTTATTTTTCGCAGAAGCTATTTTAAAAAAGAGGAGTTTTTAATCATGTTTCGAATTGGTCAAGGCTTCGATGTTCATCAATTAACAGAGGGGCGTCCGCTTATTATTGGCGGAATTACCATCCCCTACGAAAAGGGGCTGTTAGGTCATTCCGATGCAGACGTATTATTGCATACAGTGTCAGATGCCTGCCTGGGTGCAATTGGAGAGGGGGATATCGGCAAGCATTTCCCCGATACTGACCCGAACTTTAAAGATGCAGACTCCGCTAAGCTAATGGAGCATGTATGGCTGTTAGTAAAGGAAAAAGGCTATGAGCTTGTGAACGCCGATTGTACAATCATTGCCCAGAAGCCGAAAATGGCTCCTTATATTGAGCAGATGCGGCTGCGGATTGCTGAATTGTTAGAAGCTGATCCGGAACAAATCAATGTAAAGGCAACAACAACAGAAACGCTCGGCTTCACCGGAAGAGGAGAAGGCATTGCCTCCCAAGCAGTAGTTTTATTGAAGAAGAAATGATAAAATAATCAGTTGAAAATATTAAAAAGAGAAATGTCTAGCTCCAGCGCCTAGGGGCTCTCAGGTCTAAGCCAATCCGTCAGGAAGGTTAAAGGGCAACCTTCCCGACGGCTCGTCTTATGCCTGTCGCCCCTGGGCAAGGCGCCTACGCTTTTCTAATTGGAGGCAATATAGATATGTCAAACGAAGTTCGTGTAAGGTATGCTCCAAGTCCGACAGGGCATTTACATATCGGAAACGCCCGTACTGCGTTATTTAATTATTTATTCGCACGCAACAAAGGCGGGAAATTTATCATCCGAATTGAAGATACTGATAAAAAGCGGAATATCGAGGGCGGAGAAGAAAGCCAATTAAAATACTTAAAATGGCTTGGTATGGATTGGGATGAAAGTGTCGATGTGGGCGGCGAGTATGGACCCTATCGTCAATCTGAAAGAAACGATATTTATGAAACATACTACAACCAATTATTAAATGAAGGTCATGCTTATAAATGTTATTGCACGGAGGAAGAGCTTGAAACGGAGCGGGAAGCGCAAACGGAACGAGGCGAAACGCCGCATTATTCCGGGAAGTGCCGTCATTTGACTCCGGAGGAGCGTCAGCAGCTCGAAAGCGAAGGCCGCGAGCCAAGCATCCGCATTGCCGTTCCTGAGGGAAAAACCTATACCTTTGATGATATGGTTAAAGGCGCCGTTTCCTTTGAATCAGAAGGAATGGGTGACTGGGTCATCGTCAAAAAAGATGGAACACCTACCTATAACTTTGCCGTTGCCATTGATGATCATTTAATGGAAATTTCTCATGTCCTTCGCGGCGATGATCATATTTCTAATACACCGAAGCAGCTGATGGTATATGAAGCATTAAGCTGGGAACCGCCTATTTTTGGGCACATGACCTTAATTGTCAACGAAAGCCGCAAAAAGTTAAGTAAGCGCGACGAATCGATTATTCAATTCATTGAGCAATACGAGGAATTAGGCTATTTGCCGGAAGCATTATTTAACTTTATTACCTTGCTCGGCTGGTCGCCAGCAGGTGAAGAGGAGCTATATTCTAAGGCTGAGTTTATTGAAATTTTTGATGCAAACCGATTGTCAAAATCACCGGCATTATTTGATAAGCAAAAGCTTACCTGGATGAACAATCAATACATGAAAAAGGTTGAAGTTGACCGGGTTATGGAACTAGCGCTGCCTCATTTAATTAAAGCAGGGCGTATCAGTGGGAATCTGGCCGAAGAAGAGCGAAACTGGGTACATGGCTTAGTTGCCCTTCTGCAGGAAAAAATGAGCTTTGGTGCCGAAATCGTCGGGCTGTCCGATATGTTCTTTACAGACGAGGCAGTATATGAGGATGATGCAAAGGAAATACTGACAGGTGAGCAGGTTCCGGAAGTATTAAAGGCATTCTCCCATGAACTCGATCAACTCGAAAGCTTCGAGGCAGATGGAATTAAGGCAGCCATGAAGGCTGTTCAAAAATCCACTGGTCAAAAAGGGAAAAATTTGTTCATGCCGATTCGCGCAGCGGTTACAGGCCAAACCCATGGACCGGATCTTCCGCAGGCAATTGAACTTTTGGGCAAGCAAAAGGTCCAAATGAGAATTAATAAAATTATTAGTTAACATTAGAGACAAAATGTAATATAGTATATGTAAGAATTTTTTATATCTTAAAGCGACGAAGAGGAAAAGTAGATAAATGATGCTTTTAAGAGAAAACCATCACCGGCTGAAAGTGGTTTAAGCCTCTCATTGATTGAAATGCACCTCTGAGCCCCAGTTCGAAAGAGTCGACTCCAGTAGATTTGGGCGGAACAATTCCGTTAACAAGTAAGAGTGAGATTAGTAAGCGGCTTAGCTTACAGTCTAATCAGAGTGGAACCACGCATAAGCGTCTCTGTCGTTATGACAGGGGCGTTTTTTATTTACACAAAAACAAGGGGGAAACGGTTATGTTTAGGAGGATGAAGGAGGATATTGAAGTTGTTTTTGAGCAGGATCCAGCAGCGCGCAGCTATTTAGAAGTGGTTCTAACCTATTCAGGCTTACATGCCATTTGGGCACACCGCGTCGCCCATGCACTCTTTAAACGGAAGTTATTTTTCTTAGCCCGGGTTGTTTCCCAAATCAGCCGCTTTTTTACGGGGATTGAAATCCATCCAGGGGCAAAAATAGGCAGGAGATTTTTCATCGACCACGGTATGGGAGTTGTCATCGGTGAAACATGTGAAATTGGCGATAATGTTACTGTTTTCCAAGGAGTTACACTCGGAGGTACTGGTAAAGAAAAAGGAAAGAGGCATCCTACTATTAAGGATAATGCCCTCATTGCCACCGGCGCAAAAGTTCTGGGTTCGATTACGGTGGGGGAAAATTCCAAAATCGGTGCAGGTTCAGTCGTATTAAAGGAAGTACCGCCAAACTCAACGGTTGTAGGGGTGCCCGGAAGAGTTGTCATTCAGGATGGCAAGCGGATTAATAAAGATTTCAATCATTGCGACCTTCCCGATCCAGTTGCTGATCGCTTAAGGGATATGCAATATGAATTAGACCAGTTAAAAGATGAACTGGAAGAATTGAAGGAAGAAAGGATAAAGGTCAATGGCCATTCAACTTTATAATACACTTACACGTAAAAAAGAAGACTTCATTCCGCTTGAGGAAGGTAAAGTAAAAATGTATGTCTGCGGTCCGACGGTCTATAATTATATCCATATCGGCAATGCCCGTCCTGCCATTGTTTTTGATACGGTCCGCCGTTATTTTGAATTCAGCGGCTTTAAGGTAGAGTATGTTTCGAATTTCACCGATGTCGATGACAAATTAATTCGCGCTGCCAATCAATTAGGAACAGATGTCCCGACGATTGCCGACCGATTTATCAATGCTTATTTCGAGGATGTTTCGGCATTAGGATGCAAAAAAGCAGATGTCCATCCTCGCGTCATGGAAAATATGGACATCATTATTGAATTTATCAGCCAATTAATTGAAAAAGGTTACGCTTATGAATCCGAGGGGGATGTTTATTTCCATACCCGGAGCTTCAAGGGATACGGAAAGCTCTCTCATCAATCAATTGATGACTTACAGGTCGGTGCCAGGATTGAAGTCGGCGATAAGAAACAGGACGATTTAGACTTTGCTTTATGGAAAGCAGCAAAGGAAGGGGAAATTTACTGGGACAGTCCATGGGGAATTGGCCGGCCGGGCTGGCATATTGAATGCTCGGCGATGGCGAAAAAATATCTTGGTGACACAATCGATATTCATGCAGGCGGCCAGGATTTAACCTTCCCGCATCATGAAAATGAGATTGCCCAATCGGAAGCTCTTTCAGGCAAGCTGTTCTCGCGCTACTGGATGCATAACGGTTACATTAATATCGATAATGAAAAAATGTCCAAATCACTTGGTAATTTCGTCTTGGTGCATGACATCATCAAGGAACATAATCCACAAGTACTGCGGTTTTTCATGTTATCAGTGCATTATCGCAATCCTATCAATTACAGCGTCGAATTATTGGAAAGCACGAAAGCGGCCTTTGAAAGGTTAATGACCTCTTACCAAAATTTAAAACATCGCAAAGAGGCAAGTACCGATCTCACTCATAATAATCAAGAATGGCTTGAAAAAATTGCTTCCTTACATGAGCAGTTCGTCGAAGCGATGGATGATGATTTTAATACAGCGAAAGCCATTTCCGTATTGTTTGATCTTTCTAAACTAGCGAATTATTATCTATTAGAAAAAACAACAGCAGTAGAAGTTATTGATGCATTTACTAAACAATTTGAAGACCTTTTCCAGGTACTGGGTCTGACAATTGAAAAGGAAGAAATGCTCGATGAAGAAATTGATGCCTTAATCGAACAACGCAACCAGGCAAGGAAAGATCGCAACTTCCAATTGTCTGACCAAATTCGGGACCAGTTGAAGGATATGAATATTATTTTAGAAGACACACCACAGGGTACTAGGTGGAAAAGAGGCTAATTCATGCTTGATTATGAACAAACAATCGATGCCAAACAATTGAATAGCCTCGCCCTTGCTTACATGGGTGATGCCATTTTTGAAACCTATGTCAGGCGTCATCTCTTGTATGGCGGCCAGGTGCGGCCCCATCAGCTTCACCGCGCCGGTACAAGATATGTATCAGCGAAAGCACAGAGCCAAATTCTTTTTCAAATGATGGATGATGAGCTTTTAAGCGAAGAAGAATTAGCGGTTGTGATGCGCGGCCGTAATGCCAAGTCGGGAACCGTCCCAAAAAACACAGATGTCCAAACCTATCGCTACAGTACGGCATTTGAGGCGTTGATGGGTTATTTATACTTAACGGATAATACCGCTCGTTTAGAAGAACTCATTCAGAAGGCATTTTTGTATGTTGATGAAAAAAGAAAGGAGGAACAAGGATGACTCAGGAATACATCGTTGGAAAAAATCCAGTTATCGAAGCAATAAAATCAGGACGGGATATTAATAAAATTTTAATTGCAGAAGGCTCGCAGCGCGGTCAGATGCAGCAAGTGACCCAATTGGCAAAAGAAGCGAATGTGCTCGTGCAATTTGTCCCAAAGAAAAAAATTGATCAAGTGACGGATCAAAATCATCAAGGTGTCCTTGCCTATGTTGCGGCATATCAATATGCAGAAATGGATGATTTGTTTGCAGCGGCAGAAATGAAAAACGAATCTCCTTTCTTTTTATTGCTGGATGAAATTGAGGACCCGCACAACCTCGGTTCGATTATGAGGACTGCCGATGCCGTAGGCGCACATGGTATTATTATTCCTAAGAGGAGGGCAGTAGGTCTTACTGCGACGGTTGCCAAAGCTTCGACAGGAGCAATCGAATATATCCCTGTTGTTCGTGTTACAAATATGGCGCGAACGATTGATGAATTAAAGGAACGCGGTGTTTGGATTGCTGGTACAGATGCAAAAGGAAAACAGGATTATCGTCAAATGGATGGTACACTGCCGCTTGGTTTAGTGATTGGCAGTGAAGGAAAAGGAATGGGGCGGCTGATTCGCGATAAATGTGATTTTCTCATTCATTTGCCGATGGTTGGAAAAGTTACTTCTTTAAATGCCTCTGTAGCTGCTGCCTTGCTGATGTATGAGGTATACCGAAAACGTCATAGTCTAGAGGGATAGCCATGAATATCCTGCTTGTTGACGGTTACAACATTATTGGAGCCTGGCCGGAGCTTAGAGCGTTGAAGGACCGGGACCTCCCCGCTGCACGGGACCGCTTAGTGGAACAAATGGCCGAATACCAAGCGGTTTCCGGTTATCGCGTTATTGTTGTTTTTGATGCCCACTATGTACAAGGAACGGAAAAAAAATATAAAAACCACCAGGTAGAAGTTATTTTTACCAAGGAAAATGAAACAGCCGATGAGCGGATTGAAAAAATGGCCATTAGTTTAAATAATCGGAGAACGCAAATTCATGTGGCCACCTCTGATTTTACAGAACAGTGGGCTATTTTTGGACAAGGGGCGTTAAGAAAATCCGCTCGCGAGCTCCTTGTTGAAATGTCTTCCATTGAGAAGGTCATCGAAAAGAAAGTGAAGAAGATTCAAGAGAAAAAACCTGTGTCCAAAATTTCGATTAGCGATGAAATGGCGGAAATTTTTGAAAAATGGCGCAGAGGGCAGAAATGAACATAGTATTTTCATAGCTTGTCATGTATAATAATACTATCTATGCTTGTTCGGTGGAGGGGATCTACTTTGAGTACGGACTTCGGGACAAAAATTAACGAAGAGTTTTTTCGGATGGAAGACGAAGAAATTGTCGATTTAGTGCATCAGGGTGATAGTGAAGCATTGGATTATTTAATCCATAAGTATCGTAATTTTGTGCGTGCAAAAGCAAGATCCTATTTTTTAATTGGAGCCGATAAAGAAGATATTGTGCAAGAGGGAATGATTGGTCTATATAAGGCCATTCGTGACTTTCGTGAGGACAAGCTCACCTCATTCAAAGCCTTTGCCGAGCTGTGCATAACCCGGCAAATTATTACGGCGATTAAGACGGCCACACGGCAAAAGCATATTCCGTTGAATTCTTACGTTTCTTTGGACAAGCCTATCTATGATGAAGAGTCAGACCGGACCTTAATGGATGTTTTGTCGGGTGCCAAGGTACTTGACCCGGAAGAATTAATCATTAATCAAGAAGAGTTTGACCATATAGAAGTAAAAATGACAGAATTATTAAGCGATTTAGAACGAAAAGTTTTAGCCCTTTATCTTGATGGACAGTCCTACCAAGAAATATCAGAAGAATTGAACCGCCATGTTAAATCCATCGATAATGCCCTGCAGCGTGTGAAAAGAAAACTAGAGCGATACCTAGAGATACGCGAATTTTCGCTTTGATATATGGTATTATTTTGAATCCGTTCTCATGGTTGTTGACATTAATTAGGACACATGTTACATTTTTAGGGATAAAAAAGATGGGTAAAGGTACCTTATTATGAGTAAAAAAGTCATTCTTGCCTGTGCTGAATGCGGCTCGCGTAATTATTCGACCGAAAGCAAACAGACAGTTTCAGAAAGATTAGAATTAAAAAAATTCTGTAAGACTTGTGCAACCCATACAGTTCACCGAGAAACAAAATGATTTTCGATAGATTTTTGCAATGCTGATTAAGATATTCTGGGGGTTACAGAAATGCAACGCATAAAGAAATTCTTTAGTGATATTTTACGTGAAATGAGAAAAGTAAGCTGGCCAAAACGCGGCGAACTAACTCGTTCTACGCTTACTGTTTTATCAACTGTTGTTTTTTTTGCGGCATTCTTTGCTGTGCTGGATTTAGGAATTTCTAAATTGATTCGTTTAATTCTTGAATAATAAGTTATACTTCATGGTATAATGGTGACTAATAAAGAATTTTGAACTAAAACCCGTACACGCGGGTTTTTTAATTTGGCTAGAAAAGCGGAAGCGACCGTTTAGCGCACGACAGGCCTGGAGCGCTCTGACTGAGATAAAGGAAACACGAAGAGCGATAGCGATTCGATGTTAACTTATCGTAGGGAGGAGAGCGAAGGACACTAGTCGCTGGGCGCTGGAGCTGGACAGTAAAAATAGGGAGGGACGGACGCGAGTCCTCTTAAATGGAAAAGAATTGGTATGTAGTCCATACTTACTCGGGTTATGAAAATAAAGTAAAGGCAAATCTAGAGAAACGTGTGGAATCGATGGGAATGGCGGATAAAATTTTCCGCGTAGTCGTTCCGGAAGAAGAAGAAACTGAAATCAAAAATGGCAAGAAAAAGGTTGTAAAACGAAAAGTTTTCCCTGGATACGTTCTAGTTGAAATTGTTATGACCGATGATTCTTGGTATGTGGTACGGAATACACCAGGTGTAACGGGATTTGTTGGATCTGCAGGTTCAGGATCAAAACCAACTCCGTTATTGCCGGATGAGGTACAAGTATTATTGAAACGCATGGGTGTAGAAGAAAAACGTGTGGATGTTGATTATGAAATCGGCGAGACAGTCCGCGTGAAGGAAGGTCCGTTCGCGAACTTTACTGGAACAGTTGAAGAAATGGATAAGAACCACGCGAAGCTTAAAGTACTTGTTAACATGTTTGGCCGTGACACCCCGGTGGAGCTTGATTTTACTCAAATTGAAAAACTTTAAATAGAAAAGCGGAAGCGCCTTGCCCAGGGGCGACAAGCATAAGCCAATCCGGCGGGAAGGTAGTTTTTTAACCTTCCCGCCGGATTGGCTGTAGACCTGCGAGCCCCTAGGCGCTGTAGCTAGACAGTAACCGAAGTTAAAAGAAAATTAAAGTTTAATGTAAAAAAACTTGAAATCATTTTTAAAAAATGTTAATATTTCATAGGTCAGTATGTCTCCGAATTGGAGACAAGACTTTTGTCAAGTTCTTTGTATTTATATAAAGACTAATTGCCTGAGTGGGAGGGTTCCTAAGGTTCCCAATTACCACATCACGGACTTTAAGGAGGTGTGTCTCGTGGCTAAAAAAGTAATTAAAGTTGTTAAATTACAAATCCCTGCTGGTAAAGCAAACCCTGCACCACCAGTTGGTCCTGCACTAGGTCAAGCCGGTGTTAACATCATGGGATTCTGTAAGGAATTTAACGCTCGTACAGCAGATCAAGCTGGATTGATCATTCCTGTTGAAATCACGGTATTTGAAGACCGTTCATTTACATTTATTACGAAAACTCCTCCTGCTGCCGTTCTTTTGAAAGTAGCAGCTGGAATTCAGTCTGGTTCAGGCCAGCCTAACCGTAATAAAGTAGCAACAGTAAAGCGTGGTACAGTACGCGAGATTGCGGAACAAAAAATGCCTGACCTTAACGCAGCTAGCGTTGAAGCAGCAATGCGCATGGTTGAAGGTACTGCACGCAGCATGGGTATCGTAATCGAAGATTAATCCATGTGAAACTGGTTGTTTGTAATGAGGGGTTGCGCGTTAATAATACTCGCAGCCCTTATTCGTGGGAGAATTATTCGCTAAAACCACAATTTAGGAGGAAATAAAAATGGCTAAAAAAGGTAAAAAGTACCTAGAAGCTGTAAAGCTTGTAGATCGTACAAAAGCTTACCCAATTGCTGAAGCAGTTGAGCTTGCGAAGCAAACAAACTATGCAAAATTCGATGCAACTCTTGAAGTTGCTTTCCGCTTAGGCGTTGACCCTAAGAAAGCTGACCAGCAAATCCGTGGAGCTGTTGTGCTTCCAAACGGTACTGGTAAAACTCAACGCGTATTAGTATTCGCGAAGGGTGAAAAAGTGAAAGAAGCTGAAGCAGCTGGCGCTGACTATGTAGGCGATGCAGAATACATCAACAAAATCCAACAAGGTTGGTTCGATTTTGATGTAATCGTTGCAACTCCTGACATGATGGGTGAAGTTGGTAAGCTTGGTCGTGTATTAGGACCTAAAGGCTTAATGCCAAACCCTAAGACTGGTACAGTTACATTTGATGTAACAAAAGCCATCAATGAAATCAAAGCAGGTAAAGTTGAATACCGTGTTGACAAAGCTGGAAACATCCACGTGCCAATCGGAAAAGCATCTTTCGAAAACGAAAAGCTAGTTGAAAACTTTACAACTGTATTTGAAACAATGTTAAAAGTTAAACCATCTGCTGCAAAAGGAACATACATGAAGAACGTAACTGTTACTTCAACAATGGGCCCTGGCGTAAAAGTAGATCCTTCTACAGTTGCAGCTAGATAATTTTACCAATTGACAATTAATGCAACATCATATAGAATATATTTTGTTGTTTAATATTATAAACATTTGTACTGTAGACAGCAGGTGCCGCAAGGCTTAATGTCCTGCCGAGGTAGAGCGAATAGATTCAACTGAGTTGTTCAGTTGTTATATGCTGCCTCCATGTCTAAGATTGATATGGAGGCTTTTACTTGCCTGGTATAAATGTAGACATTCTACAGGAGGTGTAAAGATGAGCAGTGCAATCGAAACAAAAAAACATATTGTTGAAGAAATCACCGATAAGTTAAAGAGCAGCGTATCAACAATCGTTGTTGATTACCGCGGACTAACAGTTGCTGAAGTAACTGAACTTCGTAAACAACTTCGTGAAGCTGGAATTGAGTTCAAAGTTTACAAAAACACTATGACTCGCCGTGCTGCAGAAGCTGCTGAGCTTGCTGGTTTAAATGATGCATTAACAGGTCCAAACGCAATCGCGTTCAGTACTGAAGATGTAGTTGCTCCAGCGAAGATCCTAAACGACTTCGCGAAAAAGCATGAAGCACTTGAAATTAAAGCAGGTGTAATCGAAGGTAATGTTGCTACAGTTGAAGAGGTTAAAGCTCTTGCTGAACTTCCTTCGCGCGAAGGCTTGCTATCTATGCTACTCAGCGTACTACAAGCTCCAATCCGCAATCTTGCTCTTGCTGCAAAAGCTGTGGCAGAACAAAAAGAAGAACAAGGCGCGTAAGTTAATCTTAATCGCAAATTAAAATAGTAAACGAAAACTAAGGAGGAAACATTATCATGACTAAAGAACAAATCATTGAAGCAGTTAAAAATATGACTGTTTTAGAACTTAACGATCTAGTAAAAGCAATCGAAGAAGAATTCGGCGTAACTGCTGCTGCTCCTGTAGCAATGGTAGGCGGAGCTGGTGCTGCTGCTGTTGAAGAAAAAACAGAATTCGACGTAATCCTAGCTGGCGCTGGAGACCAAAAAATCAAGGTTATCAAAGTTGTTCGTGAAATCACTGGTCTTGGTCTTAAAGAAGCAAAAGATCTTGTTGACAACACTCCAAAGCCACTTAAAGAAGGTATTGCTAAAGAAGAAGCTGAAGCAATCAAAGCTAAGCTTGATGAAGTTGGAGCAAACGTTGAAGTTAAGTAATTTTGATATAAGAAAGCTCGCTGTATAAGCGGGCTTTTTTCTACTTCCTCAATTTTCTACAATATATACTCCTCTGGAGGTGAGTCTATTGTCAGAACACTACTATTCTCGAACCCAAAAGGTTGAAAGCGATCCGAAATATTGGGATTTCAGCTTAAGAAACCATACCTTCCGTTTTAAAACGGATAATGGTGTTTTTTCTAAAAGAGAAGTAGATTTTGGCTCACGGTTATTAATTGAGTCTTTTGAATTGCCGGCTGTGGAAGGGTTTGTACTGGATGTTGGCTGCGGCTATGGACCGATAGGATTGTCTTTGGCGAAAACCTATCAAGATCGACTTGTACATATGGTTGATGTGAATGAACGGGCGCTTGAATTAGCTAGGGAAAATGCGGAACTCAACCGTATTGACAATGTGAATATTTATGAAAGTGATCGGCTGCAAAATGTGAATGAAAATTCTTTCTCTGCTATTCTTACAAATCCGCCGATTCGAGCTGGAAAAAAGACGGTGCATGATATTTTTGAGCAAAGCTATGAACATCTTGTTGAGCAAGGAGAGCTTTGGGTAGTCATTCAAAAGAAACAAGGTGCACCATCCGCGCTTGAAAAATTAAAAACTTTATTTTCCCATGTAGAAACTATTGACAAATCGAAAGGTTATTTTATCATAAAAGCGATAAAGTAGTTGACTCGGAATTGTCATTGTGGTAGCATTATAAAATGCCATCATAATATTTACCGAATTATTCCTAAAAATACTTATTTTTTTAGTATAAAATCGGAGTAAGAAGGAAATGATGACAAAATAATAGTCAAAATGTGAAAATGTGGTTTTTGAGCAAAAAACCCTTTTTCTTTTTGTCTTATAGAAAGGTCTTCAGTTCCTTCTATAAGATGTAATAGATTTTTTTAAATAACGCTTGATTTGAGGGGTGAATCAGTTGACAGGTCAACTAGTTCAGTATGGACGACACCGCCAACGAAGAAGTTACGCGCGAATCAGTGAAGTTTTAGAATTACCAAATCTAATCGAAATTCAAACCTCTTCCTATCAATGGTTTCTTGATGAGGGGTTACGTGAAATGTTCCAGGATATTTCACCGATTGAAGACTTTACTGGTAACCTATCACTAGAATTTATTGATTACAGTCTTGGCGATCCAAAGTATTCTGTTGAAGAGTCTAAAGAACGGGACGTTACATATTCAGCTCCATTGCGTGTAAAAGTACGTCTTGTAAACAAAGAAACAGGCGAAGTAAAAGATCAGGATGTCTTCATGGGTGATTTCCCGCTCATGACTGAAACAGGCACGTTTGTTATCAATGGTGCAGAACGCGTTATTGTTTCACAATTAGTGCGTTCACCAAGTGTCTACTTCAGTGGCAAACTTGATAAAAACGGAAAAAAAGGTTTTACAGCAACTGTAATTCCGAACCGCGGCGCTTGGCTAGAGTATGAAACTGATGCCAAAGATGTCGTATATGTCAGAATAGATCGTACTCGGAAACTGCCCGTTACGGTTCTTTTGCGTGCCCTTGGGTTCGGCTCTGATCAAGAAATCATCGAATTGATTGGTGACAACGAATATATTCGCAACACGCTTGAAAAGGACAACACGGAAGGTGTAGACAAAGCGTTACTAGAAATCTATGAACGCCTTCGTCCAGGTGAACCGCCTACCGTTGATAACGCTAAAAGCTTATTAGTTTCGCGTTTCTTCGATCCAAAGCGCTATGACCTTGCCAATGTTGGACGTTACAAAATTAATAAGAAGCTTCACATTAAAAACCGTTTATTCAATCAACGTTTAGCAGAATCACTTGCTGATCCTGAGACAGGTGAAATCCTTGCTGAAAAAGGATTATTACTTGATAGAAGAAACCTTGATAGAATTTTACCGGCGCTTGAAAAACATATTAATTTCAAGAACTTTAATCCTGTTGGCGGCGTTGTGGAAGAAGAGATTACCCTTCAGGGCATTAAAATTTATGCGCCTGGAGATGAAAACGAAAAAGTCATTAATGTTCTCGGCAACGCCTATGTTGCGGAACCAATTAAAAATATTACTCCTGCAGATATCATTGCATCAATCAGCTATTTCTTTAACTTGCTGCATGGTGTAGGTGATACAGATGATATCGACCACTTGGGTAACAGACGTCTTCGTTCTGTTGGAGAACTATTGCAGAATCAGTTCCGTATCGGTTTATCCCGTATGGAGCGTGTAGTTCGTGAAAGAATGTCGATTCAAGACACAGCGACGATTACTCCGCAGCAGTTAATTAATATTCGTCCAGTAATAGCGTCAATTAAAGAATTCTTCGGAAGCTCACAATTATCGCAGTTCATGGATCAAACGAATCCGTTAGCTGAATTAACACATAAAAGACGTCTATCTGCATTAGGACCAGGTGGATTAACGCGTGAACGTGCAGGCTTTGAAGTGCGTGACGTTCACTATTCTCACTATGGCCGGATGTGTCCTATTGAAACACCGGAAGGTCCGAACATCGGGTTGATCAACTCCTTATCATCCTATGCGAAGGTAAATCGTTTCGGATTTATTGAAACACCATATCGCAGAGTTGACCCTGATACTGGAAAAGTAACAAGCAGAATCGATTACTTAACAGCAGATGAGGAAGATAACTATGTTACGGCACAGGCGAACTCTCGTCTAGGAGATGATGGTTCTTTCTTGGATGAAGATATCGTAGCCCGTTTCCGTGGTGAAAACACTGTAGTTAAACGTGAACGAATTGACTATATGGATGTATCACCAAAACAGGTTGTTTCTGCGGCGACTGCTTGTATTCCGTTCCTTGAAAACGATGACTCGAACCGTGCCTTAATGGGGGCGAACATGCAGCGTCAAGCAGTGCCACTAATGCAGCCAGAAGCACCAAGGGTAGGAACAGGTATGGAATATGTATCTGGTAAAGACTCCGGTGCAGCTGTTATTTGTAAGCATGAAGGTATTGTTGAGCACGTGGAAGCGCGCGAAGTATGGGTTCGTCGTATTAAAGAGGTAGACGGACAAGAAGTGAAAGGCGATCTTGATAAATATCGCATGTTAAAGTTCATTCGTTCCAACCAAGGAACATGCTATAACCAACGCCCAATTGTGGCTGTTGGAAACCGTGTAACAAAAGGTGAAATTCTCGCTGACGGTCCATCCATGGAACTAGGTGAGTTAGCACTTGGACGTAACGTTCTCGTTGCCTTTATGACATGGGATGGTTACAACTACGAAGACGCGATTATCATGAGTCAGCGTCTAGTAAAAGAAGATGTATACACATCGATCCACATTGAAGAATATGAATCAGAATCTCGCGATACGAAACTTGGACCAGAAGAAATTACCCGTGATATTCCTAACGTAGGGGAAGATGCTCTTCGCAACTTGGATGAGCGCGGTATTATCCGCACTGGTGCTGAAGTAAAAGATGGAGACCTGCTCGTTGGTAAAGTAACCCCTAAGGGTGTAACGGAGCTGACTGCAGAAGAGCGTCTTCTTCATGCGATCTTTGGTGAAAAGGCCCGTGAAGTTCGTGATACATCACTTCGCGTTCCACATGGCGGCGGCGGTATTGTTCTTGATGTTAAAGTCTTTAATCGTGAAGACGGCGATGAACTGCCACCAGGCGTGAATCAGCTTGTCCGCGTATATATCGTTCAGAAACGTAAGATTTCTGAAGGAGATAAAATGGCAGGACGCCACGGAAACAAAGGGGTTATCTCAAGAATTTTACCAGAGGAAGATATGCCATATCTTCCAGACGGTACACCAGTTGATATCATGTTAAACCCATTAGGGGTACCATCTCGAATGAACATCGGACAGGTGCTTGAGCTCCATCTAGGAATGGCAGCTAGAGCCTTAGGTATTCACGTTGCTTCGCCGGTTTTTGACGGTGCCCGTGAGGAAGATGTTTGGGGTACAATCGAAGAAGCTGGAATGGCCCGTGATGCGAAAACTGTTCTGTATGATGGACGTTCTGGTGAACCGTTTGATAATCGTGTATCTGTTGGTGTCATGTATATGATCAAACTGGCACACATGGTAGATGATAAATTGCATGCTCGTTCCACTGGACCTTACTCACTTGTTACGCAGCAGCCACTTGGCGGTAAAGCTCAGTTTGGCGGACAGCGCTTCGGTGAGATGGAGGTTTGGGCACTTGAAGCATACGGTGCTGCATACACACTTCAAGAAATTCTTACCGTTAAATCAGATGACGTGGTTGGCCGTGTGAAAACATATGAAGCCATCGTAAAAGGTGAAAATGTTCCAGAACCTGGCGTCCCTGAGTCCTTTAAAGTATTAATAAAAGAGCTTCAAAGCTTAGGTATGGATGTGAAAATTCTATCTGGCGATGAAAAAGAAATTGAAATGCGTGATACGGAAGATGACGATGAATTACAGCAAGTCGATACGTTAAACATTGTTCCAGAGGCACCAAACCTTGAATCCGAAAAGGTTGGTTCAAAAGAATAGATTTTTACGTTAAAAGCGCACAACCAATGTGTGTGCGCTTTTAACCTTTCTTTACTTCCTAGCTGCAGCGCGCAGCCAGTTTTCATCCCGAATAAGCTACTTGAGTA
Source organism: Neobacillus sp. NRS-1170 (assembly GCF_050468025.1). Classification (NCBI taxonomy): domain Bacteria; kingdom Bacillati; phylum Bacillota; class Bacilli; order Caryophanales; family Bacillaceae; genus Neobacillus; species Neobacillus sp. NRS-1170. Next base: position 49,078 of record NZ_JBITPF010000050.1, on the reverse strand, counting down.
TCTTGCGATAAGCGTTAGCTTTGAGCAGCTCGAGGTCATAAGCCAAAATCCTCCAGAAGGCAAAAACGCCTTCTTGCGGATTTCGTCTTATGCTTGTCGGGGCTAAGACGCGCGCTTCCGCTTTATTATGCACTAAGGGTAGAACCTGGAGAACGAAAGGGAGGTAGGCCCCTTGATAGACGTTAATAATTTTGAGTATATGAAAATTGGTCTTGCTTCACCGGATAAAATCCGTTCATGGTCGTTCGGAGAAGTCAAAAAGCCAGAAACCATTAACTATCGTACGTTAAAGCCAGAAAAGGACGGTTTATTCTGTGAGCGTATCTTCGGTCCGACAAAGGACTGGGAATGTCATTGCGGGAAGTACAAGCGTGTCCGTTATAAAGGTGTAGTCTGTGACCGATGCGGCGTTGAAGTAACGCGTGCGAAAGTTCGCCGTGAACGTATGGGTCATATTGAGCTAGCTGCACCTGTTTCTCATATTTGGTACTTTAAAGGAATCCCAAGCCGGATGGGTCTTGTGTTAGACATGTCCCCAAGGGCGCTCGAGGAAGTTATTTATTTTGCTTCCTATGTCGTAACTGAATCCGGTGATACTGCACTTGATAAAAAGCAACTGCTTTCTGAAAAAGAATATCGGGCTTACCGTGAAAAGTACGGAAACAAATTCCAAGCTGCCATGGGTGCCGAAGCGATTAAAAAGCTTCTTTCTGATATCGATTTAGAAAAAGAAGTAGATAGCTTAAAGGAAGAATTGAAAACTGCTCAAGGCCAGCGCCGTACGCGTGCGATTAAGCGGCTTGAAGTCTTAGAAGCATTCCGTGGTTCAGGCAACGAGCCTTCATGGATGATTCTCGATGTTCTGCCAGTTATCCCGCCAGAATTACGTCCAATGGTTCAATTGGATGGCGGAAGATTTGCAACATCTGACTTAAACGATCTTTACCGTCGAGTGATTAACCGTAACAATCGTCTTAAGCGTTTATTAGATCTTGGTGCACCTAGCATTATCGTTCAAAACGAAAAGCGGATGCTACAAGAAGCAGTTGACGCCTTGATTGATAACGGCCGCCGAGGTCGTCCGGTTACAGGTCCTGGTAACCGTCCGTTGAAGTCACTTTCCCATATGTTAAAAGGAAAGCAAGGACGTTTCCGTCAAAACCTGCTCGGAAAACGTGTTGACTATTCAGGACGTTCTGTTATCGTTGTAGGTCCAAACTTAAAAATGTATCAGTGCGGCCTTCCGAAAGAAATGGCACTTGAACTATTCAAGCCATTTGTGATGAAGGAGCTTGTTGAAAAAGGTTTAGCCCATAATATTAAATCAGCAAAACGTAAAATTGAACGAGTATCTCCAGATGTTTGGGATGTACTTGAAGATGTTATCAGAGAGCATCCGGTTTTATTAAACCGTGCCCCTACACTGCATAGATTAGGGATCCAAGCATTCGAGCCTACACTAGTTGAAGGTAGAGCAATTCGACTTCACCCGCTTGTATGTACAGCATATAACGCGGACTTCGACGGTGACCAAATGGCGGTTCACGTACCGCTTTCATCTGAAGCACAAGCAGAAGCCCGTCTGTTAATGCTTGCAGCCCAAAACATCTTGAACCCTAAAGATGGTAAACCGGTTGTTACTCCGTCTCAAGACATGGTATTAGGGAACTATTACTTGACTCTTGAACGTGAAGGCACAGTCGGTGAGGGTATGATTTTTAAAGATACAAACGAGGCGGTCCTTGCATATCAAAACGGTTATGCCCACTTCCATACTCGTGTCGCTGTACATGCCGGATCATTAGGAAATGAAACTTTTACAGAAGAGCAAAATAATAAGTTATTAATCACGACGGTTGGTAAGCTTATTTTTAATGAAATTCTGCCAAAGTCATTCCCGTATATCAATGAACCAACCCGACACAATTTAGAAGTTGAAACACCTGCCAAATATTTTGTAGAAAAAGGCGAAGATATCTCTGCGAAAATTAAAGATATGCCATTAGTTGATCCGTTCAAGAAGAAAATCCTTGGAAATATCATTGCAGAAGTATTCAAGCGTTTCAAGATTACTGAAACATCAAAAATGCTTGACCGCATGAAAGACTTAGGATTTAAGCATTCAACTAAAGCTGGTATTACTGTTGGTGTGGCAGATATCGTCGTACTAGGCGAAAAACAAGAAATTCTGAAAGAAGCACAAGGTAAAGTAGATAACGTCTTGAAACAGTTCAGACGTGGTTTAATTACCGAAGATGAGCGTTATGACCGTGTAATCGCCATCTGGAGTGCAGCTAAAGATACCATTCAAGGCAAGCTGATGAAATCCTTGAATAAAACGAACCCAATTTTCATGATGTCTGATTCCGGTGCCCGTGGTAACGCCTCAAACTTCACCCAGCTTGCTGGTATGCGCGGATTGATGGCCAACCCGGCTGGACGTATCATCGAGTTGCCGATTAAATCAAGTTTCCGTGAAGGATTAACGGTATTAGAGTACTTTATCTCTACACACGGTGCGCGTAAAGGTCTTGCCGATACCGCTCTTAAAACCGCTGACTCTGGTTACTTGACTCGTCGTCTTGTTGACGTTGCACAGGATGTTATTGTCCGAGAAGACGATTGCGGAACCGATCGCGGCTTTACAATTAGTGCCTTAAAAGACGGTACGGAAATCATTGAAGGATTGGATGAACGCTTAATCGGACGCTATGCACGCAAAGCGATCAAGCATCCTGAAACAAAAGAAGTACTTGTTCCTGAAAATGGTCTGATTACTGAAGATTTAGCGGAAATCATTGTTGGCGCAGGTATTGATACCGTGAAAATTCGCTCTGCCTTTACATGTAATACCCGACATGGAGTATGTAAGAAGTGTTATGGACGTAACTTGGCAACTGGTGAAGAGGTCGAAGTGGGCGAAGCAGTTGGTATTATCGCTGCTCAATCCATCGGTGAACCAGGTACACAGTTAACCATGCGTACATTCCATACGGGTGGTGTTGCCGGAGACGATATCACTCAAGGTTTACCGCGTATCCAAGAGATTTTCGAAGCCCGTAACCCTAAAGGTCAAGCTGTTATTTCTGAAATTGAGGGTGTTGTTGTTGGTATTAATGAGGGCCGTGACCGCCAGCATGAAATCGTTGTTCAAGGCGAGGTTGAATCGCGCACTTATAATGCACCGTATACAGCACGCTTGAAAGTAGCTATCAATGATCATGTTGGCCGCGGACAGGAATTAACAGAGGGCTCTATTGACCCTAAAGAATTAATCAAAGTAAAAGACGTGACATCTGTTCAAGAATACCTATTGCGTGAAGTGCAAAAGGTTTACCGTATGCAAGGGGTAGAAATTGGCGATAAGCACGTTGAAGTAATGGTACGTCAAATGCTGCGTAAAATCCGTGTCAGCGATGCGGGTGAAACAGATGTATTACCAGGTACACTTCTGGATATTCACCAGTTTACGGATGCGAACGAAAAAGCATTACTGTCTGGGAAAATGCCGGCGACAGGCCGTCCTGTTTTACTTGGTATTACAAAAGCATCACTTGAAACCGATTCATTCTTGTCAGCAGCATCGTTCCAAGAAACAACAAGAGTTCTTACTGATGCAGCGATCAAAGGCAAGCGCGATGAATTACTCGGCTTAAAAGAAAATGTTATCATCGGAAAACTTGTACCAGCTGGTACCGGCATGCAGCGCTACCGCAAAGCAGAGCCTGTCCTGAGGGATACGACTTCTGAAGAAACAGTGGCAGTAGATTAAAAATATTTTGTACGGTATCTGCCCAATGGCAGATACCGTATTTTAAGAAAAAAGTTTAATGTATTGTTGACATCTTATTTCGAAGATGTTACTATATCAAAGGTGCTCCTATTCACCTGATACTTTGGAGGATATGATTAATGTCTTATGAAAAAGTATTACAGGCACAAAAGATCATTATAGGAACTAAACAAACAGTGAAAGCCCTAAAGGAAGGGAAAGTTCAAGAAGTTGTCGTCGCAACCGATGCAGAACCAAAGGTTACTGGAAAGATTGTAGAAGAAGCTCTTGGATTCAACGTTCCGGTTCAATACGTTGACTCGATGAAAAAACTCGGGAAAGCGTGCGGAATTGAAGTAGGTGCGGCAGCTGTAGCAATTATCCGTTAAAAACTGTTTTTGTAGATAGAGTAGTCTGCAAAAACTTTGTTTTTGCAAAAAAATGAACCACCTGGATGTGTGGGCTTACAAATAATGAAGGGAGGAAAAATTCATGCCTACTATTAACCAATTAGTGCGCAAGCCTCGTCAATCTAAAGAGGAAAAGTCAAAATCACCTGCGCTAAATAAAGGTTACAACAGCTTCAAGAAATCACAAACTGATGTATCTTCACCACAAAAACGCGGAGTATGTACTCGTGTTGGTACAATGACTCCTAAGAAACCAAACTCAGCGTTACGTAAATATGCACGTGTACGTTTGACAAATGGTATCGAGGTGACTGCATACATTCCTGGTATCGGCCACAACCTTCAAGAACACAGCGTTGTTCTTATTCGTGGAGGACGTGTAAAGGACTTACCGGGGGTACGTTATCACATCGTACGTGGAGCGCTTGATACAGCTGGTGTAAACAACCGTATGCAAGGCCGTTCTAAATATGGTACTAAGAGACCAAAAGCAGCAAAAAAATAATTTGACACTAAATAGAAGCTTCTTTGAAAGGAGGAAAAACAATGCCACGTAAAGGTCCTGTAGCAAAGAGAGACGTGTTACCAGATCCGCTTTACAATTCAAAATTAGTTACTCGTCTAATCAACAAAATGATGATCGACGGTAAAAGAGGTAAATCTCAAGAAATTCTTTACTCTGCATTCAATACTATTCGTGAACGTTCTGGCAAAGAGCCAATGGAAGTATTCGAAGCAGCAATGAAAAACATCATGCCAGTTCTAGAAGTAAGAGCACGCCGTGTTGGTGGTGCTAACTACCAAGTTCCAGTTGAGGTGCGTCCTGACCGCCGTACAACTCTTGGTCTTCGCTGGTTAGTTAACTATTCACGTCTTCGCGGTGAAAAAACGATGGAAGAGCGTTTAGCTAACGAAATCATGGATGCAGCTAACAACTCTGGTGCTTCAGTTAAGAAGCGTGAAGATACACACAAAATGGCAGAAGCAAACAAAGCGTTTGCTCACTATCGTTGGTAATTTAACCTTCAATATAAAAACTTTCATACTAGGAAGGAGAAAGACCCAATGGCAAGAGAGTTCTCCTTAAACAACACTCGTAATATCGGTATCATGGCACATATTGATGCTGGTAAAACGACGACCACTGAGCGTGTCCTTTATTACACTGGTAAGATTCATAAAATCGGTGAAACACATGAAGGTGCATCTCAGATGGACTGGATGGAGCAAGAACAAGAACGCGGAATCACAATCACTTCCGCTGCAACAACTGCACAATGGAAAGGCCACCGTGTTAACATCATCGACACCCCAGGACACGTAGACTTCACAGTTGAAGTTGAACGTTCCCTGCGTGTACTTGATGGTGCGGTAGCTGTCCTAGATGCACAATCAGGCGTTGAGCCGCAAACTGAAACAGTTTGGCGCCAAGCCACAACTTACGGTGTACCACGTGTTGTATTCGTAAACAAGATGGACAAAATCGGAGCTGACTTCCTATATTCTGTAGGAACAATTCATGACCGTCTTCAAGCGAATGCTCATGCAATTCAGTTACCAATCGGTGCTGAAGATCAGTTTGAAGCAATCATTGACCTTGTGGAAATGAATGCTGTATTCTACGGAAACGACTTAGGTACTGATATTGAAGTACGTGAGATTCCTGACGAATTCCGCGCTCAAGCTGAAGAATACCGTGAAAAGCTAGTAGAAGCAGTTGCTGAACTAGATGAAGAGTTAATGGAAAAGTACCTTGGTGGTGAAGAAATCACTAAAGAAGAACTTAAAGCAGGGATTCGTAAAGGTACTGTTAACGTTGAATTCTATCCAGTAATTTGTGGATCTGCATTCAAAAACAAAGGTGTTCAGTTAATGCTAGATGCTGTTATTGATTATCTTCCATCTCCACTTGATGTACCTGCAATCAAAGGTCATGCTGTTGATGATGAAGAAGAAGCAATTGAGCGTCATTCAAGTGATGAAGAGCCATTCTCAGCTCTTGCATTCAAAGTTATGACTGACCCTTATGTTGGTAAATTAACGTTCTTCCGCGTTTACTCTGGTACTTTAGAATCTGGATCATATGTTCAGAACTCAACTAAAGGCAAGCGTGAGCGTATCGGACGTATCCTGCAAATGCACGCAAACAGCCGTCAAGAAATCTCTAAGGTTTATGCCGGTGACATTGCAGCTGCTGTAGGTTTGAAAGATACAACAACTGGTGATACTCTATGTGATGACAAAAACCCTGTTATCCTAGAGTCTATGCAATTCCCTGAACCAGTTATTCAACTTTCTGTTGAACCAAAATCAAAAGCTGACCAAGATAAGATGACAACAGCTCTACAGAAGCTTCAAGAAGAAGATCCGACTTTCCGTGCACATACTGACCAGGAAACTGGACAGGTTATCATCGCTGGTATGGGTGAACTTCACCTAGATATCATCGTTGACCGTATGCGCCGTGAATTTAAGGTCGAGGCTAACGTAGGTGCGCCTCAGGTTGCCTACCGCGAAACTTTCCGTGCTTCTGCACAAGTTGAAGGTAAATTCGCTCGTCAATCTGGTGGTCGTGGACAATACGGTCACGTTTGGATCGAATTCTCACCTAACGAAGAAGGAAAAGGATTCGAATTTGAAAACGGTATTGTCGGTGGTGTTGTTCCTCGTGAATACATCGCTCCAGTTCAAGCAGGACTTGAAGATGCTCTAAATCGTGGTGTTCTTGCTGGATATCCATTAGTTGATATTAAAGCAAGACTATTCGACGGATCATACCATGATGTTGACTCCTCTGAAATGGCGTTTAAGATTGCCGCTTCAATGGCTCTTAAAAATGCTGCTTCTAAGTGTCAGCCTGTAATCCTTGAGCCTATGATGAGAGTTGAAGTTGTTATCCCTGAAGAATATCTTGGTGATATCATGGGACAAATCACTGCTCGTCGTGGACGCGTAGAAGGTATGGAAGCTCGTGGTAATGCACAAGTTGTTCGTTCAATGGTTCCACTTTCAGAAATGTTTGGTTATGCTACAGCTCTTCGTTCAAGTACACAAGGTCGCGGCGTATTCTCTATGCACTTCGATCACTATGAAGAAGTTCCTAAATCAGTTTCTGAAGAAATCATCAAAAAAAATAAAGGTGAATAATTGATTTTCATCTTTAGATAAAGTATAAATACTATTGTTAGATATGGTTTCTATGAAGATAGATTGGCTCTATCTTCATAAACCCATATATATACTTAACTATTTCTTTTAAATTAAAGGAGGATTTCCTAATGGGTAAAGCTAAATTCGACCGTTCAAAGCCACACGTAAATATCGGAACAATTGGTCACGTTGACCACGGTAAAACTACTCTAACTGCTGCAATCACTTCTGTTCTTGCTAAATCTGGTAAAGCAGAAGCTCGCGCATACGATCAAATCGACGGTGCTCCTGAAGAAAGAGAACGTGGTATCACAATCTCTACTGCTCACGTTGAGTATGAAACAGATCTTCGTCACTATGCACACGTAGACTGCCCAGGACACGCTGACTATGTTAAAAACATGATCACTGGTGCTGCGCAAATGGACGGCGGTATCCTAGTTGTTTCTGCAACTGACGGCCCAATGCCACAAACTCGTGAGCACATCCTTCTTTCTCGTCAGGTAGGCGTACCTTACCTTGTTGTATTCATGAACAAGTGTGATATGGTTGACGACGAAGAACTTCTTGAATTAGTAGAAATGGAAATTCGTGATCTATTATCAGAATACGATTTCCCTGGCGATGACACTCCAGTTATCAAAGGTTCTGCTCTAAAAGCATTAGAAGGCGACGCTGCTTGGGAAGAAAAAATCTTTGAACTTATGACTGCTGTTGACGAGTTCATCCCAACTCCTGCTCGTGACACTGACAAGCCTTTCATGATGCCAGTTGAGGATGTATTCTCAATCACTGGTCGTGGAACAGTTGCTACAGGACGTGTTGAGCGTGGTGTAGTTAAAGTTGGTGACGTAGTTGAAATCGTAGGTTTCACTGAAGAGCCAAAATCTACTACTGTAACAGGTGTAGAAATGTTCCGTAAGCTTCTTGACTTTGCTGAAGCTGGTGACAACATTGGTGCCCTTCTTCGTGGTGTTGCTCGTGAAGAAATCGAACGTGGACAAGTTTTGGCTAAGCCAAAATCAATCACTCCACACACAAAGTTCAAAGCACAAGTTTACGTTTTAACAAAAGAAGAAGGTGGACGTCATACTCCATTCTTCACTAACTACCGTCCACAATTCTATTTCCGTACTTCTGATATTACTGGTATTTGTAACCTTCCAGAAGGTACTGAAATGGTTATGCCTGGCGACCACATCGAAATGACTGTTGAGCTAATCGCTCCAGTTGCGATCGAAGAAGGAACTAAGTTCTCTATTCGTGAAGGTGGCCGTACAGTAGGTTCAGGTTCAATCACTGAAATCACTGAGTAATCAATATATGTAAAAGCAGATGGATGACGATCCATCTGCTTTTTTTTATTTGTCAATAAACAAAATCGTCAATAGCTGCCCTTTTTTCTTGTCTTACTTACTATTAATAATAATAATGGGATAAAGAGTCCAAAAGGGAGAGAAAAAGAGGTCCACCATTCAGCTTGTTTATTAGATTCAACTATATTCTTATTTATAATGAGAGAGAGAACAAGCGTAATTAACCCTAATGGAAATGTTAAACATTTATATTCCTTTAGTTCTAGAATTTGACCCATACATATAATGGAGGCATAAAAATAAAGTGTGATTTTAATATATATGGTAATGAACCAAATGAAGGCCATGACGGCCTCTATGCGCTGCCAAAAGCCGCCAATATTGATTTTTAGTGCCAGAGCATAGGTTACGAATTCCATATTCTCAGAAAAATAAGTACCGAGGCACAAAATACTAAGCAAAGTAACGATTGTTAAAACACTTCCACCAATTATTGTTCCAAGCAAAAAGGATTTTTTTGCTTTTATCGATTGGTTTACTGCAGGGAAGACCATTAAGAACAGCACTAATTGCAAATAAGGTGTCCCAAGGGATTTCACAGCAGCACTAATTACGGGTTTCATCCCATTGTCTAATATGGGCTGAAGCTGCTGAAATTGAATCATCGGAAAAATCGATATGATAAAGATAAGAAAAAGTAAAAAAATGATAGGAAAGAAAATTTCTATCGCTCGAGAAAAGGTTTCTAGTCCGTATCGGATGCTCATAATCATTATGACGATTAAAAGAATATGAAGTGGTAAAATTGGCGTATCCGGGAGAATTTGTATGATTACAAAGTCACCGATTTGTCTTATGAATACAGCAAGGCTAAGAAAGAAATAAATGAAATACAACAAGGATACGAATTTTCCAAGCCATTTCCCTAATATTTTTTCGTTATATTCAGCTAGGTTCATCGTCGGAAATCTACTTCCTAGTAAATTGAACAATGACACCAGTAATAGCCCAAGCCCGACGACAATAATATTAGCAAGCCAAGCATCCTGTTTCGCACTATGTACAAGACCTGAGGGGACATACAGAACGCTTCCGCCCACAATAAAACATGCAATCATTATTGTAAATTGATGAGGTGAAATTTTACCATTCTCAAGCATGCTTGTTCCTCACTTTTTCCATAAAACCATATTTAATATGATTGGGAAGATCTATTTATATTTCATTTCATGAAGTGGAGAATTATTGATTGTACCCGTTTGACGAATATTCATATCCACCTTAACGGAAACCGGCATCTGTGAATACAATTGCTCCCATTCCTTTTTATGTTTTTTCCAATAATCAGGTTCAGAGCGATAAAGTGCTTCACCGAAACCGAAAATATCAGTTCGAAAGTCTTTTTGAGTATGTTGTATCGTCGATTTAATAATTTTTGTAATTGCCTTTTCTGATTCCTTTTCTAAATAGGGAATCGATTTTGGATCTGTTAAATCCAAGCTTTGACAATCAACTTCCGCGACATTTCCTTGTATTTTAATGTTAATAGAACCGTGCGGACGGCCCTTAATAATTGCGGAATTTAATTTGGATTTTGTTTTGACCACCTCAAGGACCACTTTTCCGCCTTGCGGACATTTTACAAAGCCTACACTGCTCTTCACCTTGCCCAAGGCATAATGAACCGCTTTACTTTCTCTTTCATTCATCCAGCCAATCAGTTTATCATGTTTAAAGACTGCCAGCCCTTTATATCGCAGTGAGGTTTTAGGACTTGTCTGATCTACATTCTTATTACTTTCACCTGCTTGTACAGGTCCCTTAATTTCTATACCAGTTAATATAGGATTATTTCCTTCACTCACCATGTTAGAAACAAGTTTATCTATTGTTACACCTTCGGTAGGGGACCATGCTTTTGCTGATACCTCGAGCGAAGCAAATAAACTATTAGCTGGTATTTTTTCTAATGGGGTTAATACTTTTAAAACATCAGCTGCCTTTGAATTCTTGGATACTGCTATATAAAAATCATCCCGCACCTCTGAATTCCTAATTAGTGCGTCAATCATTTCGCCAATACCTTCTTTTGCTAAATCTTCACCGAAGACCAGAATTCGTAAATGGGCGAAATAAAGCTTTCTTGGGGCAACAGTGGTTATTTTTCTAACTGCTTCAAATAATGTTTCTCCCTTACTTTGATAAACAATCACAGGCGCTTTTCCACTGCCTCCTTTCTTAGAGGCAATTTCACTTGGATTTACCACTTGAGCCGTGATAATATATTGCTCTTTTTCTTTATCAATCCCCAACCCTAATAAAATGGACAGCTCATTTAATTCTCTTTTGTTCCAGCAGCCAGTGAGGAGGATAACAGAGCTGAATAATATGATCATTAGGATTTTTCGTTTCATTTCAAGCCTCCAATCCGATGCCTTTATTCACGAGTCCATTGATCGTTGAGATAGTAAAGCTGGTTAGTCCTTAATTTTATTGAGAGGGGAGTTTTTAATTTTTCCTAAGTTATGTATTTTTACCTTTACTTCTATTTCTACCGGCAATTTTTCAAAGATTTGCATCCAATCCTTCTTAATCAAATGCCAATAATCAGGGTTGGAACGATGCGCGGCTTCACCAAAACCAAATGGGTCTATTTTAAATTTTCTTTGTGCTGCATTTATAGACTTGTAAATGGTATGTTCAATACTTTGCTTTGTTTTTCTCTCTAAAAAACTTATAGTTTCTGGTTTGGTTAATTCGAGTGTCTTACACTGGACATTTCGAACATTACCTTCTGTGGCAATTTTTATGATTCCTTTTGGCTTATGACCTGATATCTCTGTTTTTAATTCTGATTTTGTATGAATCATTTCAATAGCAGTTATACCTTTTTGAGGGCATGGAATGGTTACAACAGTATTTGTAACATTCCCTAAAGCATAGTTGAGACCTTTGCTTTCTTCTTCTGATAACCAGCCAATAAATTTATCCTTTCTAAATACTCCAATTGAATCATATTTTAGGAATGCATTAGGCTTAGTTTGCTGTGTGTTTTCCAATTTTTCTCCATCTTTAACACTTCCAATTAACTTAATTCCAGTTAATTTGGCACTAATGCCCTCACTAATAATATCGTAAATCAATTGATCCATCGTAATTTGCATGGTTGTTGCCCATGCTTCCTCCGAAGACAGAAGTGATTCAAATACTTGTTGAACAGGTATTCTTTCCATAGTAGTTACAATTTTTAAGATATCGCCTGCTTTTTTATTTTTAGCTACAACAATATAAAAATCAGTTCGCATTTCTGGATCCCTTGATAAAAAGTCTAACGATTTTGCAATTCCTTTTTTGGCAAATTCCTCTCCTAAAAGAAGAAGCCGAAGATGGGAGAAATATAATTTTCGTGGTGAAACCGTGGTAATTCTTCTGATTGCCTCAAACAACGTATTTCCTTTTTCTTGATAAACGACCACGGGTGATTTTCCACCGCCGCCTTGCGATTCCGCTATTTCTCCAGGGTTTACCACTTGTACAGTCACAATAAATTTTCCGTCCTCAATATCAATCCCCATTCCAACCACAATGGCCAATTCGTTTAATTCTTTTCGGTTCCAACATGAAGTCAGAAGGGAAAGAGAGCATATTGAAATGATGATTAAAAGGAATTTTCGGTTCATGCCATTACTCCTTTTAGAATAAAAACTAGTTATATACTCCCCAAAATATGGCTTTTTAAGCAATGAAAAAAGCAATTAAAGTTGTAATTCGTGAAGGTTCGACAAAAATCAGCCGAAGGTAAGAATGGGACTGTAGAGAATTGGATATTTTATCTAGTAATTAAGAAAAGAGAATAGGAAAATTTTGTGATGAAATTTGAATAGAGGGAGCATTTGCAGATGCTGGGTTTTGCAGGAACAGTTGTTGCAGCACTAATAATGATTGCTTTTGAAATTCCTTACTTGAGGAAAAAGAAGTTAACGAAAGAATTATGGGTATTTTCTTTCTTAATGCTGTTTGCTGTAGGATTAGGCATTGCCAAAAGTTTAAATTGGCCCATTCCGAATCCGCTTGATGGAATAAGGACTGTTTTGCAGCCATTTAGTGATTTTATATACGGAATGCTGAAATAGGTATGGTGAAGAATATGCTGAGAACGGTTAAAATTAGTGCACGGCAATTCGCAATATTAGTCATTCTATTTTCTGTAGGTACTACTATATTAGTGATTCCTGGAATTCTTGCACATGAGGTAAAACAAGATGCGTGGATAGCAGCATTACTCGGTACAGTCATTGGTTTATTGATAGTGGCTTTACACATCGCAATAGGGAGGAAGTTCCCGACGATGACTCTGGTTGAAATCATTGAAATACTTCTAGGCAAATGGTTAGGGAAGGCCGTTTCTCTAACCTTTGTTTTCTATTCATTTATCGGCGCAACAGAGTTATTGTATTATGTTGGGTCATTCTTGACCACACAGCTTATTAAGGAAACACCTCCTGCTGCAATCCATATTATATTCGCGGGTATCTTAGTGATGGGAATTCGTCTTGGTCTGGAAACAGTAGCCCGTTCAGCAGAATTGTTATTTCCTTTATTTATTTTTTTCTTTATATTAATAATGGTTTCTGTATTAGTAACTCCTGAATTATGGAAGATTGATAACCTGCAGCCTATATTGAAAACAGGAATAAAACCGATGATACGGGCTGTTTTTCTTTTTTCCAGTGTTTTCGCCTTGCCATTGATTGTTTTTTTAATGGTTTTTCCTATCTCAGTGACTCAACCTAAGGAAGCAGAGAAAAAATTTTTTAGTGCCATTGTGATAGGCGGTGTATGTTTATTTATCCTCATCACTTTAACTATTTTAGTTGTAGGTCCAGAAACTAGTTCCAGACAGTTGTATCCAAGCTATACTTTAGCCAGGAGGTTAAAAGTAGGGGGTTTTTTGCAGCGAATCGAAGCTATATTAGCCATCATGTGGGAAATAACGATCTTTTTTAAGATGACGATTTATTTTTACGCCTCCATAACAGGCTTGGTACAAACCATGAACATAAAAGATTATCGACCGCTTGTAATACCGTTAGGGATGATTATGGTCACCCTTTCTTTGGTTTCACATCCTAATGTTATCCATTCTGCCAAATTTGACTATAATATTTGGCCCATTTACTCTTTAACATATGGACTTGTTCTTCCTTTACTCCTATTAGTTGTCTATGCAATCAGAAAAATAATAAATCTTGATAAAAAACTGTTTGTAAAAAATGAGTAGAAGCTGCCTTTATGGAAAAAAGGCAGCTTCTACTCATTTTATTATCATTAATCCAATTCGTTTTGGGAACTTATTTTGGATCCGGTTTTGGGGCAGGGGTGTCTTCACGTGTTATATTCGTCTGACTAATTAAACGAGGTCGTGAAAACATGGCCCATCTTGGAAAACGGAAAACAGCATCCTTTTGATCATCTTTAATAAAAGGGCCGAACGGAGCCATATAAGGTATACCAAATGAACGTAAACTGCACATATGAAGAATTAACGCAATCAATCCAACAATGATGCCGAATAAACCAAATGATGCAGCAATCCCCATGAAAGGAAAGCGTAACATCCTGATTGAAATGGCTAATTCATAATTACTAACTATAAAACTTGAAATGGCGGTAATGGCGACAACGATTACCATTGCTGCTGACACAAATCCGGCTTCGACAGCTGCTGAGCCAATGACCAGTGTCCCAACGATGGATACCGCCTGGCCAATCGCTTTTGGCATTCTTAGCCCTGCTTCACGTAAGATTTCAAAGCTGACTTCCATCGCAAGGGCTTCAATAAAGGCTGGAAAAGGAACACCTTCCCGCTGGGCAGCAAGAGTAATAAGTAATTGCGTGGGCAGCATTTCTTGATGGAAGGTTGTAATCGCAATATAAAACGAGGGTGCTAACAATGCAATTAAAAAACCGACATATCGCAGGAAACGAAGAAGCGTTGTAATATCTGCCCGGTTATAATAATCCTCTGGGGACTGTAAAAATTGTGCGAATATGACAGGAACTGTAATGACAAAGGGTGTTCCATCAACTAGGATTGCAATGCGGCCCTCTAATAAATCGGCAGCAATGGCATCTGGCCGTTCTGAATGATACATGGTAGGAAAAGGGGACCATTTTGCATCCTGAATTAATTCTTCGATATAACCGGTTTCTAAAATACTGTCAATCTTTATTCGATCGAGTCTTCTACGTACTTCTTCTATAATCTTATCATTTGCAATACCCTTGATATACATAATCGAGACGTTTGTTTTAGATACTTTTCCAATTTTTCTGGATTCAATCCATAGGTTATGGTCTCTAATCTTTCTTCTTAGTAAAGCAGTGTTGACTCGTATATTTTCTGTAAATCCCTCTCGTGGCCCCCTGATAGTCGTTTCTGTTGTAGGCTCCTCAACAGACCGTTCTTTTCCGCCTTTCATCTCAACTGCGAAACCTTGGCAATATCCTTCAAACAAAAGAATTACTTTCCCATTTAGAAGAGAATCGAGCAGATTATTAAAATCACTTATATCCTGAATGTCTCCGACCGTTAAAACCATTTCTTTTAAATAGTGTAAAAGGTTTGAACCAGTGACTGATTCTGATTCTAGATCGGTTGTTCGCCAATCAAACATTAACGATTCCATGATGAAGTTTTGGGCGGATTGACTATCTATCAAACCGTCGGTAAAAATGATACAAGCTCTAATCCTGCCTTCCTTGCCTATTCTGATTTCCCGCATAATAATGTCGTTGCTGTTTCCGAACAAATCTTTAATTCTTTGGAGGTTATAAGTTAAACTCGATTCTAAAGGTTCGCTTTTTTCTTCGGTTAGTTTGGTTTGAATCGTTTGTTCAGAAGCTTTTTTTTGTAAATCTTCCCACATGAATTTAATTGATTTTTTGTTTTTCATTTTGAAAAAATTCAAAGTTTTTCCCTCGTATTCCTGCTATTTTTAAGGTTATTATTTCCACTTAAGACAGGCGTATTCTATAAATACGGGGGCTTTAAATTTATGTATATATAGATGAAATAAAGTGGAGGTTTAATTTACCAGTAAAAAGTTAAAAATATTAAATGAAAATTTTCGTTTTAATGGGAAGGAATTTATATAAATGGAAAATGCGAAAATTGATTCAAAACAATTGTTTTCTCTTATGTTTCTATTTCAATTAGGAACCGGAATTGTGACAAGAATGGGGATGCAAGCGAAACAAGATGCTTGGATATCAATCACGCTTGGCATGCTTGGCGCACTCATTCTTTTTTTCTTTGTATACCTCCAAATATTCAAACGGTATCCAACCCTTCCTTTTACCGGTATTTTAATTAAAGTATTTAGCAAATATATCGGACTTCCATTAGGCATAGTATATATTTGCTATTTTACCTTTGTTGCCGCAGTCAATGCGCGTCATTTAGGAGATACAATGGGGACCTATATTTTACCGGAAACGCCAGTCTCTGTGATTATTTTAATCGGCCTGTTATTGGTTTCTTATGCTTGCTATTTAGGGATAGAAGTGGTGGGGAGGACGGCGGAGATCCTTGTTGATGCAATGGCTGTCTTTGGTGTAATTGGGAATTTAACGGTTATTGCTTCCGGGATTATCAAAATTAAAAACGTACAGCCTGTTTTAGAATTTGGCTGGCTTCCTGTTTTAAAACAGGCTGTACCCCTAACGTTGTTTTTCCCTTTTGGGGAAATTTTTCTTTTTCTCATGATTTTCCCTTACTTAAATAAGCCTGAATTGGTCAAAAGAACGGGCGTACTGTCCATTTTGTTAAGTGGGTTAGGTCTTTCGTGGACCTTTTTATTGATTATTAGTGTAATTGGTATTGGCGCCCAGGCTGTTGAAATCCCTTTGCTTTTGACAGTTGAAAAGATCAACGTTGGCCATATTATCCAGAGGATGGACTCCATTGTTGTTGGGACATTTGCGGTAGGATTTTTTATAAAAATTATTCTCTATGTCTATGCAGTTTTGATTGGGTTATCGGACATTTTCAAATTTAAAAGGTATCAGCCTTGGATTATCCCCGTAATTTCTCTCATTTTTATTTACTCATTGATTGGATCGAAAAATAAGATTGCCTATCAAGAATTTTTTTATTATAAAATGCCCTATTTCGTCGGGTTACCGCTTTTAGTGGGAATACCCTTCATTGCTCTAATAATGATTTTGATTCGAAGCTATTTTAGTAAATCACGAGCAAATATACCAAAGTAGCAAAAAAGCTAGGTAAAAAGAATAAATCATACATGTTTTTAAATTGGTTGCTGTAATTAGCTGCTCCATTGATTGGTTCAATCTTGATATGCGTCTGTTTACTATTATTTGCTCACATGGAGTTGATGCTTTTTTTTTAAACATAAGGTGAATCAGGGATTGAGTTTTATGTTGAAATCAGTTTCTTCTATTATATATGTACGAATTGAATTGATTAAATATTTGGAGTAATAAATTAGGAGAATATTGGAGATTTAATTTAGGGATTGAAATTGAAAATGTCAGCCGCTATAATTAAAAAAGTGTTCAGCACAGAAAGCATAAAAAAAATCGTAATATATGTTGCGTTTGCTTTATGTTTTATGTATAATAGACAATGTTGGTCTTTGACTGCGATGAGGTGGAAGGTTGCTGACACACCCGGCCGCTTTGCCATGGCGAGTGTGTGGGAAATTTTCACTGAGAACTGTCTATTTCGAAAATAGGCGAATAAAGGAGGGAAAATAATGGCAAAACAAAAAATTCGTATCCGCTTAAAAGCATATGATCACAGAATCCTTGATCAATCTGCAGAAAAAATCGTTGAAACAGCAAAACGTTCAGGTGCGGCAGTTTCAGGTCCGATTCCGCTTCCAACTGAAAAATCCGTTTACACAATTCTTCGTGCGGTTCATAAGTACAAAGATTCTCGTGAGCAGTTCGAAATGCGGACACATAAGCGTCTAATCGACATCGTTAACCCAACTCCACAAACAGTTGATGCGTTAATGCGTTTAGATTTACCATCTGGTGTAGATATCGAAATCAAACTTTAATCAAAATAAATGAACAAATTTACAGGAGGTGTGACTTAAATGACCAAAGGAATCTTAGGAAGAAAGATTGGTATGACTCAAGTATTTGCTAGTAACGGCAACTTAATCCCTGTAACTGTAGTTGAGGCAGCTGCTAACGTAGTTCTTCAAAAGAAATCAGTTGAAATTGACGGATATACTGCAGTTCAAGTTGGTTTTGAAGATAAGCGTGAGAAGTTAACTAACAAACCAGAAAAAGGCCATGTTGCTAAAGCAAATACTGCTCCTAAGCGCTTCGTTCGCGAATTCCGCGGAGACGACTTAGCAGCACTTGAAGTTGGTCAAGAAGTCAAAGTTGATATTTTCGCTGCAGGCGATATTGTAGATGTAACAGGAATCTCAAAGGGTAAAGGTTTCCAAGGCTCAATCAAGCGCCACGGACAATCACGCGGCCCAATGGCTCACGGTTCACGTTACCACCGTCGTCCTGGTTCAATGGGACCTGTTGCTCCAAACCGTGTATTCAAAGGTAAATTATTACCTGGACGTATGGGTGGAGAACAAGTTACTGTACAAAACCTTGAAATTGTTAAGGTTGACGTTGAGCGTAACCTATTATTGATCAAAGGTAATGTTCCAGGAGCTAGAAAAGCATTATTAAAAATTAAAGGTGCGGTAAAAGCATAGTCACTTTATAAGAAAGGAGGAACAAAGGAATGCCAAAAGTAGCATTATTAAACCAAAACGGATCACAAGTTGGTGATATCGAGCTTAATGAATCAGTTTTTGGTATTGAGCCTAACCAGCACGTATTATTCGAAGCGATTGTTATGCAACGTGCTTCATTACGTCAAGGTACTCATAAAACTAAAATTCGTTCTGAAGTTGCAGGCGGTGGCCGCAAGCCATGGCGTCAAAAAGGAACTGGCCGTGCTCGTCAAGGGTCAATCCGTTCTCCACAATGGCGCGGAGGTGGTACTGTATTTGGTCCAACACCACGCAGCTACAGCTATAAATTACCTAAGAAGGTTCGTCGCTTAGCAATCAAATCTGCATTATCTTCTAAAGTATTAGAAGAAAATATCTTAGTATTAGAAAGCCTAGCGTTCGAAGCTCCAAAAACAAAAGATTTCAAAGCTGTTTTAAACGGTCTTTCTGTTGAGAAAAAAGCACTTATTGTTACAGCTAACCTAGATGAAAATGTAGCGCTTTCTGCTCGCAACATTCCTGGTGTAACAGTAGTAACAGCTGATGGAATCAACGTATTAGATGTTGTAAACCATGATCAATTAATCATGACTAAAGCAGCGGTTGAAAAAGTAGAGGAGGTGCTTGCATAATGGATGCACGCGATATCATTAAGCGCCCCGTTATCACTGAGCGTTCTACTGACCTAATGGCTGAAAAGAAATATACGTTCGAAGTTGATGTGAGAGCTAACAAAACACAAGTTAAAGATGCTATTGTAGAAATCTTTGGCGTTGATGTTGAGAAAGTTAACATCATGAACTATAAAGGTAAATTCAAGCGTATGGGTAAATTCGGCGGTTACACAAACAAGCGTCGTAAAGCAATCGTAAAATTAACAGCTGACAGCAAAGAAATCGAATTCTTTGAAAGCTAAAAACTAACAAGAAGAGGAGGGAATAAAATGGCGATTAAAAAGTACAAACCTACCTCCAATGGTCGTCGCGGAATGACTAGCTCTGATTTTGCTGAAATCACAACTAGCACTCCAGAAAAATCTCTATTAGCTCCATTAACGAGAAAAGGCGGCCGTAATAACCAAGGTAAGTTAACTGTTCGTCATCAAGGTGGCGGCCATAAGCGTCAATATCGTTTAATCGATTTTAAGCGTAACAAAGATGGCATTCCAGGACGCGTTGCCACAATTGAGTATGATCCAAACCGTTCTGCAAATATTGCATTAATCAATTATGTTGATGGAGAAAAGCGTTATATCTTAGCTCCTAAAAACCTTCAAGTTGGCATGGAAGTAATGTCTGGCCCAGAGGCGGATATTAAAGTGGGTAACGCTCTTCCACTAGCTAACATCCCTGTTGGTACAGTTGTACACAACATCGAATTAAAGCCTGGTAAAGGCGGACAATTAGTTCGTTCTGCTGGAACTAGCGCACAAGTACTTGGTAAAGAAGGCAAGTATGTTCTTGTACGTTTGACTTCTGGGGAAGTTCGTATGATTCTTGCTGAGTGCCGTGCATCTATCGGTCAAGTAGGTAACGAACAACACGAACTTATTAAGATTGGTAAAGCAGGTCGTTCTCGCTGGTTAGGCAAGCGCCCAACTGTACGTGGATCTGTAATGAACCCTAACGATCACCCACACGGTGGTGGTGAAGGACGTTCGCCTATCGGACGTAAGTCACCAATGACTCCATGGGGTAAACCAACTCTTGGATACAAAACTCGTAAGAAGAAAAACAAATCAGATAAATTTATCGTACGTCGTCGCAAAAAATAACGTGTCTCTACTACGGTTCAAAGATAGAACCGTAGAACAGTCACGAAGGGAGGTACCTTCATGGGTCGCAGCTTAAAAAAAGGACCATTCGTTGATGATCATTTAATGGTTAAGGTCGAAAAGTTAAATGAAACTGAGAGCAAACAAGTTGTTAAGACTTGGTCTCGCCGTTCTACGATCTTCCCACAATTTATCGGCCACACAATCGCAGTTTATGATGGTCGCAAACATGTGCCTGTATATGTTACTGAAGACATGGTAGGTCACAAGCTTGGAGAATTCGCTCCAACACGTGCTTACAAAGGGCATGGCAATGATGACAAGAAAACAAGACGTTAAGAGAGGAGGGCATCCAAATGCAAGCTAAAGCTGTTGCAAGAACAGTTCGTATTGCTCCTCGTAAAGCACGTTTAGTCGTTGATTTAATCCGAGGAAAGCAAGTTGGTGAAGCTGTGGCGATTTTAAATCTCACTCCTAAGGCTGCTTCTCCAATCGTTGAAAAAGTTTTAAAATCTGCTATGGCAAACGCTGAGCACAACTATGAAATGGACGTAAACAATCTAGTTGTTGCGCAAGCATTTGTTGACGAAGGACCAACATTAAAACGTTTCCGTCCTCGCGCAATGGGCCGTGCAAGCCAAATTAACAAACGCACAAGCCATATTACAATCGTTTTAACAGAAAAGAAGGAGGGATAAGCTGTGGGTCAAAAAGTAAATCCAGTCGGTTTGCGTATCGGAATCATCCGTGATTGGGAATCTAAGTGGTACGCAGGTAAAGACTTCGCTGATCTTTTACACGAAGACCTTAAAGTTCGTGAGTATATCACGAAGCGTTTAAAAGATGCTTCTGTTTCTAAAGTAGAAATCGAACGTGCTGCTAACCGTGTTAACGTAACAGTTCATACAGCTAAGCCTGGTATGGTTATCGGTAAAGGCGGTACTGAAGTTGAAGCACTTCGTAAAGCATTAAATCAACTTACTGGCAAACGTGTTCACATCAATATCCTTGAAATCAAGAGAGCTGATCTGGATGCGAAATTAGTTGCTGAAAATATTGCTCGTCAATTAGAAAATCGTGTATCTTTCCGTCGTGCACAAAAGCAAGTTATTCAACGTGCAATGCGCGCTGGTGCGAAAGGTATTAAAACAATGGTATCTGGTCGTCTTGGCGGCGCTGATATCGCTCGTTCTGAACATTATAGCGAAGGAACTGTTCCACTTCATACACTTCGCGCTGATATCGACTATGCTACAGCTGAAGCGGATACTACTTACGGTAAGCTAGGCGTAAAAGTATGGATCTATAAGGGAGAAGTCCTTCCTACTAAGAAGAAAAATGCGGAAGGAGGCAAATAATAATGTTATTGCCAAAACGCGTAAAATATCGCCGTCAACACCGTGGTAATATGCGTGGTAACGCAAAAGGCGGCACTGAAGTAACTTTCGGTGAATTCGGTCTACAAGCTATGGAAGCTTCATGGATCACAAACCGTCAAATCGAAGCTGCCCGTATTGCTATGACACGTTACATGAAACGTGGCGGTAAAGTTTGGATTAAAATCTTCCCACATAAGCCTTACACTGCTAAGCCTCTAGAAGTGCGGATGGGTTCCGGTAAAGGTTCTCCTGAAGGATGGGTAGCTGTTGTAAAGCCTGGAAAAATCATGTTCGAAATTGCGGGTGTTTCTGAAGAAATCGCACGTGAAGCACTTCGTCTTGCAATGCACAAGCTTCCAGTAAAATGTAAGTTTGTAAAACGAGAAGAAATTGGTGGTGAATCAAGTGAAAGCTAATGAACTTCGTGACCTTACCACTGCTGAAATTGAACAAAAAGTAAAATCTCTTAAAGAAGAGCTTTTCAACCTACGCTTTCAATTGGCGACAGGACAACTAGAAAACACTGCTCGCATTCGTGAAGTACGCAAAGCGATTGCTCGTATGAAAACTGTTGTTCGTGAAAGAGAAATCAGCGTAAACAAGTAATCATTGAGAGGAGGTTCACTAAATGAGTGAACGTAACCAACGCAAAGTTTACACAGGACGCGTTGTTTCTGACAAGATGGACAAAACCGTTACAGTTCTTGTTGAAACTTACAAAAAGCATCCTTTATACGGTAAACGCGTTAAGTACTCTAAAAAGTATAAAGCTCATGATGAGCAAAACCAGGCAAAAATCGGTGATGTTGTTCGCATTATGGAAACTCGCCCACTTTCAGCTACTAAACGCTTCCGTTTAGTCGAAGTTGTAGAAAAAGCCGTTATTATTTAATTGTTCGGATAAGCTTCAATCCGAAGGGAGGTTACACACATGATTCAACAAGAATCACGTTTAAAAGTTGCTGACAACTCTGGTGCTCGTGAAGTACTTACGATTAAAGTTCTTGGTGGCTCTGGTCGTAAAACTGCTGGTATTGGTGATGTGATCGTTTGTACAGTAAAACAAGCAACACCTGGTGGCGTTGTTAAAAAAGGTGACGTTGTTAAGGCTGTTATCGTTCGTACAAAGAGTGGCGCTCGCCGTCCTGATGGTTCTTACATTCGTTTCGATGAAAACGCATGTGTAATCATTAAAGATGATAAGAGCCCACGTGGAACACGTATCTTCGGACCAGTTGCCCGCGAACTTCGCGATAACAACTTTATGAAAATCGTTTCTCTTGCTCCAGAAGTATTATAATTTTAAAATCAATTGCCTTTAAGGAGGTGCGACAAGATGCATGTAAAAAAAGGTGATAAAGTCAGAGTTATTTCTGGCAAGGATAAAGGCAAAACAGGTGTAATCCTAGCTGCTTATCCTAAAGACAGCCGTGTTCTAGTAGAAGGCGTAAACATCGTAAAAAAGCACTCAAAGCCTTCTCAAGTGAATCCACAAGGCGGAATTATCAGCTTTGAGGCTCCAATTCATGTATCAAACGTAATGCCTATCGATCCTAAATCAGGTAACCCAACTCGTGTAGGTTACAAAACGGTTGATGGCAAAAAAGTACGCGTAGCAAAATCCGGTGAAGTATTAGATAAATAGTTTAAATTAAGAAGGGAGGTACACACATGAACCGCCTAAAAGAAAAGTTTGTTAAAGAAATTACTCCTGCTCTAATGAGCAAGTTCAACTATAATTCAGTTATGCAAGTTCCTAAGATTGAAAAGATCGTTGTAAACATGGGTGTTGGTGATGCAGTTGCAAACGCAAAAGCTCTTGATAACGCTGTTGAAGAATTAGCAACGATCACTGGTCAAAAGCCACTTATCACTCGTGCGAAAAAATCTATCGCTGGCTTCCGTCTTCGTGAAGGTATGCCAATCGGTGCAAAGGTTACTCTTCGTGGTGAGCGCATGTATGAATTCATGGATAAATTAGTTTCTGTTTCTTTACCTCGTGTACGTGACTTCCGTGGTGTTTCTAAGAAAGCTTTCGATGGTCGCGGTAACTATACATTGGGTGTTAAAGAACAATTAATCTTCCCTGAAATTGATTACGATAAAGTAAGCAAAGTTCGTGGTATGGATATCGTTATCGTAACGACTGCTAACACTGATGAAGAATCTCGTGAACTTTTAACTCAATTTGGAATGCCATTCCAAAAGTAATCGCTAAATAAGGGAGGCGAAAACGTGGCTAAAAAGTCAATGATTGCGAAACAAAAACGCACGCCTAAATATGCTGTTCAAGAGTACACTCGCTGCGAACGTTGCGGCCGTCCGCACTCTGTATACCGTAAATTTAAGCTTTGCCGTATTTGTTTCCGTGAATTAGCATACAAAGGACAAATTCCTGGTGTTAAAAAAGCTAGCTGGTAAAACCCAGAGTTGTGGAAGGAGGTAAAAATAATGGTCATGACAGATCCAATTGCAGATTTGCTTACTCGCATTCGTAATGCGAACATGGTACGTCACGAAAAGTTAGAAGTGCCTGCTTCTAATATGAAAAAAGAAATCGCTGAAATTTTAAAGCGTGAAGGTTTCGTACGTGACGTTGAGTTTATCGACGACAACAAACAAGGTATCATCCGTATCTTCTTAAAGTACGGTACAAATAATGAGCGTGTTATTACTGGTCTTAAGCGTATAAGCAAGCCTGGTCTTCGTGTTTATGCAAAATCTAATGAGGTGCCACGTGTTCTTAACGGTCTTGGTATCGCACTAGTATCTACATCACAAGGTGTTATTACAGATAAAGAAGCTCGTGCAAAACAAATCGGTGGAGAAGTTTTAGCATACGTTTGGTAATCGAGTTTTTGAATGAATGGAGGTGCACTAAATGTCTCGCGTAGGAAAAAAACCTATCGAAATTCCAGCAGGAGTTACGGTTACTTTAAATAACAATACAGTTACAGTAAAAGGCCCTAAAGGCGAACTTACTCGTACTTTTAATCCTGAGATTGCGATCACTGTTGAAGAGAACATCGTTACAGTGGCTCGTCCATCTGATGTAAAAGAAATTCGCGCATTACATGGTACTACTCGTGCCGTGATAGCAAACATGGTTGAAGGTGTTTCTAAAGGCTTTGAAAGAGGCTTAGAATTAATCGGGGTTGGTTACCGTGCTCAAAAGCAAGGTACTAAGCTTGTATTAAACGTTGGTTACTCTCATCCAGTTGAAATCGAACCTGAAACAGGTCTTGAAATTGAAGTACCTTCTAATACAAAAGTTATTGTTAAAGGTACTGATAAAGAACGTGTTGGTGCATTAGCAGCCAATATTCGCGGAGTTCGTCCTCCAGAGCCATATAAAGGCAAAGGGATTCGTTACGAAGGCGAATTTGTTCGTCGCAAAGAAGGTAAAACAGGTAAGTAATGCCGCGTAGGTAAACGAAAGGAGTGACGTAAATGATTACGAAGCTTGATAAAAACGCTACTCGCAAGAAAAGACATGCCCGTGTTCGTGCGAAACTTAGCGGAACTTCAACTCGTCCACGTCTAAATGTGTTCCGTTCTAACAAACACATTTATGCTCAAATTATCGATGACATGAATGGAGTAACTTTAGCAAGTGCTTCTACAATAGAAAAAGACTTCGGTCTTGAATCTACAAGCAACCTTGAAGCTGCACAAAAAGTCGGAGAATTAGTTGCTAAACGTGCGGTTGAAAAAGGAGTCTCTGCAGTTGTATTTGACCGTGGAGGATACCTATACCATGGACGTATTCAAGCATTAGCTGATGCTGCCCGTGAAAACGGCCTACAATTTTAATAGACAAAGGAGGGACACTTAAAGATGCGTCGTATTGATCCAAACAAACTTGAACTAGAAGAACGCGTAGTTACGGTTAACCGTGTTGCGAAGGTTGTTAAAGGTGGACGTCGTTTCCGTTTCTCTGCACTTGTCGTAGTGGGAGACAAAAACGGTCATGTCGGCTTCGGTACTGGTAAAGCCCAAGAGGTACCTGATGCAATTCGTAAAGCTATCGAAGATGCAAAGAAAAACTTAGTGGAAGTACCAATGGTTGGAACTACTGTTCCTCACCAAGTAATTGGACGTTTTGGTGCTGGTGAAATTCTTCTGAAACCTGCTTCTGAAGGTACAGGAGTTATCGCTGGTGGTCCAGTTCGTGCGGTACTTGAATTAGCTGGGGTAGCAGATATCCTTTCTAAATCATTAGGCACAAACACTCCAATTAACATGGTACGTGCTACAGTTGATGGTTTAAAACAATTAAAACGTGCTGAAGACGTAGCGAAATTACGTGGTAAATCAGTAGAAGAACTGTTAGGATAAGGGGGGAAATCAAATGGCGAAACTTTTAATTACCCTCAACAAGAGCGTTATAGGTCGCCCTGAGGACCAACGTGCAACAGTTACAGCGCTAGGTTTACGTAAATTAAATCAAACAGTTGAGCATCAAGATAACGCTGCGATTCGCGGTATGATTAACAAAGTTGCTCACCTTGTAACAGTTAAAGAACAATAATCCATTGTTTTCTTTTCATAAGGAGGTGCCAATATGAAACTTCATGAATTAAAACCTGCCGAAGGTTCTCGTAAAGAGCGTAAACGTTTAGGACGTGGTATCGGTTCTGGCCAAGGAAAGACTGCAGGTAAAGGTCATAAAGGTCAAAACGCCCGTTCTGGCGGCGGTGTACGTGTTGGTTTTGAGGGTGGTCAAACACCTTTATTCCGTCGTTTACCAAAACGCGGTTTCACTAACATCAGCCGTAAAGAATACGCAGTTGTGAATCTTGATGCATTAAATCGCTTTGAAGAAGGTACAGAAGTTACTCCAGAACTTCTTATCGAAACAGGCGTTGTAAGTAACGAAAAAGCAGGAATCAAAATTCTTGCTAAAGGGAACGTAGAGAAAAAGCTGACTGTTAAAGCTCACAAATTCTCCTCTGCTGCTAAAGAAGCTATCGAAGCTGCTGGTGGAGCTACTGAGGTGATCTAATGTTCCAGACAATCTCCAATTTTATGCGCGTGGGTGAGATAAGAAAGAAAATTATTTTCACCCTTTTAATGTTAGTCGTTTTTCGACTAGGTACATTTATTCCTGTACCGAATGTAAATGCTGAAGTACTTGCTAATCAAGATAAGCTAAGTGTATTCGGTATTTTAAATACCTTTGGCGGTGGAGCATTGAAACAATTCTCCATCTTTGCAATGGGTATCATGCCTTATATTACTGCTTCGATTATCATACAGCTTTTACAGATGGATGTTGTTCCGAAATTTACGGAATGGTCCAAGCAAGGGGAAGCTGGGCGTCGTAAGATTGCTCAATTCACTCGCTATTTTACTGTTGTGCTTGGATTTATCCAAGCATTAGGTATGTCATATGGCTTTAATAACTTAGCCAGTGGCCAACTAATCGAAAACCCTGGAATCGGAACTTATCTATTGATTGCTACGGTTTTAACTGCTGGTACATCATTCTTGATGTGGTTAGGTGAGCAAATAACCTCGAAGGGTGTCGGAAATGGTATTTCGATCATTATCTTCGCCGGTATTGTTGCTGCCATTCCTAACACGGTTAATCAAATTTATGTTCAACAGTTCGAAAATGCAGGAGAAGCTTTGTTCCTACGTATTGTTACAGTTGCATTAATTGTTCTTGCTGTTATTGCCATTGTTGTTGGAGTTATTTTCATCCAGCAAGCAACACGTAAAATTCCTATTCAATATGCGAAACGCGTTGTAGAAGGACGTAATCCGGTGGGTGGCCAATCCACTCATATGCCGTTAAAGGTTAATGCAGCCGGAGTTATCCCTGTTATCTTTGCCGTTTCATTCATTGTAACGCCAAGAACAGTTGCATCATTCTTTCCAACGAATGATGTCACATTATGGATTACAAAAGTATTTGACTATTCTCATCCAATTGGGATGACACTTTATGCAGCATTAATTATCGCGTTTACTTATTTCTATGCCTTTATCCAAGTTAACCCTGAACAAGCAGCGGAAAACTTACAAAAGCAAAGCGGCTATATTCCGGGAATTCGTCCTGGTAAGAGTACGCAAGAATACTTAACACGCGTCTTATATCGTTTAACTTTTGTTGGTGCGATCTTCTTAGCTCTTATTGCGGTTCTTCCTGTTTTATTTATTAAATTAGCGAACTTGCCGCAATCAGCGCAAATTGGCGGAACAAGCTTGCTCATCGTTGTCGGTGTTGCACTTGAAACGATGAAACAACTTGAAGCTCAACTTGTTAAACGTCACTATAAAGGTTTTATTAAGTAAAAGGTTTTGGGGACCTATGGGCCCCTGAAACCCAAAATAGCACGAGGGGGGAACACGTGTGAATTTAGTATTAATGGGGCTTCCGGGTGCCGGAAAGGGTACTCAGGCTGAAAGAATCGTAGAGCAATACGGCATCCCTCATATCTCAACTGGAGATATGTTCCGTGCAGCTATGAAAGAAGGAACTGAACTAGGATTACAAGCAAAATCCTTCATGGACAAAGGAGAACTTGTTCCTGATGAAGTAACAATCGGCATTGTTCGTGAACGATTAAGCAAAGATGACTGTCAAAAAGGCTTTTTGCTGGATGGCTTTCCTAGAACAGTACCTCAAGCAGAAGCGTTGGAAAACTTACTAGTTGATTTAAATAAAAAAATTGACTATGTAATTAATATTAACGTTGATAAGAGTATTTTAATGGAGCGTTTGACTGGACGCCGGATTTGTAAAGACTGCGGCGCTACGTATCATCTAGTTTTTAATCCTCCTGCCAACGAAGGCAAATGCGACAAGTGTGGCGGCGAGCTTTATCAAAGAGCTGATGATAATGCGGAAACAGTTCAAAACCGTTTAGACGTCAATATCAAACAGCAAGAGCCATTATTAACTTTTTATGAAACAAAAGGCTATCTCCGCACGATTGATGGTCAACAGGATATCCGTAAAGTTTTTGCTGACATCGAGCAATTACTTGAGGATGTACGTTAATGATCATTGGCAACACAAAACGGGCGACTCTCGAACATCTCTTCAAAAGAAAACAAAAGTATGTGGGAGAAAATGGCTTTTCTATTGTACTTAGTATGTAGGACCGAGAGTTGGGCAAGACTTACATGAGGACTGTGAAATTCCTAAAAATGTAGAATTTACTTGCGGACAGATGCTGTACAATATGTTAAAATTTTAAGGTTGCTATGTTGTACCTATATGAAAATTGATTTTACATTTTCGAATACTATTTTTGAATAGAGAAGGGAGACGAGTTGATGGCCAAGGATGATGTAATTGAAATTGAGGGCAAAGTCATTGAAACTTTGCCAAATGCGATGTTTAAGGTAGAATTAGAAAATGGTCATACTGTGCTAGCTCATGTTTCTGGTAAGATTCGCATGCACTTCATCAGGATTCTTCCTGGAGACAAGGTTACTGTTGAGCTTTCTCCATATGACTTGACACGCGGAAGAATTACTTACCGCTTCAAATAATTCGCTTGCACTCCGTACTACTAAGGAGGTTAGGATAATGAAAGTAAGACCATCTGTAAAACCGATCTGCGAAAAGTGCAAAGTTATCCGTAGACGCGGAAAAGTTATGGTTATCTGTGAAAACCCTAAACATAAACAAAAACAAGGTTAATCATTGAAGGAGGTGCGCTCATTATGGCACGTATTGCTGGTGTAGATATTCCACGTGAAAAGCGTGTAGTTATCTCTTTAACTTACATTTATGGTATTGGTAAAAATACTGCACAAAAGGTATTGGCAGAAGCTGGTGTTTCTGAAAATACACGTGTACGTGATTTAACAGAAGACGAATTAAACAAAATCCGTGACATCATCGACAAATTAAAAGTTGAAGGTGATCTTCGCCGTGAAATTTCTCTTAACATTAAGCGTTTAATGGAAATCGGCTGCTACCGCGGATTACGTCATCGTCGTGGTTTACCGGTTCGTGGACAAAATACGAAAAACAACGCTCGTACACGCAAAGGTCCTCGTAAGACTGTTGCGAACAAGAAGAAGTAATCGGCAAAGGAGGTTATTTAAATGGCACGTAAAACTAATACACGTAAGCGTCGTGTTAAAAAGAATATTGAATCAGGTATTGCTCATATCCGTTCAACTTTCAACAACACGATCGTAACAATCACTGATGTTCATGGTAATGCAATTTCTTGGTCAAGTGCTGGTGCGCTTGGATTTAAAGGTTCTCGTAAATCTACTCCATTCGCAGCACAAATGGCAGCTGAAACTGCAGCTAAAACTTCCATTGAACATGGTATGAAAACTTTAGAAGTTACTGTTAAAGGACCTGGTGCAGGCCGTGAAGCTGCAATCCGTGCTCTTCAAGCTGCTGGTCTTGAAGTAACTGCTATTAAAGATGTTACACCAGTTCCTCATAATGGATGCCGTCCACCAAAACGTCGTCGCGTTTAATTTTTCTGTATAGATTTTGTATCATATGTCTATAATGGGATATGATATTAAATTTTGGCAACATACAGAAGATTTATTCCAGTTGTTGTGCACAAAACGGGAACGTAAACATGGGGGAATTTCGGTTAGCTTAATACCTAATCGAGTTTCGACGTTTTGAAGGAGGGTTAATGGATGATCGAAATAGAAAAACCAAAAATCGAAACGGTTGAGATCAACGATGATGCCAAGTATGGCAAGTTCGTCGTAGAACCACTTGAGCGCGGATATGGTACCACTTTGGGTAACTCCTTACGTCGTATCCTATTATCTTCACTCCCAGGTGCCGCTGTTACATCGATTCAAATCGATGGGGTACTTCATGAGTTCTCAACAATTGAAGGCGTCGTAGAGGATGTAACATCCATCATCTTAAACATTAAAAAGCTAGCTTTAAAAATCTACTCTGATGAAGAAAAATCACTTGAAATTGATGTTCAAGGTGAAGGTCCTGTAAAAGCAAGCAACATTACCCATGACAGTGATGTTGAGATCTTAAATCCAGATCTTCATATTGCGACATTAGCATCAAATGGTCATCTTCGCATGCGTTTAACAGCGAAACGTGGTCGTGGTTATACACCGGCTGATCAGAACAAGAGAGAAGATCAACCAATTGGTGTAATTCCAATTGACTCGATTTATACGCCAGTTGCTCGTGTGGCATTCCAGGTAGAAAATACACGTGTTGGCCAAATGTCAAATTATGATAAGCTTACGCTTGATGTTTGGACAGATGGAAGCACTGGGCCAAAAGAAGCGATTGCACTAGGTTCGAAAATTTTGACCGAGCATTTGAACATCTTTGTCGGTTTAACAGATGAAGCACAAAATGCTGAAATCATGATTGAAAAAGAAGAAGACCAAAAAGAAAAGGTTCTAGAAATGACAATTGAAGAACTAGATCTTTCTGTTCGTTCTTATAACTGCTTGAAGCGTGCTGGAATCAACACTGTTCAGGAATTAGCCAATAAGACTGAAGAAGATATGATGAAAGTTCGTAACTTAGGCCGTAAATCACTTGAAGAAGTGAAGGCAAAACTAGAAGAGCTTGGATTAGGCTTACGCAAAGACGACTAGTCAGGCGTTACGATAATCCGTTTTATGACTTCAACAAAGGAGGGAACCCTTCATGGCATACAGAAAGTTAGGACGCACAAGTGCACAGCGTAAAGCTATGCTACGTGATTTAACTACAGATTTAATTATCAACGAGCGCATCGAAACAACTGAAACACGCGCGAAAGAACTTCGTGTGACTGTTGAAAAAATGATCACTTTAGGTAAGCGCGGCGATTTACATGCTCGTCGTCAAGCTTCTTCTTACGTTCGTAACGAAGTTGCTAACGCTGAAAACGGTCAAGATGCTGTACAAAAACTTTTCGCTGATATCGCTCCACGTTACCAAGAGCGTCAAGGTGGATACACTCGTATTATGAAACTTGGACCTCGCCGCGGTGACGGTGCGCCAATGGTTATTATCGAATTAGTTTAATACCTTTTAACAGACAACAAGGGCGCTGGACAGTTTACAAACAAACTTGTTCTTTGCCCTTTTTCTGTAAAATGCAATTCAATATTTTATAGTTTTACCAAGCCAAACGAGTGTTATGATGAGCGTAACTCCACTAAAATGGAGCGATGATTTTTACCCGGAAGGATGCCTTTATTCCTTTTTGCGACTCGTCTAGCTCATGCACCTCCTCCCATTTCTATTATAGAAATCACTTTATTGCAGTCACTGAAGCGCAGTGCTGCCAAGGGACGAGGTGCAGGCTTTTTTTGTATTTTAGCGGAGAATAGTTTAGCCAGGGGAGTATATGACATGAAAAAATCAATTGTTTCTCTTAAGGGTGTATCCTTTCAATACGATTCGCAGGAACGCTATGCTTTAAAAGATGTCTCCTTTGATATTTATGAAGGGGAATGGCTGGCCATTGTCGGGCATAATGGTTCGGGCAAATCTACCATGGCAAAGCTTTTAAATGGCCTGCAATTTCCTAAAGAAGGGGAAATTACGGTTGGTGATTTAAATCTTGACGAAGAGTCGATTTGGGATATCCGTAAACAAATTGGAATGGTATTTCAAAATCCTGATAATCAATTTGTTGGAACAACAGTTCAGGATGATGTGGCTTTTGGTTTAGAAAATAACGGCATACCAAGAGAAGAAATGGTCCAGCGTGTTGAGGATTCTTTGAAAAAAGTCAAAATGGATCAGTTTCTATATCAAGAGCCCCATCATCTTTCAGGCGGCCAAAAGCAAAGGGTTGCCATAGCTGGTGTTCTTGCCCTAAGACCGTCAATCATTATTTTAGATGAAGCTACTTCTATGCTTGACCCTAAAGGAAGGGAAGAAGTGCTGGAGACCGTAAGAGCTTTAAAAGATGAAAAATTACTAACTGTAATTTCTATTACGCATGATCTGGAGGAGGCAGCCAAAGCGGACCGGATCATCGTAATGAATAAAGGAGAAGTTTTTCGTGAAGGAACTCCTGAAGAGATATTCTCTATGGATGAACAATTGATCCAATTAGGTCTTGATATTCCCTTCTCAGTTAAAATGAGTAAAGCTTTCCGTCAAAAAGGAATTGACCTATCCAGGCACTATTTATCGGAAGAAGAGTTGGTGACAGAGCTATGGACATCTCGCTCTCACATGTAGAGTATCGTTATCAAGTAAATACCCCTTTTGAAAGATTGGCTATTCAAGACGTTTCGATTGATATTCCTTCCGGCACCTATTTGGCCTTGATTGGTCATACGGGATCCGGAAAGTCTACTGTGTTACAGCACTTGAATGCTCTTCTGCAGCCAACAGACGGAATGGTGAAAATTGGGGCCCATGAAATAAAGGCAAAGCAAAAGAATAAAAGCCTTAAACCAGTAAGGCAAAAAGTTGGGATTGTCTTTCAGTTTCCAGAGCATCAATTGTTTGAGGAAACAGTTGAAAAAGATATTATTTTTGGACCGCTTAATTTTGGAGTTTCCTTAGAAGAGGCAAAAAGACGTGCCCGTGTTGCACTAAAGCAAGTTGGACTTAGTGAAGAAATTTTAGAAAAGTCACCGTTTGACCTGTCAGGCGGTCAAATGCGCCGCGTAGCCATTGCAGGTGTGCTGGCGATGGAACCAGATTGTCTTGTTTTGGACGAGCCTACCGCAGGTTTAGACCCACGTGGCCGAAAAGAAATTATGGATATGTTCTACCAACTTCATCATGAAAGAGGTCTTTCCACGATCCTTGTAACACATAGTATGGAGGATGCGGCAAGATATGCGGACCAAATTGTGATTATGCAGCAAGGCAAGGTCGCCAAAAAAGGGACACCAGAGGAGATTTTCTCTAACCCTGTGGAATTAGTGCAAATGGGATTGGATGTTCCAGAAGTAGTTCGTTTCCAGCTTAAACTTGAGGAAAAAATGGGCGTGAAATTAGATAAAATTTTTCTTTCCATTGACGAGTTATCTTCTGCAGTTTCAATTCTTTTAAGCCGAGGTGTCCGCTCATGATGGAAAAAATGATATTCGGCCGCTATGTTCCGGCAGATTCGATCCTTCACAAGATGGATCCGCGTTCAAAATTGATTCTTATTTTTTTATTTGTTTGCATCATTTTTCTCGCTAATAATGTTGTAACTTATGCACTTATTGGAATTTATACTTTTTTAATGCTTGGTTTATCGAGGATACCGATCCGCTTTTTATATGGCGGCTTAAAACCTGTGCTGTGGCTTGTTTTATTTACGTTAGTCCTGCAGTTGTTGTTTACAAAACAAGGCGCACTCATTTTTGAATTAGGTCCAGTAAAAATTTATGAGGAAGGCTTACGGCAGGGGATTTTTATTTCCTTACGTTTCTTCTTCTTAATCTTAATGACGTCATTATTGACATTAACGACAACCCCTATTGAGATTACCGATGGACTTGAGACATTGCTGCATCCATTAAAAAAGGTGCGTTTCCCTGTCCATGAAATGGCTTTGATGATGTCGATTTCATTACGGTTTATTCCGACGCTTATGCAAGAAACAGATAAGATTATGAAGGCTCAAATCGCTCGCGGAGTCGAATTTGCCAGCGGTCCTTTTAAAGAACGCATCAAGGCAGTCATTCCGCTGCTCATCCCTTTGTTTGTCAGTTCGTTTAAACGTGCGGAGGAGCTTGCGATTGCGATGGAGGCCAGAGGCTATCGCGGCGGAGAAGGACGGACGAAATACCGTCAATTAAGCTGGCATATGGTAGATTCCATGCAGCTTGTGATTTTGGTCGTTTTATCAGTCTTCTTATTTTTATTACGTTCATAATGGGGCGAATTCATGCAAAGATATAAATGTATCATTTCCTATGACGGTTCGGGTTTTTCCGGTTATCAAGTTCAACCGAATAAGCGGACAGTACAATTAGAGCTCGAAACTGTTTTGGCAAAAATTCATAAGGGTGTGCCTGTAAAGGTATCAGGATCAGGCAGGACGGATGCTGGTGTTCATGCGAAGGGGCAGGTCATTCATTTTGATTCAGCCCTGCAGATTCCGGAACGTAAATGGGAAATGGCATTAAACTCCATGCTGCCGTCAGATATTTCGGTGCTATCTGTAGTGAAAGTGGACGAGTCCTTCCATGCCCGTTTTGATGCCGCAGGAAAGGAATACCGTTATCAGTTATATCTTTCTTCTAAACGTGACCCGTTCCAGCGGAATTTTGCATATCTGTATCCATATGCTTTAGACGTCGATGCCATGAAACAAGCTAGTAAATACCTCCTTGGGTCCCATGACTTTACGAGTTTTTGCGCTGCGAAAACGGAAGTAGTAGATAAAGTCCGGACGATTGAAACCATTGATTTTGTCGCGGATCGCGACTTGCTTGTGATTCGTTTTGTTGGGAACGGGTTTTTGTATAATATGGTTAGGATATTAGTAGGGACATTATTAGAGGTAGGAGCTGGTGAGCGGAAGCCTAGGGATGTGGCTGATATTCTGGCTGGTAAAGACCGTCGTTTAGCGGGGAAAACCGCTCCGGCACATGGATTATATCTTTGGGAAGTTTTTTATAGTTAGGCGCTGTTAGATATGAAGCATCCTAATGCCCATGAAGGGTGAAAAAAGCCTGTGATGGTCATTAAGACAGCTTCAATATGGCTTGTAACTCATTACTATAAGCATGCTTTTATTATTATAAATAATAATTTTTTAAAACAACCTAACCTGGTGTAACATTCCCTTGACATTTTGACCCATACTATTTATTATATTATATGTGCGTGTTTTTAATCCCACGATAAAGCCCCGGAAAGTCTTCATCGTGATTGAAAATATATGATTTTGAAACTTGAGCGCACGCGTGTCTCGGACGTCCATTCCCGGAACAGAATGGAACACACGAAGACGTGGACAGTGCGAAAATAATAACCTTAACGGATTTAATTAGGAGGGAAACTCATGCGTACAACGTTTATGGCAAATGCCAACAATATCGAGCGTAAATGGTACGTAATTGATGCAGAGGGCAAAACTCTTGGTCGTCTTGCTTCCGAAGTTGCATCAATCTTACGTGGTAAAAACAAACCAACTTTTACACCACATGTTGATACTGGTGATCATGTAATCATTCTTAACGCTTCTAAAGTAGAATTAACAGGTAAGAAATTAACTGACAAGATCTACTACCGTCACAGCTTACACCCAGGTGGTTTAAAGCAAAGAACGGCTCTTGAAATGCGTACGAACTATGCTGAGAAAATGATCGAACTTGCTGTTAAAGGCATGCTTCCAAAGAATTCTCTTGGCCGTCAAATGTTCAAAAAATTACACGTATACGCTGGTGCAGAACATCCACACCAAGCACAAAAACCTGAAGTTTACGAACTTCGCGGTTAATTAAGAGGGAGGGAATTAACTTGGCACAAGTTCAATATATTGGTACTGGTCGTCGTAAGAGCTCTGTCGCACGTGTGCGCTTAGTTCCAGGTACAGGTAAAATTGTTGTTAACGGTCGTGAAATCGAAGATTATATCCCATTTGAAGCTTTACGTGTTGTTGTAAGACAACCATTAGTAGCTACTGAAACAGTAGGCAGCTACGATGTTCTTGTAAACGTAAGCGGCGGTGGATACACTGGTCAAGCTGGCGCAATCCGCCACGGTATTGCTCGCGCATTACTACAAGCTGACCCTGAATTCCGTCCAACATTAAAGCGCGCTGGTCTATTAACTCGTGATGCACGTATGAAAGAGCGTAAAAAATACGGTCTTAAAGGTGCTCGTCGTGCGCCTCAGTTCTCAAAGCGTTAATTATCAACGTTTCAAAGACTCTCAACCATTTTGGTTGGGAGTCTTTTTTTATGCTGAAAAGTACTTTTGACATAAGAAGATATTTTAGAAGATAAAAGAGAAGACCAAATAATTGTTGTATATTCCGGAGGAGCAACATCAGGTAGAGCAGCAGGAGTTAATTACGGTGTTAATACAATGGCTAATACAGTCACTTTTGTTCCTGGATTCCAGGGTGCTCCAGCTATAGCACCTGTAGCGTTCATTCCACTTAACCAAATTACCGCAAATCTTGATGATATTTCCGGATTCCCAACTACCGAGTGAAGCAACAGCAGTAAAATCACGGAGATAGACCGCCTATATTTTTAGGCGGTCTATCCTTCTTTACAAATTCATTAAAATTACTGAAACCATAAAGGAGTGGAATTATCATCCCGTTTGTTATTGTGATTAATGGAGATTTCTTCACCAGCGGAAATATCTTTAATCGCATAAAAGTTAATTGAAAAGTAATCTTTATTATACTCAAATTTCGCATTGGGATTGTATGAGTGATTATATATTGAGCCGTATCCCAGAGCAAGCGCATACTGTTTTTCACCCCAATCGAAGAGGAAATCAACAAGTGCGAGGTTCTTTAAAAAATATCTGTCTGTTCGAGGGAAGACAATAATTGGTGCTTGCTCAATGAGTTCCCCGTTTTTTATCTCACGTACAGCAAACACTCCTCTTACATACTTGTCGGATTTTTTTACACATATAGGGCCCAAAGTAAAACCCCTTTCACATATTTTGATCAGTAAAAACGTTTCATGTTAATTAATTTCGAAGTAACAGTCAACTAGTTATAGGTCTAAATAAACGAGTCGCCTTTTCAAATAGGCTGCTCTGTCACGTATGAATTGAAAAATCACTTCCGCTTCTTCATCAAATTTATCGATATCCTTGTTTTTATATGGATCTTGAAGGATATGAGACCTTAAAGCTTGATGTAATGAAGTAACCTTATTTTCTAAATATTGAACGGTGAACTTGGTTTCCAAAATTTCCTCCAATATTTCTCTGTAAAGTTTACGAAATTCAGGTGTTTGCAGAAGTAGAAAAGAAAGATGGTTGTTTTTTTTTCCGCCAATAGGAACATAATTATATCTCATGTTACTGCCGTTTATTTTTCGTCCCCAGGTAGCATCATAATCCCAAGGAATAATCTCAAAAAGACCTGTTTCACTGTTACGGTAAAGGGCATAGTTACGTGTAAATCCATCATTATTCATGGTACAGACAGCGCCTGCCATCCAACGTGCGTAGTTACTAATATCAATGTACTGGGAGATGGTTTGAGGAAAATTGGAGTGGTGGATTGTATTAATTTGCTTTATCAGTTCAATGAGGTATTCATCATCTGAAATGTTCCCAAACGCTCTTCTGTAGCCAGAAGTAAGTGAACTTTTCGGCTTTCCCTTATTATTTTGGGAAAAATTAGCCCTATCGCTTACGGCATAATAAATCGGACCTAAAGGGAGTCCTCTTTTTCTCAAAAACATTTCATCTACAGATTCCAATCGCAAATAGACCCCTTTTAATGAGCCATTCCTTATTAAATCGACATGTTGACTTTCTGGAGAAAGGACACCAATGTCCTGGAAAAAATCGAGGGAAAGTTTGTTACGGATGAGTGAGGGATCCTTATATTCGGCATTAAGATGAATGAC
The DNA here is from genome assembly GCF_050468025.1 of Neobacillus sp. NRS-1170. Lineage (NCBI taxonomy): Bacteria > Bacillati > Bacillota > Bacilli > Caryophanales > Bacillaceae > Neobacillus > Neobacillus sp. NRS-1170. The sequence continues at coordinate 11,022 of NZ_JBITPF010000050.1, read as the reverse complement.
ATTGGCACCGGAGAATGCTCTTGGTTGAATGAACTCAATCATATATGATTTTTTACGGAATTTCCGGGTATATGCACCTCGGTAGCAAATATCAACCTCATAGTCGGTATCTCCCACTTGTAAACAGGCTGGAACCGTAGTATCGCTTCGAATATCACTTCTTAGATCTTGTAAATCCGCTTCTTCAATAACTAAAAAATAAGTTTGAATTTGATAGGACATTTGTTCATTCCCTTCTTTATTTTTAAGATTGTCCTGTATGAATTGAGTTCTCCTTTCTTTCACCCAAAAAAACACCTCCTTAATCAACTTAATCCATTTTATTTAAGGCACTTATAAATTGAATAAACTGATAGCCCAATCATGGCTAATTTTATAATTTCATTATGTTTTCAGCTTGCATACTTAACCACATTATCTATACAAAATCAAAGACTCCCTTCCATGGCTGGGAGTCTTTTTTATGGTTCATAAACGTTTTGGATAGCATTTGGGAAGAAAGAATCGTTTTTTGTATCGCTTGGCGATATATATTGCAAATATGCATAAAAACCTTCATATTTAATAGTAAAGGGGGGTCCGATATGCGACGTGATATTCAACCAAATGAACGAGCTTTTTCTACCAAGGAAGCGGCAGAAGAAGTGGGCATTGCAACACCAACTGTTCGAAAATATGGCCAAATCTTAGAGCGGAATGGATATGAGTTTTTGAAAGATGGCGATCGGCGCATCTTTGTTCAATCTGACATTGGGGTGCTTATAGCGTTACGCGATACGGACAAGCCCCTGGACGATACAGCGAAAGACATTGTTAATCAACAAATGGAAAGATTAAAAGGGGCCACTGAAACAGAGATTGCGGTTTCCTCTCCATACGAAAATTTACCACAAGACCCCAATCAATTAAAAGAAATTTTAATGTTTTTAGTCAATGAAGTTGCGGCTACACGGGAAATGAATGCCCAACTAACAAATGATTTGTCTCATCTTAAAACGCATGTATCCCGTCTTCAGCAGGATCATCATGTAATAAGTTCTAATATTGCTAATTCGGCTCAAAAAACCATTGCTAAGATTGAAAAGCTATCTGAACAACAAAATGCCCATTACGAAACGTTACTACAACAAGAAAAGGAAAAAAGTGAATTCTTACAAATAGAAATACAGAATTTGCGAGACGAGCAGAATAAAGAATGGATTTCACAAAATGAATTTAATAAACGTTTAGAAGTAGCGATACAAAAACCTAAAGAAAAATGGGGAGGGCTTTTCTCCATTTTTCGAAAATAAAGTGCCTATTTAAGGCATTTTTTGTTTTGTATCGCTTGGCGATATAACTAGTAATTTTCGACTTTTAGAGGTCCCTATTTTCAAATTCCAACAAATTCCCGGGAAATATCTACAAAATCTGAAGTGAAATTCGACAAAATTTTATTTTTATTATTAATTACTCAATTACCCCAGATTCCGTAATCATTACATTCGCTTTGATATTTACATTTAAATGGGGATAATCTGTTTTCCACTTTTCAAAATTGAATTTTCTTGTTTTGCTTTTTACAAAATGGCCATAACCGACGGGATCGATATTTTTACTCTGAAACCTTTTGGTTAATAAAGTACATTCCTTTTCAATATTTTTTTGCAGTATTTTTTCGATTTCCTTAATTTCCTTATGGGTAACACGTTTGCCTGAATATTCATTTAAAATAGCATTAACCTTAAGCTTTACATTTACAGTTAATGGCTTTCTAGATGAAAGCTGCATTTTGTACTTGGAACGAATGCTTTCCATGGCCGCTCTTTCTTTTTTATGGGTGACCTTTAACGTTCCACGACTATATTTGTCCACCAGCAGCTTAAAGTAAAACATTTTCGAAGCGGGAATCGTATCGACAACATGTCCGTATCTAAAAAAGCTAATACCGCTTATTTCAATCTGGTCCTTGCTAAGTTTTCTTAATTCTGGAAGATATGGTGTCTTTCCTAACTGATTAAAATCAAATAAAAAACGATGAAGGTTTGTTTTCGGTATATCTTTGTTTTTCATATTATGGCGGATGAGGTTCGATAAATAAATCGCATTTCCTCTTTTTCCATACTGACCTTCAAGGATATTATGTGCTTCACCCTTTGTTGTTGCAAGATATAATCCTGCGCCAATACTAGGGTCACGCTGAAACGAATCAATCAAATCTAATATTCCATTTTCTTTCGCAAGATTTTCACCAAAGAGAACAACTTTAAGGCTTCCAGTGACTAGTGGATCTGATGATTGACGTTGTACATCCCTTAAAAAGTCTCTACTTAAATCAGAAGAAGCAGAAAAAGTTTTATTCTCTACCTCTTTATTCGGCAAATATACAGGTACTAAAGCCGTACCTCGTATTTTGCCGCCAACATAATCATAAGCACTCCCAGATTCTAGATTGACATCATCCAAAATCTCTTTTTGTACACATCCTATCAAAATAGTTAAGACCATAAAAATCATAAATCCATTTTTTATCATTTTTTCTTCACCTTCTTCACTATCAACACAAGAAAAAAGAGCAGTGGAATGTAGACAAAGTTAATATAGAATGAAATTTTACCCGTATAGTCGATGAGCGTGTTGATCTGTTCACGAGATTTAAATAAATTAATCGTGATTAAAACAACTAATGATATTAGAAGGACTCCATACTTTTGTTTTATTTTCGTTACTCTTTTTAAAATCCTGCTGGCACACCAAAGGGCAATACAAAAATTGGGGAGAATGATGATATTCCAATTGGCAATACCGATGTATTCAAACCTTTCCACAAAAGGCATCTCAACAATTTTCCACATTGTTAAAGTGGACCAAATACTCTTCTGAAGCTGCCCTTCTGAAAAATAGGCAAAAGTTAACAATGTTAGAGCTGTATAAAGAAAGGTGGTAAAAAGCACACCCAGATGGGCCCACTTCTTTGATTTTTGTGGATCTTTAATATATGGATAAAAAAATAACAATATCTCATAGCCAAGATAGGTAAGGGACATCTGATAGGATGCCATGACTAAATCCTTTATGGAATGGTCCAAGATCGGCTGTAAATTTTTAATATCCGCATAAGGGATAGTGAAGAAAAAAGAGAATATTAAATATGCCGGAAGAACGACGCCAAAGAATGCCACGCCTGTTACTGCCCTGAATCCTCCGAAAATGATATAGATAGCTAACACACAAAAGGCTAAAGAATACCAAAACGTACTCATATCCTGAAACATCCATACTTGGATGACCTCAATATATGTCCTCAGCACTGTAACAGCGATAAGTAAAAAATAAATCACAAATGGAAAGGATAAGAGTTTGCCTATTTTATTACCAAAAACGAAAGAATGAGCGGTAATAATATCCCCCTCTGCTGTTTCAAGAATTTTATACATCATCCATACGATAATATGGATGCTTAACCCGGCTAAGATGACTGATATCCATGCGTCATACCCCGCAGTCATGGCAATAATTCGCTGAAAGCCAAGCACACCGATTCCGAACTGCATCGTGTGAACGAGAAAAAAAACTAAAAAAGGCGATATTTTTGCTTTTTCAGGCACTAATTGTTCCATTGCTCAATATCAGCCTCCTATTCGTCAATATCACTTTTTTTACTTTTTTTACCTGGAGGAGAAAAACGAACAGGATTTTGGGTTCTTAAGGTTTGCGGCCTTCTAGATTGTTTGCTAAAAGGCAGTCTAATAAGAGAATCCTTTAGGTCTGTTAGTCTTGGTGGATAAATTGGTTCTAAAAAAGGCCTATTAAGGGAAGTAAGCCTTAGTAAGTGTGTCATTAGGAGACAAAAACAAAAAACAATTCCAAGCAGCCCCCAGAGCTCAGCGAAAAATAAAAATGGAAACCGTAATAAACGGATGGCATTGCCCATTTTATAAACAGGTGTTGTAAAAGATGCAAGTGCGGCAAGTGCCACGATAATAAGAAGTACGTTACTTGTTAGTCCTGCTTCAACAGAGGCAGTTCCAATCACGATACCGCCCACGATACCGATTGTCTGGCCTACTTTTGTCGGAAGACGGGCACCAGCCTCGCGGAGCAATTCAATGGTCAGCTCCAAAAAAAGTGCTTCCAAAATTGGAGGGAGCGGAATTTCCCGACGGGACGTTACTAACGTATTCATTAAATCTTTTGGAATGAGCTCGTAATGGTAAGATAATGTTGCTACATAGACCGGTGTAATCAAAATAGAAAAGGCAACAGCGAAAAGCCGGATGAGTCGGAAAAAAGAGGACAACATCCAATTTAAAAAATAATCCTCAAAAGAACCAAAAAATTCAACTAGCGTTGTCGGAGTAATCAGTGCATGTGGCGACCCGTCAACAAATATGGCGATTTTACCCTCTGCCAAAATGGCCGTAACCCGGTCTGGACGCTCCGAATCGAGAAGCTGCGGGAAAGGTGAATTTTTATTATCACAAATTAATTGAACAATATAGGAACTATCCGTAATCGCATCAAAGTCAATATTCTTCAGCCGCTCTATAACCGTTTTGACGTTTTCAGGGTCGACAATGCCATCCAGGTATAGAATGGAAACCTTCGTTTTTGAAAGGGATCCAATTGTTAGTTCCTCCGAAATCAGTTCTTTCACTGGAAGCCGTTTGCGAATAAGGTTTACATTTTGATTAATCGATTCGACAAAGGCTTCTTTTGGACCGATTACGCTAAATTCCACCTCTGGGGTTGTTACACTTCTGACAATTTCTTTTTGGACTGCCAGAAAGGCAAAATGTTTTTGATCTGATTCAAGTGTTAAAAGAGCATAGCCATTAAACAACTTTTGCTCAATTACACTTGGGTCATCACTGATTTGCACATCCGTCATTGCAACAAGTTTCTTTAAGTCCTCGATTTTTTCGAATGGTTTTTCAAGCAAATATGGGAGAGCATTATTTTGTAAAATGCTCTCGTCTATGAGCGTGGAAATAAATGAAAATGTAAACCGGTTGTTTGTTGGTTGATTAGTATAAGAAACCTTTTTATAGTCCTTGGAACGCATCAGGTATTGTTCTAGTGATTCTCTATCAACTTGTTGCTCGTGTTTTTTTGAAAACCAACCCATTAGTCGAATCACCTCCGTATTCAGCATTACTTTTATCTTTTCCTTTAGTGGAAAGATTATGAATTCAAAAGAAAATCCCCCATTAAGGGGGAATAATAATATCTTAAAATACCTCAAACCATACGGGAGATTGGTCATCAGGGTCTCCATTATAATTAACCAATATTTCTTCGCCTGCTTTAATATCGGTATAAGCATAAAAATTAATCGTATCCGTTTTCCTTTTAAATTTATATTTAGCATTCGGTGTGTAGGAATGGTTAAATAACGAACCGTACCCTAATGCGACAGCTCGGGTTTTATCATTTTCCCCCCACCAAAATACGTAGTTTGTCAGCACTGTTTTTTTCAAATATTTATACTCTTCATGAGGAACGACAATGATGGGCGAAGCATCTAAAAGCTCACCTTTTTGGATATCCCTGGTCGCAAAAACACCTCTTCCGTACTTCGATTCTTTTACTTCCAGCACAGGTTCTTGGCCTCCGTTTATTTATAGTCCTTATAAAAATATTCATGACGAAAGTAAGTTGTTAATTTTTAAAAATAAAAATTGGAAATATCGTCTTTGCATTTCTTATGAACGAGGGATAAAGAATAGTTCTAAGAGGTGAAAACGAAGTGACTGTTATAACTACCTTTAAAGAAAAACGACGTGAAAAACAAATAAAATACGAGCGTTCCGTCCTGCGGGAGTTATCGATTAATACACTGAAAGAAAGAGTAAGACAGTATTTTGGTTCAACGAATATTGCTTCAAGCATGATCATGAATACGGGAATAGAGGAAGCCTGCTATGATGTTGCCCTTGAAGCTTTTTTATTAGGGGCGAAATTCAGCAAATTTGGCTACCATGGAGAGAGTATGGAAGACGTAAGGATGCGCTGCTTCCGTGAAGAACAACATTTGATTGATACCTTATATAATTTTTTACTATACTGGGGAAATGGCCAAGAAGGCGCCATGAGTGAATCCCTTTATTATTTATGTGAACAATACATCCATGTTTGGTGGAGAGAGGGCTACGAAAAAGGCCAAAGACGACATAAGCTTCGACTTCATTAAAATTGTCCAGCTTCAGCGCCTAAGGGCTCTATGGTCTACAGCCCCTGGCCAAGGCGCTTTCGCTTTTCGTTGTAATATTTTTCCCCCTTGTCCCATATAGTTTATTGAACAGGGACGAGCGGGAAGGAATGATTTGGTTGTCAAAGCGCAGATTGAAAATAATTGGTTTTTCAGTGGGTTTACTGGTATTATTCCTCATCTTACAGCACGATTTTTCGGAAAATAACTCATGGAAATCCTGGAATCTTCCTTTATCGGGGAAAATCATCTTGCTTGACCCAGGCCATGGCGGTCCTGATGGGGGGGCTGGAACTGGGAAAACACTCGAGAAAGATATTGCTTTAGATATTACGTTAAAAGTCCGGGATCTTCTGCAGCAGCAGGGTGCTCTTGTGGTGATGACAAGAGATACCGATACGGATTTAGCCGATGATGATACAAGGGGCTATAGCCGCAGAAAAGTAGAGGACCTGAAGCAAAGATTAAAAATGATTAATGATTCCGATAATGACTTTTTTGTTAGTATCCATTTAAATGCGATTCCTTCCTCAAGATGGAGCGGTGCCCAAACCTTTTATGCTCCGCACCACAAAGAAAATGCAAAAGCGGCTAAATTTATCCAAGAGGAGCTTCGCGAAAATTTAGGGAATACCAACCGTAAGGCGAAACCAATAAACCAAGTGTATATTTTAAAAAATGCAAAAAAGCCAGGGGTGTTGGTTGAGGTAGGCTTTCTTTCAAATCCAGCTGAAAAGGAAAATTTGAAAAAGAAAACGTACCAGGAGAAAATAGCGGAATCCATATACCGTGGGGTCATTCGTTATTTCACGAATGAAAAAGAATTAAAAGAAACAGATTAAGGGGAAGGTGGGAAACACCTTCCATTTATTATGGCTTTTTTGTCTTGATTATTGTTACCCTGTGATTCAATTAACTGATTCTTTGGACATGTATGATATACTGAAAGATGGAAACGAATTCAATTGGTGAGGTGTTTACTCAATGTTAACAGAAGCAAGAATCCGTGAGGCAATTAGCAGCCTCAAAGAGCCATTTTTACATAAAAGCTTAGCTGAATTGAATGCAATCGAGGAAATTAAGATTAAAGAAGAAAAAAATCATGTGAGTGTGAAGGTAGGTATCGCCCGGACGGGAACGAGCGAGCAATTGCAGCTGCAAACACAAATCGTTAATTTATTAAAAGAAGCTGGGGCAGCAACCGTAGGTATTCGCTTTAGCGAATTACCGGAAGAAATTTTAGCGGCACACCGACATGCAGAGCCTGAAAAAGAGAAAAACCTTCTCAATTCGGCAGATACTACGTTCATTGCTATTGCCAGCGGTAAAGGCGGCGTAGGGAAATCTACAGTATCCGTCAACCTTGCTGTTGCTTTAGCGCGCTTAGGTAAAAAGGTAGGCCTTATTGACGCTGATATTTACGGCTTCAGCGTACCAGATATGATGGGAATTACGAAGCGCCCTGTTGTTCGAGGAGAAAAGATTATTCCAGTTGAGCGCTTTGGCGTTCAAGTCATTTCAATGGGCTTTTTTGTGGAAGACAATTCCCCAATCATTTGGCGTGGCCCGATGCTTGGTAAGATGTTAAACAGCTTTTTCAATGAAGTAGAGTGGGGCGAAATTGATTATTTACTTTTAGATCTGCCGCCAGGAACAGGAGATGTCGCTCTTGATGTTCACACTATGCTTCCTGCGTGTAAAGAAATTATTGTGACCACTCCACATCCAACAGCAGCTTTCGTTGCTGCACGCGCTGGGGCGATGGCTCTTCGTACTGAGCATGAGGTCTTAGGGGTCATTGAAAACATGGCTTATTTTGAAAGCAAATTAACCGGTGAAAAAGAGTATGTGTTCGGTCAGGGAGGCGGCGATAAGCTTGCCGAAGAATTAAATACCGAGGTTCTTGGCCGCCTGCCGCTTAACCAGCCAGACTGGAATGATGAAGACTTTGCTCCTTCTATCTATCAAGTAGATCATCAAATCGGAAAAATTTATCTGGAAATTGCTGATAAAGTAGTAAGCCTTCTTAAAAAATAAAGTTAAAGAAGCCCCTTCGGATTAACGAAGAGGCTTCTTTTTTGATATAGGCCTTTTTAAGAGCCGCCCTGACCGCTCTGACCGCCGCTGGATTTTTCAGTTGACCCGCTTTTACTGCTGGCTTTCGTATTGGCTTCTTCAGCGGCCTTTAGAAGCAATTCTTGAATTTTAGCCTTAAACAATGGACTATCTACTGTTTCGGTAATGACTTTTTGAAGGTGCTCGCGATATTCTTTACTTTTTAAAGCATCTGCCATTTCTTTTTGAATTTCGGGCTCTTTAAAAACTTCAATCATCATGCCTCTATACTCTGGATCATTCATTAAGTCCTTTAAAAGTTTTTCATTTTCGGATCTCATGTTTTTGGCAACGCCTTTAGCAAATTTTGGATCACTGAAGGTTTTTTTCCAAAATTCAGTCGCTTTATCGGAAGTAAGTGTTTGCGAAATGGTGTCAGAAACCACTTTTTGATCCATTACTAATTTCTCTTTTATGCCATCTTTGGACATAACTTCTTCAATAGCCTTCTTGCCATCATCGGTTTTTAGAATATCCACGACCATCTTTTTTGTTTCGTCGTAGTCAACTTGCCCTCCGCTGCTTGTATCACTAGAAGAACAGCTTGTCAGCATCACCATAATGGGTAGGAGGAGCAACATCTTTTTCGCTTTCATATTCAAGCTCCTTTCACATAAGAATCCTTAATTTTATAATGAAGAAAACTCGGGAAGATTATTCGTTAGAACTTTAAAATATGGATTTTTCACATGTTGATTGGTACAATCAGTATGGAATTTATTTTGTACGTTGGAGGTCTATAAGGTGACAAGCCGTAATTTGGTAAGATTGTTTATGACCACTTTAGTAGTTGGCGGGCTCACGACTGCTATTGTGGGATTGATTGTCCGCTGGAATGAAATGCAGCCATTTTTTGTTGGATTTAAAATTGGCGATATTTTATCGGCGTTAATCTGGTTTATTGTCATGGGGTTTTTATTTAGTGCTATCAGCCAAATGGGCTTTTTTGCATATTTAACGATTCACCGGTTTGGAATAGGAATATTTAAATCTGTTTCACTCTGGAATGCTGTTCAGATTGTCCTAATATTATTTGCTTTGTTTGATTTGGTTTATTTGCGTTATGGAAATTTTGCTAAATCCGGACAATCGATTCTTCCATTTTTCGTACCGGCTATAATCCTGTTAGTCGTTGGTGCAGTGGCGGCATGGTATAAAATGAAACAGACCAATAAGCAGGCATTTATCCCGGCACTGTTCTTTATGGTTGTGGTAACGATTGTAGAGTGGGTTCCTGTTCTAAGAACAAACTCTAAAAACTGGCTTTTTCTGATGATGTTTGCATTGATGGCTTGTAATGCCTATCAATTATTAATTCTCCACAAATTGAATACACAATCAGAAAAGGAAAGACAGGAAAGACTCAAACGAAAAGCAAATAGCCCTAAAAAATTAACAAAAAAACCGTCCGTATAAAACGGACGGTTCTGTTTAATTGATAATCTTCGACTGAACTTCCCCGTTAGTAATCATCTCAGATACAGAGACAAGCTTTAAGCCTTTTTGACGAATATCCTGAAGAATAAGCGGCAAGGCTTTGGCAGTTTGTTTAGCCGAGTCAGAAGCATGAAGGAGAACAATATCTCCCTTATCGGCTTTTTTTACGTTTGCGACGATTTTTCCGACACCAGGGTTGGTCCAATCCTTTGAATCAACATGCCAATGAACCATGGTGTATCCATATCTTTTAGCGATTTTTAAAGCCCGCTCGTCAAAATGTCCTGTCGGCGCACGTAATAATTTAATATCCTTCACATTTAATTTTGCAAAGACTTCCTGGGCTTTGGCAATATCTTTTCCAATCTTTACGTCCTCTAAATCCCGATAGTCCACATAATCATACCCGAGAATACCAATCTCAAACCCATCTTTGACAATCCTGCTGACAAGATCAGGATGTCTTTCAGCCCATGATCCAGACAAAAAGAAAGTAGCTGATTTCACATTTTCCTTTTTTAATGTATCTAGAATAGGCTCTGCCTTTTCATCACCCCAGCCAATATTAAAGGTTAGGGCAAGGTCTTTTTCTCCGCGATAAACGGCTTTCGGACCCTCCTTTGTTGAAAAGACAGGTATTTGTGCAAGATTCTCCATATAGAGGAACCATGCAGTAAAAAATGCTGCGATTAAAATGAGGGCAACACTCTTTAAGGCCTTTCCGTTTAGCACAACAAAGAAATTCATCATGATCACCTCGTCCAATACCATCCTTGTCTTCAGCCTATGCTTGTTTTTTTGATAATATGATTAAAGAATTTTTATTATAAAATCTCAATAATTGGAAAAGACTACAATAACTAGAAATTTCACTGGAGGTAATTCAATGTTTGGGCTTCTCATCAATGAAAAAGAAGTAAAAGAGATGGAATACCTTATTAAAAGAGAAATGGATGAAATATTATTTGATTTAAGAGATGAACGGATTGATCATATAGTAAAAAGAGCTATGGAAGAACGATACAAGGTACTCTTTACTTTATTTAGAAGAGTAGCATCACCAAACGATTGTTTAAGATATGTGAGAAGAGGTAAGAGGGACAGAAAAAAAGGATAATTTTTTTTGAAATTCCGTTGACAACTTTAAACTATCTTGGTATATTAATAAACGTCGCTGCTGACCTGGTAAAACAATTTATAAAAAAGTTGTTGACTTTACCAAGTGCAGATGATATATTTAAAAAGTCGCTTTTGAGCGATTGATTGTTCTTTGAAAACTA
>NZ_JBITPF010000049.1:0-203070 GCF_050468025.1 Neobacillus sp. NRS-1170 | reverse complement strand
ACAATTATATGGACTTTATCGTTCATAAAGCCCGTCAGTCCCGAAAAAGTGCCATGACGGTCGATAAGAGCGGTTCATAAAGCCCGTCAGTCCCGAAAAAGTGCCATGACGGTCGATAAGAAAGGTTCATATAGCCCTTGAAGAGTGAAATCGACGTCAGAAGGTGTATCTTCATCTCCAATGAATTTCAAATTAAAAAAGTATACAATATATATTACAAGACCTAACTAAAAAGGATGTAACCAATGGATTGGAAACCAGATCGAGAATCAAAAGTACCCATTTATAAACAACTTGCTATGTATATTGAAAACGGGATCGCCGATGGGACTTTTCCCCATGATAAACCCTTGCCTTCTGAAAGAGGTTTGGCGAAGGAGCTCGGGGTAAACAGAAGCACCGTCGTTTCGGCCTATGACGAATTGGAATCCAATGGACTCATCGATCGGAATCGAGGCAGCGGAACAACGGTCAGCAAAGATATTTGGGGGTTGGCCAAAAAACGGATTCCCAGCTGGAACAGATATATTGAGGCTGGGTCGTTTCTGCCGAATGTTCCCGTCACGCAAAGAATACATAAAGAAATGGCCGACCATAAACTCATCAATTTAGCCAGCGGGGAACTGTCTCAGGACCTATTTCCGCTCACCTCACTAAGAGAGATTACGGCCAACAGATCCTTTATCGGAACCTTGGGTTATGACCATCCGCAGGGGAATGCGATTTTTCGCCAGACCCTTACGAATCATGTGAAACAGTTTCGCGGCATCGAAACCAATCCATCTAAGATCTTAATTACATCGGGAGCACAGCAGGCCTTGCATCTGGTGGTTCAATGTTTGTTGAAGCCAGGCGATGCCGTGGCGATTGAAAATCCTTCCTATCATTACAATCTGCCTGTATTTAAATCAGCGGGAATTAAAACCTATTATTTAAATGGGGACAAGGACGGCATAAACCCAAATGACATCACCACTTTATATAAAAAACATAGAATCAGAATGATTTTTTTGAATCCTATTTTTCAAAATCCTACAGGAACGCTAATGCCCGTCGAACGGCGAAAAAAGATTCTTGAATTATCCTCTGAATATGGGATTCCGGTCGTGGAAGACGATCCGTACAGCCTAACCTCTTTCACAGGAGAAAAAATTGAAACGCTCAAATCATTGGACCAGCACGGGAATGTTTTATATATAAGCTCCCTGACAAAAATAGTGGCATCAGGTTTGAGGATCGGCTGGATTATTGGACCAAAGGCGGTAATCGAAAGGCTAGCAGATGCCAAACACCAGGTCGACTTTGGACATGCCAGTTACTCTCAATGGATTGCCAATGATTTTTTAGAATCAAAGGAGTTTGAATCCCACATTGAGAATTTAGTGAAGCAGTTAGAAAGCCGAAGAGACCAAATGGTTGCCAGCCTTGACTCCTTTTTAAAAAATCAGGTCGATTTTCATATTCCAGAGGGCGGCATTCATTTGTGGTGCAGGATCAAAAAAGAGTTCAATGAAACCCAGCTGTTAGAGGAATCGATTAAAAGGGGAGTCATCTATGTTCCTGGGTCAACCATGGGGACGGAGAAGGGATTTGTCCGGTTTACTTTTGCTAGGGAAAAGGAAGAATTGATAAATGAAGGAATAAAGAGGTTTGCGGATGCTCTAACGGTTGTTTCAACCTAATGTGTATTCTCCTCGAATTTCACAACTTGCCGAAATTAGGACATTTTCTAATTGTATGGTACACTTTAATTACCATTTGATTTACTGTTTTTCAATGTTCCCTGCTCATTTGTGAGTGGGGTTTTTTTATAAAAAAAAAGCCTCTAAAATTTAGAGGCTAATTCTATATTTAGATTATGCTTTACGAACGTTAGCTGCTTGTGCACCACGTTGACCTTGTTCAACGTCGAAAGTCACTTCTTGACCTTCTTCTAATGTTTTGAAGCCTTCGCCTTGGATAGCTGAGAAATGGACGAATACGTCGTCTCCACCTTCACGCTCGATGAATCCGAATCCTTTTTCGCCGTTAAACCATTTTACTTTGCCTTTTTCCATTTTTGTTGCCTCCTAGTGTGTTTGTACACACAATGTAATACTATCCTTGCCCTCAGTGATCTTCAAGACGAAAGTTGGTACTATAATACTTTCTTTCCACCGAACAAAAATAATTCCTCTTTATAGTAGCACTATTCAAAAGTATTCGCAAGGAGACGACCGGCTATGGGCACCAAAAGTGGCAGTATATCCTAAATAAATAGTGGAGGATACTGCCCAGATACCTTTATAGAGAATGCTTTCCGGTTGCGAATATAATCATTTAAAGGAAAAAAGAACCTGTTTGTTATTTATATTTTCTTTGTTCCAAAATCACTTTTTTCACATAAGCTTATGGGTAAGGAGTGGAATGTTATGAAACAGGGACAGTTTGATACCGAAACGCTTAGGCTTATTCGAAATAGACTTGATTATGTTAACTCCATTGCTAAAAGGTACAACAGTGATAACCCTGAATTAATGGACACAATTGAAAGCTTAGCTTCAGTGGCAAACATGTTTGCAAGGATAAAATTAGAAGAATTAACCGGTAAACTAGAAACACCGAGCCCACAAGGTTACATTGTTAGCAGGCTAGGAAATTCATACTCAAGAATGAAAGAGTATGAAGAACAAAAAGACAAAGAGTTTCCAGACTGGAAACTCTGATTTTGAGGTAACAGTTTTCTATAACTGTTGCTTTTTTTATAAAAAAAAGACAGACAAACTGTCCGTCTTTTTTAGAAAATCACCTGGTACTAACCTACGACGTTTTGGAGGCGATCAGAGAACAAACTATAGGCAATTACTTTCTTCTTATATTGTTTAACAACATCAACTTGATCCTTATTGTGATACAAATATATCGTCATATCTTTTTTACCATATTTAGTTTCAATAACAATGGGGGTCCGATGATTCTCTGGATATAAATAAAATTCTTCGGTCCCAGGATATATATATTGCTGCTTTATAAAAGTAGCCTCGTTAAAATCATTAATAATTTGAATTTTGTCTGCCCCTTCTAGCCGCTTCCCGTCAATGGTTATGGTTACATTCTCCTCACTAAGTTTCGAATGGATTTCAAACTTTCTGATCAGCCAGTTCACAGGGCCTGTTGGAAGGCAAGTCATTGCAATTTTAACCATACTAATAAGAATGATCGAAAGTACGGTCCAAGTCATGTTCATCATCTCCGGTAGTTCTAAATTAGGTTAGGTCAACCAAATGTATATTCCTAATGAAATTAAAGCAATGAAAATAATTACGACATATATTAAAGTTAAATTTGTTGTATTCCTTTTTGTCGAACCGCTATAGTTTTCGTCGGGTTTCCTCGTAAGTACTAGTGTTGAAACCACCGAAAAAATTAAGATCAAAATGACCAAACCAATCATTATATTCATGCTGCACCTCGCATTAATGTTATAAATTAATAACAATAATATAATAACGCAGCCGGACCGTTAATCAACCATCCAATTTACCTGAAAAATAACCATCCACTTGATGGGTTTGTTTTACAAGCAAAAAAATAAGCTGCACCACTGGCAGCTTACTCCCGGTCAAACAAATTGTGTCAAGATCTGATTAAACCGATCACGCTCTTCCCAGAAAGGGCCATGGCCGCTAAATTGAAACGGGACAAGGTGTGAATTTCTTATCTTCCGATTCATTTCTTGTGCTTGTGCAAACGGAATCACTTTATCATGAATGCCGTGAATAATTAAAGTGGGCGCATTTATTTTAGGAAGATCTTCAAAAAGCGTTTCATCTCTTAATAATACAACGACTGCCGCGGTCGACCAGCCAGCCGCCTGTAACCCCATTTGAAAAAACCAGTCTGAGAATCTTGGTGTTATATACTGAAAGAAAAAGCCATCTGTCACTTCCTGCATCATCTTCGGGCGATCGTTTAAGGTTTCCTTAAGAAATTTATCGGCCGTTTCCCTTGTAAAGCCTGTGGGAGCGGCAGCATCAACAAGGACGAGCCTGGATACTCCATAACCGTTGTAGCGGGACATATATCGAATCGCAATCGCTCCCCCGGTAGAGTGCCCAACGAGTGTGAAATTTTGCAATTGTAATGTACCAACAACCGTGCGAATATCATCTGCCAGTCTATTATAAGTGTATCCACTGATGGGTTTATCCGAATTCCCGAAGCCTCTCCAATCGATCCCGATACAGCGGTATCCCATTGCAGGAAGAACATCAAACTGATATTCAAACTGTTTATGGGAGAGCGGCCAACCATGGATAAATACGATGGTCTTGCTGCCGCTTGGGTTAATATCCTCAACATATAAATTCACACCCGGTTCTACCGTAACAAAGTATCCCATCCCGATTCCTCCGTTATTCATATCGTACTAAGCATAATATATTCATTTTGGCAAACATGGGTGAATACCTATACCGGTGCTAGGTTCTCTAACCTAAATACGGAAAAAATGATGTATCCCTTCTAAAAAAACGAAGTATAATTTAAGAAGATGAAATGGAGGAAATGAAGATAAAACTAGTTGTCCCCCTTAGTTTTTATCTAATTGCCTCTTTGCAAAGGAGCTACGATCCATGTTCAGTAATCCAATCTAAATTCCCCCCTCATTGAAAAAAATTAATAAAATGGGGGATTATTTTGAAACGTAATCGTGATTTTCTTTTCCTCATGTTGGGCCAGTCACTGGCCAACATTGGGGATGTGTTATACGTTGTAGCTGTGATCAGTTTTATTTTTGAAACAACCAAATCTGCCGCAGCCTCGGCCATCGTGCCCTTTACCATTACCTTCGCCATGTTTATTTCAAGCATCCTGACACCAATTCTAATTGGAAGGGTGAATCTGAAAAAACTGTTGGTGGGTTCACAAATAGGGAAAACGGTTATTTTGTTTGGGTTAAGTGCATTTATGATGAGCGGCTTAGCACTAACCAATTATTATTTTGTTTTTTTCATGATAGCGGGAATTGCGCTCCTGGACGGCTGCGCCAATCCCATTAGGCAGACGCTAATTCCTTATTATGTGGAAAAAGAACATCTAATCAAGGCGAATGGAATAGCGGAAACCATAACACAATCGATTCAGATCGGGACCTGGTTTTTCGGCAGTCTATTATTGGTTGTGTTTAGTCCCAATCAACTAATCTTGTTGGTTGCTGTGTTATTTGTTTTATCGAGTTTTATTTTAGCTTTATTAAAAAATGTAGACCACAAAGCGGAACGGCAAGAAAGAATGCGGGATTTAATTACACAAGGCTGGCAAACCATTCGTGTTACGCCTGTATTAAAAACGTTGGCGAAAATGGAATTCTTTGAAGCAATTGCAAACTCCGTTTGGATTGCGGCCATCTTAATTGTCTATGTCAAGCAGGCATTGAATACACAGGAGCAGTGGTGGGGTTTCATTAACAGTGCCTTTTTCATCGGATTAGTTCTGGGGAGTTTGTTGTGTGTGAAGTTTCCTCGGTTTTTAGAACGAAATCAGTATAGATTTATTATGGTTGGCACCGTATTGAACTGTTTTTTTACCATTCTCTTCAGTTTAACCAGTGTTCCTTTAATCGCTTTGTTGTTATCGGCCTTGATTGGCGTTTTTGGGCAGTTGAAAAATATCCCGCAGCAAACCATCATCCAAACGAGTATTCCAAAAGAACAATTGGCCACAGTGTATACGTCTTTTGGCACCATTACAACAGGAACATTCGGTGTTGGATCATTGATCATGGGGCTTTTATCTGATTACTTTGGAGTGCGGAGTGTCTTTGCTGTTTCGGGAGGGCTGCTTGCTGTGGTTTTTGTGATCGTGTTCAAAAATAGTCGGATTTTAAAAGGAAGTATTCATCGAGGATAAGCAAAAAGAGAGGAATTGCTGCGGCAATTCCTCTTTCTTAATTTGAGGGTTTACTGGGAATTAGTTATGATTCGCTGATAAAAGTCTTTAATCCGCTGATAAATGCGCAAAATCCGCTGATAAAAACTCAAATCCGCTGATAAATCCGTTAAATCCGCTGATAAAATGTTTAGTCCGTCAATTTTATACTTCAATTTGACCTTTTAAGTGCTTCAAAAGCGAAAACCTATCTCTTTCTGGCAATTTTGAATCCATTTTCTATTTTTTCAAAACCAATTTTAGGATAGTATTCCATAGCAACAGGGGAGGCAAGCAAGATTAGAGTTGCTTCTTCTCCGATTTGTTCTTGAACTAATCGGACCAATTCCTTTCCAATCCCCGTTTTTTGATACTCTTTGTCAACCGCTAAGTCAGATAAATAGCAGCAGTAGCTGTAATCCGTTAACGCCCTGGCTATTCCAATGGGCTTTTCATTTACCCATGCTGTTATCAAAATATCGGCATGGTCAATCATTCGTTGCAGTCGTTGTAAGTCGTCAGAAGGGCGGATGATTCCTGATGCTTTAAAAACAGCTGACAGATCTTCAGGGCTGATTTTCGTGCTAATTTTGTAAGTGATTTGAAAAATATTTTCCATAAGTTCGATCCTCCAATTAAAGGTAATAATCGAATTTTATGAAATAACCTTCCAAATTGTAAGTTCCAGAAATTACTTTTTTAATGGTACCAGTTATAACTCCAGGCCTTAAATTTTCGGAACATATTGATCACGATGACGCAGTCCGCGGTCGTCCTGCCGGCCTTTTGGGACCAAATCTAGAAACTGGTAGGTGATATTCATCATGTCAATGCCCCGGGCATAAGTCGAGTAGGTATGAAATATATTTTCGTCCTCATCTTTGTAAAAAACACTCACGCCTTCCCTGTCCGTACTCATCGGATTTTGAAGGGTATAGTTGTAATAGGCTTGTTTTTTCTCGACTTCTTCCTCAGTAAAAGAGGCTTGAAAATCATAATTAAAATCTGTTTGTCCCGATGAAAACCATGGGAAGGTCCAACCCATTCGCTTTTTGAATGCTTCCAGTTTTTCTAAAGGGGCACGAGAAAGACAGACAAAGGAAACATCACGGTGATTTAAATGCGGAATCATCCCGTTGTAATGAATCAGTTGACTTCTTCCGGCAAATAAGTCTGCCAGCGACATTTTACCGTTGGGCCCCTCGAATGTATAAGACTTGCTGACGGCTTCCCACGGCAAATCTCGTCTCTGGTGGGTGAGTTCATCCCTTAGTTTCGTAAATTCCTTTTCTTTTTGCAGCAGTTCTTTCCGCGCTT
Organism: Neobacillus sp. NRS-1170; assembly: GCF_050468025.1. Lineage (NCBI taxonomy): Bacteria > Bacillati > Bacillota > Bacilli > Caryophanales > Bacillaceae > Neobacillus > Neobacillus sp. NRS-1170. The sequence continues at coordinate 195,846 of NZ_JBITPF010000049.1, read as the reverse complement.
CGAGCCATTCGCTCCTTGGCAGAACTTTGTGTTCCATAACAACACCCCAAAATCTCGTTTTCCCACTTATTCTATCCAAATTAATATCTCCTAAAAATGGAATTTTATAGTAAAATGTAAGCAAGGACGAATTAATCTTAGGGGGCGGGTATATGATTACAAATACTTTAGTACCGCTAATAATATTAGCTTTAATTGTTGGTGTAGGATTTCTATTAGTTAGGGTGTTAAAAAAATAATACTACTCAAAACATGTGGTGACCAAAGAGTGATTCCAATGATCGCGCTGGTTTGTTAAGAAATTGTAATTTTCTTCATAATCGTTCTATTTGGATAAAGAGGATTAATACAATGTAGAGAATTAAATCAGAGGGGGGTGGCAAGCGTTTGTCCATAATCTGATTTTGCCGAGGGAATGTACGGTCACATTTGCCGAGTGTTTAAAATCTCAAATGAGGGGGTAGTCTTTTTGACTTACGCTTCGTTTCTTAGATTTACTGGTTGGTGTGCGATTATTTCGGGAATTCTTACAGTCTCATTAGCTATATGGTATAACACTTCGATGGAAGCATTTGGATCATACGTTGATTTAATTTCCATGCTTTTTCTCGCACTAGGCCTCGTTGGACTGTATCTTCGCCAGGCGAAAGAATTTGGCATATTCGGTTTTATCATATTCCTATTGGTATTTTTCGGTTCCATCATGTGGGCCGGGCATGGCTGGACCGTCTCCTTTTTAGTTCCGTCTATAGAAGACTCTGCTCCAGCGATATTAGACGATCCATCTGACTTATTAAATACAGGTGTCGCACTTTCATTATATCCATTCTTTATTGGCGTTTTATTATTCGGTCTTTGGACAGCAATAAAAGGTGTTCTTCCACGCACGCCAGCTATTCTCTTGGTCATTGTCCCTATACTCGACTTTTTTCCCTTTGGATCCTACGTTGCGCAGCCACTTGCAGGTATAGCAATCCTTTGGCTTGGCTATTCACTTTTGAAAGGAGCAAGTCAGGAAGAAACCAATTAAATAAGAATACAAAAGGTCAGCTGGATAACGAAATTCCAGCTGACCTTTTAAATTACATAGACTTGTTTATGTTTTTCGGAGTCTGTGTTGTTAACATAAAGCGCAAGTCTATGAAAATATGCAAAAGGATTGGAAGTGGAAGAAGTTCAAAGTAAAATGGATACAGTAAAAAAACTCCTCAAATAATACTCAGAGGAGTTTTGGTTAATTTCTAATTTGGGAAAGTCCGAAGGCATGGTTCGACCACAGTACTTCCTCGGTTTTACGAGCGAGATCATCTTCACAATCCACAATCAACACGACCTCAGTCTTGGGTACTTTCTTTCTCTTTTTTGCTGTAAGTAAAATCGGAATTCCCTTGATTATGCAGCCTAAAAGGCATCCGGCTATAAACCCGGCAACTCCCCAAACAACTGGACCCCAGTGAAGGACAAAACCGTAAACGGTTCCGAAAAAACAGCCTAACGCACCAAGAAGCATGATGCCATCGAACAGGCTTTTTCCATCCGAGCGATGGATGGTATCAAACCATTGCGACTTTTCATTTCGTTTATCAAGCGGAGCTGCAAAAATGTCTTCCTGCATAACGCCGAGCGATTCTAATGCAGTGATTGCCTTTTCCAAATGCTCTGAGTGGTTGAAGGAAGCTATAAATCGCATCTTTATGGGGTCATCCTTTATCCGTAATGGAAAACGTTTGTTATGTTGGTAGTTTTGCGCCAGGTAGTTTGATTGTTCTTTGTCAAAAAGTTTATTTCGCTCTACGGTAATCACGTAGGTAAAGTAAGCGGTAAAACTAATCATTGAGGGAATAAATAAGGCCCATTCTGGATCAAGGACGGAAACAGCTTTATCAAATTTTCCAATTAAGGTGTATTCGATACTTGCGAGAATATGTGACTTCATCAAGATGACGTTCCACCACAAAACTTCAAAAACGGCCGTTAAGACCCGCTGCGTATAAACTGCACCGATACCTGGGATGAACAATGACCATAAAGCTCCCACAATCGGGCTTCTTTTTGATAGAGAATTCCAATGAAGTTGGTCTATTTTGAATGTAGGAATGGGTGCATTCTCTTTATGAGCAAGCTCATAAAATAAATTGTTATCTACCGCAATTTTATAGGTGCTGTAAACGGTAAAAACGAATACAGCTCCATAAGTTAAAAGCCAATAACCATGCTCATGTTTTAGTATCTTTACAGCCTCATCAAATCGTCCGTTAAAAGTATAAATAATGGCAACGTTGAATTGTGTTTGTACATTGAGGACAACTTCCCAGGCAAACAAAATCCAGCCTAATATATACTGGCCTAATAAGAGATGACCAAATCCTGGCATAAACCATGCCCAGGCAACAGTTACCCATGGATTCGTGAAATGTAAAAGATTCAGATGTAGCGTGCCGAGGTATGCTCTTTGTCTGCGTCCATTTTGGTGTGTTGTCATGAATTTAATCTGCCTCGTTCCTTACCTTTTTATGCAAGAATTGGAAATCAGATAGATTGGATTTCGATCTATGATTGATATGGAAAGAACTTTATAGAAGCGTGGTTTAGATCTGCAAGTGGTCATGGCATTTTGAGAGTAAAAGAGGCTTATGCGAGAGAAAGTATGACTTATCCGAGAGTAAGTGTAGCTTATGCGAGAGAAAGTATGTCTTATCGAGAGTAAGTGTAGCTTATGTGAGAGAAAGTTTGGCTTATCCAAGAGTAAATTTAGCTTATCCGAGAGAAAAACTTCCTCTTACGGGCTTTGCGACAATTGGAAAAGCTTATCCGCTGATTAGCAAAAGCTATGCGCCAATTAATCAGCGGCAGGGGAGTGTTAACGATGGATTTCATTAAAGAGCTAGGTTTAGGAACGGCTATATTTTCGGTCATAGCGGGCGGACTCTTAATAGAGCTGCTCCAGTATGTGGTGACCCTGCCCTATGCCTTTTTTAAATACCGATTTGATAGAGAAAAACCATTCCTGGAGATCTGGTATGAATCGGCTCTATTAATCGAAAAATTAACAAAACTAGCTTCGTTAAGCTTCCTGATCGTATTTATTGGTGTGATTCTCTATGCGACATTTCAATAATTTAAATAACCTTAAAGATTTGTTCATAGTTTGTTCATATCTAGGGGGTATGATAGGTACATGAAGAGAACAGCTTAATCAACTATCTCTTTGACCCCCTTATAAAAATATTTGTTGCGCATCCGGCCTTGTGCCGGATATTTTTTTGCGAAAAAAAAGCCTTAATTAAGAGGCATTAAGGGCAAACCAGGGTGAGGAATGTAGTCGTAATAGTAAGACGAATAAGCATTTCGATTATCATCATCATGTTGACCACCTCTTTAGGTTTTATAATCTAAGTGTACACATTTTTTATTAAAAATATATAAAGCAATTGTAAATTAATTGTCAATTTGATTTTGTTGGCAACTGCTCATGTTTTGCGATTCGCTGATAAACCTGTGAAATTCGCCGATAAAATGAAAAATTCGCTGATAAAGTAGTAAAATCCGCTGATAAACCCACCAAATCCGCTGATAAATCAAAACAACGCCTGAAAAAGTGTATTTTTACACCGCCAATAACTCTTTTTTACGAATAAAACCAACTCTTCAACTAGATTTGATCTTCCCAGCAAGATAATTCCGTACTCCCGCCACATCATTCAAATCTCTCTTCGGAAGAATACAAGCACTAACCCCGCTGTTGTAGAGATAGATGTAATTTTGATCCTCTTTCATCTCAACAATCCCAGCCCAGTTCACCCTTGTTTCGCCATTAGCGCTAGAATCCACAATTCCCTCATCGGTCATCCTCAGCACATGATCGCCAAGCATGCCCTCATTCTTACCCTCTTTCATCATTTTCATCGTCATCCGCTTTACATGACGAAAGAAAAACTTCGGGTAAAAAAGAATCCAAAGAACCGCAGTAATAAAATAAATAACAAACGCCTCCACAAACGGCAAATCGCCATACGTAGACGCGAGATATGCCGCAATAATAAATATAACCGGCAGCAAATACCGCTGAATATTCAAGGAATGCATCGCGGCTTTGGAATTTTTGACATGAAACATATTGAAGTTCAAATAGTCTTCTTCGGTTAAATGGTAGCGTATCTCCATTAAAAATCTCCTTTGCATTAAACTTGTCCATTCGAAACCCAGCGGCAGCATATATTGATAGTATCACTACAAGAAAGGGGGATTTATCCAGAATAATTAATATCTAAGGGAATATAAAATGGTAAAATTATCAAAAAGGGGGAGATAGAGAATGTCTGAAAAAATCAAACAAACACTAGTTCAGTAGTCTCTTTAACAGTCGGTATTTTATCATTATTTATTCCTTTTATTGGTTTAATATTAGGCATTATTGGAATAGTCTTTTCAAGAAAAGCTGTAAAACAAATTAATAAAACAAGTGAAAATGGCAGAGGATTAGCAACCGCAGGTTTAATTTGTAGTATTGTTGGAGTTATTATTCAGCTTTTAATGGTGCTAGGTTATGTTCCCTTTTTCTCAGTATCCAGTTCTATAACCAATTAAAGTTGGCGGACAAAATTAATGAAGCACAAAATGTGCTCTTTTTATTTGCAATTTTTTATGCGTTTTAAGATTTTGTCCCCCTGAAGAGAACCCGTTTAGGAAAACTTCGGGCTATTTTTCGTGTGTTTCTTCTGAACTAGGGAATAATACTATCAAAATCTCCTGAAAGGTCTGCGTGATATGACGGTTGATGTTTTGGTATTAATACTAATTTGGGTGATTGGTTTTATAGCATTTATGCTGTTTATTCCAAAAAATCGCCGGCGGAGATTCCTAATAGCTTTTATGATTTGCCAATCCTTTACCTGGCTGATTGCCGTGCTGCTTGTTTACTTTGACCGGATTTCTTATCCCATTCGAGAATTTCCAAAAGCAACTCATTTACTATTGGCACTGAATTATTTCTTCTTTCCACTCCTATGCGGTTTTTATATCATCTATGAGCCAAAAAGAAATTACACGGTGCGTCTCCTTTATTTATCTGGTTGGGTTACGGGTGTTGTCGTGATCATAAATCTGTTGGAAAAATACACAAACCTATTAAAATTCCAGCATTATGCGTGGTATTGGTCCTGGCTTAACTTTTTTTGGATGTATGGCCTTTCCAATATACTCTATCGACGGTTTTTTAAAGATAAAGCCATGTTTCAAAGCGATAAGGGTGCGACACAATGAGAATTGAGTGGATGATTTTATTTGTGGTTTGGCTGATCACGTTGGGGTTGGTATTCATAATCCCCAAAAAGAATAGACGAATAGCCATCGTCGCGTTTTTATTTACACAAGTGATTACCTGGCTCCTCGGTTTAGTGGTGGTGGAGTATGGGCTGATTACCTATCCAGTCCGCTGCTTTCCGACTGTTAATCACACCAGCTTTACCTATGAGTTTCTGTCATTCCCCGTTCTTTGTGGTGTTGTTAATGCCTATTATCCTCATGCCCGCAGCAAAATGATGAAGTTCTTTTACTATGCATCGTTCTGTACGATTTTAACGATCCTTGAGGCGATTATTGAAAAGTATACAGATTTAATAAAGTATCTGCACTGGTCCTGGTATTGGACATGGATTACCCTGTTCATCTCCTTTATGCTTTCCAGATGGTTTTGTGTCTGGTTTTTCAAAGGAATAGCAAAGGAAATGGAGGAAAAGGGGCTGTGAAAAGCTTAAAGGAATATTTCAATGCAATGTAAGAAAATCTATGAAAAAAACAATGAGGTGTCTTGTGTGAATTCCAATCATGAAACCAAATTGACATCCGCAGAGATTGCTGCCCTCTGGACACAATATTTAAACGAAACAGCAGGGCTTTGCTTTCATAAACACATGGTGGAACACCTGGAGGACAAGGAAATCATAGATGTATTTGAATATGCGATTTCTCTCGGTACCCAACATTTGGAGAAAATAAAAGAATTCTTTCTAAATGAAGGTTTTCCAATTCCAATCGGATTTACGAATCATGACATGATTCCAAACACACCACGTCTTTTTTCTGATGTATTGTGTCTGCATTTTTTAAATATCATGTCTATCCATGGCTGTCATGGGTACAGTGGGGCGGTCACCACCAGTTCTCGACATGACGTTCGTGAATATTTTACGAGTTGTAATGCTTCGTCAGTTGAATTGTGTAATCTGACAAAGAATATTTTGATGGAAAAAGGCTTATACTATCGCCCCCCTGTGGTTTACCCACCTGAAAAGCCTGATTTTGTCAAAGACGAAAGCTTTATTGCGGGATGGCTTGGAGAAAAAAGGCCGTTAAGCTGTATTGAGATTACCGATATTTATTTTAATTTGAAGAAGAGCATCATGGCGAAAGCAGTCACAGTTGCCTTTTGTCAGGTCGCTCAGTCAAAGAAAGTTCGAGACTTTTTTTTGGATGCCGTGAAAACAAAAGACAGCCACATCAAAATGTTTATTGACCTATTGAATAAGGAAAATCTGCCTGCACCGCCCATATTAGAAGCGGAAGTTACGGATTCTATCACTTCTCCGTTTTCAGAAAAGCTAATGATGTTTCAAGTCGGATTTTTATTTTCAACCGCAATGGTGTATTACGGGACGGGATGGGCATCGGCACCCAGAAGGGATTTGACCCCACATTACATGATGGCCATTTCTGGTGACGTGAAAATTGGAAACGATTGGATGGATATGATGATTGATAATGGCTGGCTCGAACAACCTCCTTTAGCCGAAGACAGAAGGGAATTAGCGATGAAGGAAAAATGAAGTCTTTCTTAATTAGATATTGGAAACTAGAAATGGCTCATGAGCCATTTTTTTATTGCAATATCAGAAACAATACAAGTTACATTTTTTCAAGATACCATTCAGTATGATTACGCTCGTAATGGAAAAAATAATATGAGAATGATTTTCAATTTACATATAAAATAGCCATCCACAATTAAATGGTACGGTTTTCGTTTGGAGGAGAGTCATGCACGCTCTGTTAACATTCAGCCTATTTATATTTGCATTTTGGAAAGGTGATTGGCGGCATTGGCAAAAATACATTCATACCATCTTCTATGTGATCACCTGTAATTTACTTTATGCTGTCCTGTGCAGAGACCATTTGCTTTGGAAATATCGACCCGACTTCTTGCCCAAATCTCATTTCATGGTGGAATTATTTTATTCATTTATCAATCTACCTTCAATTACCTTGATCTTTTTAAGCCACTTTCCCTTCTCCAAGCCGCTGCCGAAACAGGCTGGATATCTTCTCACCTGGATTATTGGTGCATTACTAGTAGAATATCCATTTGTAAAATGGGGCCGGCTGCTCCTCATTCATGGATATGAGTATTGGATGGAACCCATGTTTTACTTAGCCATGTTCGGGATGATTCGACTGCATTACAGCCGGCCGTTTCTTACCTACGGAATTTCCATCGTAATCATCGTGTTTATGGTTAATTATTTTCATGTACCGATTAAATAGGGGCTGGTCCTGAACAGCCCTTTTTCTCGTTCCCATTCGTTATCTTTGTGCCTCAGCAAACTTAACTGCCTATGGTAATATATTGATAAAGAAGAATGATAAAAGACTCAAGGAGCTTGGTTAAAAAATGGTCATTCAGTCAAACATGTCACCAAAAGCGATTGTAGAGGTTTGGGAAGGGGCAGCAACCATTTTGAAACAATATCATGTTCCCATAATGGAAACGCCCTTAGAAGCAGTTGTTAAACCAAATGCACTGCCCGCTCTCCTAAAGGAATTAAATGATTTTGTTGGCAGTTCAATGACTACTTGTGTGAAAGGTGGCTGACTATTACCTACTAAAAAGGAGTAGGTTGCTCCTTGGATACATAACGATAGGAGGCTTGATTATGGATTATTGCGAATTGATGAGAAGCATGATTGGGAACACCCCTTTGATCATCGTGCGGCCAAGTGTTGCGGTCATAAATCATCAAGGAGAAATATTGCTGAGTAGGTTTTCGGGCGGCAGCTGGGGAATACCTGGCGGGATCTTGCAGTTAGATGAATCGGTTGAAGATTGTTTAAAAAGAAATGTACAAACAGAGATCGGATTAAAGTTGAACCAATTATCCTTATTTGGGGTATTTTCCGGCGGGGCATTAATGGAAAAACCCGAGGACGGCAGTAATGAGTATCAGATAGTGGCAATAGGTTATATATGTACGGACTATGAAGGAGAAATCACGCCGGATGAGAATCAGGCGATTGAGGCTGAATTTTTCCCATTAAATCAATTGCCTGAAGAAATGGAGCCATTTATTAAAGAAAAGCTCGCTGAATTAAAAGGAAGCATGAAAAAATTCATGTAGCATTTATGGGATTTCAAAAGGCCAGTCCATTACGGAGGACTGGCTTATCTTTTTGTTTTACATTCCTTGTTACTTCAAATCTTCGACAATATTCTTATATTTTCCACAATTTATAACTGGTAATATGTTTACATTGATGCTTTATTCTAGTAAAATATGTAACTAATAATAATACAAGGAGGATAGTCGATTTTGGATAGAGAAGATAAAAATAACTCGAATCTCGCCGATTTTTCAGAGATTGTGAAGAAGGCATATGAAAAGGGCCTCAATGAGAATGGAATGACACCGGAAAAATTAATTGAAGATATAAAAGTCGATCTCAAGAATATGATGATTAGCTAAATATATAGATTAGAATGCTGCCTGAGGTAATCGGCAGTTTTTTGTTTTTTATGGGGTAACCATTAAGTACTATAGGAATTACTTCCTAAGTAGTAAAAAAATGGCATGACATAATGACTGAAAATTGTGAACCAGGAGGAATTTGGCAATTAATTGTAGAAAATATATGTCATATAATTCCATCAGAGGTGAAAATGACAATGAGGCAAAATCGACAATATAAATCTCCCAATGCTGCAATGTTGTGGTCAGTTGTTCTTCCGGGATTCGGCCAATTATACAATAAGGATTATCTTGTCGGCTTTGCCCTGATTGTCTTGGAGTTTGTCGTGAATTTGAACGCAAACTTAAATCTTTCCCTTATCACTACCTTTATAGGTGATATAAATTCTTCTCATCATTCGATTAATTATCGCTGGGGGCTTTTTTATCCATCGATTTATGGTTACGCCATCTGGCAGGCCTATAATTCCGCTAGAGCAAATAATGAAAAACTTGCAGGGAAAGAAGGGCTAATGAGAACCTATTTCTCCGGTTTCTTCCTTGGATTGGTCATCGGAATGGATTTCGGGCTTTTCTGGCACGATGGCGGCTTTATCATAGACCATCACGCGATTCGATTCTTGGATTATCCTGTTGTGAACGGGATTGTGTTCGGACTGCTAATGGGTATCCTCGGGCACATTATGGAAAATAAGGTGTATCGAAAACATAAAAAGGTAAATTATCAATGAAATGAAAATGACCCAAGTTATTCTTGAGTCATTTTCATTTATTAGGTAAAGTAACGACAAAGGTAGTAATATTATTTTTACTGGTAACATCCGTCCGGCCTTTGTGCAGCTCCACAAATCTCTTGGCAACCGCTAAACCTAATCCGGTTCCGGCGTAATCTTTTTGGACAGCTTTCCCCCGATAAGAATGTTCAAAGATTTGATCCAGTTCATCCTCTGGTATTTCCACGCCTCTATTTTTGATGGTGATTTGAATACTCGCTCCATCTGAGGACAATCCCGTATAAATCCATTTTGGTTCAAACGAATACTTCACTGCATTTTCCATTAGGGAATCCAATATATGCAGGATGTGCTCATAAGGAATAGAGGTGAAGATCCCTTCTTGTATCCTCATCTCATAAGTAATTTTCTCGTCATCCATCATTTTCCGATCAAGGTAATCAATCAGATGATGGGACAAACTATAGGAGTGCCCATCTTCTGTTTCTATTTCTTGTAATTTTGACAACGTAATAATCTTCTCTGTCATAGAAGAAATGCGTTCAACCTGTGAAGCAATCATATCGAGCCGTTCTTCTACCTTTTTTTCATTTTTAAATCCGAACATTCGAAAATAATCAACGGAATGCAGGATCGACTGCAGCGGTGTCCGGATTTGATGGGTAATTTCCCGAGCGCTTTGCTGTTGAGAGAGAACCGCTTGTTCTGCTCGTTCTAAAATAAAATTCACTTCATCTATTAATTGATTTAGATAGGAATTATTTTTTGAATGATAAGGAATTCTTTCACGAAAATTATCTTTGTTCACATGGATTAACTTTTTTAAGGCCGTATGTAATGGTTTGAAAATATCTCTAGCAGCGTAATAAGCTGCCAAAAAGGCTGCTATATAAATCATGAAAAAGGCCGTAACCATTTGAAATAAAATGGTTTTGATTCGCAGGAAGTAGGCATACTCAATATTCACATAGGTACGAATTTCTCCGCGAAATCCAGGTACATCCACCGATTTGCTTACATAGGTAAAATAAAGATCGTGATCTTTTACAAAATGGATGTTTTTATTTATTTGAAAAAAGCCATGTCCTAATAAAAACCGATAGCCTTCTACCGTCATGTTAGTGAGTACATGAAAAAATGGCGGAGTTCGGGTCATGGGAACATCCCCACAAGACATGTGTGATTGACTCACCGGTACATGAAGTTTGGCCTTAGAATTGTACTCGGAGAGCATTTGGGTATCCCGGTTGTAAGTAACGATACAATATACATCTCCGGCCAACAATTGGAAATGCCTATCTTTTATTTTTTGAGGCATCACACGATCTGGGACGCCCAGGAGATCCGGCCCTGTTTTAACCTTCATATTTTGCCACTGATAGCGATAGGTCACTACCTTATCTAATTCAGCAAGCAGAAGAAAGGGTGTACGGATGAAAAATAAGACAACAAAAATAATCGAAACAATGAAGGCGATCCGAGTAGACAGACGAGCAGATAAACGTTTTGATTCAGATACATTAGTCTTCAAGGAGATATCCTACCCCTCGTACCGTTTGGATGTAATCATAGGGAAGCGTCTCGCGTAAACGCTTAATGGCTACATCAATTTTGTTTTTGTCAGAATCGGATATTTCGTCGTACCCCCATACTTCTTTGGCTATTTCCTCGCGTGAAACGGCATGGTTTCTGCTTTTTACTAAGCATACAAGGATGTCAAACAGTGTAGGGCTTAGATGAACCAACTGTTTCCCTGCCGTTACTCGACGACTGATTAAGGATATGGTCAGGTCTTTGTAAGATAATATGCTGATATAAGGCTTAGACGAATTTTGTAATCTTCGTATCACGGTTTGAATTTTTGCAATCAATACCGGTATATTATACGGCTTTGTAATATAATCCTCCGCCCCGGAATACAGCCCTTGTGTAACATCAGCCGGATCCGCTCTAGCTGTAAGGTATATATAGGGAACAGTCTTTTTTTCATTTACCATTCTGGCCACGTCAAAGCCAGAAGACATTAAGCCATGATGGGCATAAGGATCTAACGTTATATCTAAAATCATGAGGTCATATTCGTTTTTGAGAGCAGCATTATACGTGTCTTTCGCATTATTGTAGTAATCCACCTCAAAGGATGCTTCTTGTAACATCTCCTGCAAAAAAGACCCAATCTCCACATCATCATCCAAAATTAATAATCGCAAATTCTCCACCTCTATAATAATTATTTTACAATAAGGCTAAAAATATTAAGTTTCCATATACAGTTCGGTAGCCCTTTTGAGAGCTATGACCATTTTACGAAATAATTCTTACAATCCTGTCAGAAAGCATTCACTAAATGGTAAGTGGTGATATTCTGTGTATTGTAGTTTAATAGGACTTGTGTACCTATTAAATAATATTAGTGCAAGACTCCGCAATTGATGTAGTCCAGAATGAAAAAATATTCCAATTTCCTATTTCCTCTTCAAATTTCTTACAAAAAGTTGTTTAATAATTTATGTAGCAATTAATTTATGACAATTATTTTACAAATAATATAAAAATGTGACGAATTGTGATATAATAGACAACGTTTTGTATTTACGCATTCAGGAGGACGAAATGGAAGAGACTATAAGTTTAAAAGAGTTGCTCGAAACTTTGAAAAAACGATTGCTATTAATCGTTTCGATAACCGTCATTGCCGGATTAATCAGTGGAATTGTAAGTTACTATTTCTTAACCCCGATTTACCAAGCTTCAACACAAATTCTCGTGAACCAAAAGAAAAATGATCAAAGTGTGTACAACCCAAATGAAATTCAAACAAACCTTCAATTAATTAATACCTATAATGCGATCATTACCAGCAAGCGGATATTAAATATCGTTTCCAAAGACCTTGATTTAGACTATACGTATGAACAATTAAAAGGAAAGATTACAGTGGGGAGCGAAAAGGATTCCCAGCTTGTTAACTTGTCGGTTCAGGATCCTGATGCTAGGTTAGCTGCGCAAATTGCCAACAAAACGGTTGAAGTGTTTAAGAAAGAGATCAAAAATAACATGAATGTGGACAATGTGAGTATTTGGACTAAAGCGGATGTTTCTGAAAATCCATCTCCAATTAAACCAAGACCATTATTAAATGTTGCAATTGCCATTGTTGTTGGATTAATGGCTGGTGTTGGAATTGCCTTCCTACTTGAGTACTTCAATAACACCATTAAAAACGAACAAGATGTAGAAAAAATACTAGGTCTTCCCATCTTAGGTGTCATCGCAACTATTGATGATCAGAAGATAGAAGAATTGAAAGCATCCAGAAATAAACCGGGGAGAGATGAGAACATTGGCGCTTAAAAAGAAAAAAATCACAGGTAATGGCAATAGAAGAAAGCTGGTTACTGCCATTGACCCGAAATCTCCCATTTCTGAACAATACCGGACCATCCGAACCAATATCCAGTATTCGTCTGTTGATGAAGAATTAAGAACGATTATGATTACCTCCTCAGGTCCAGCAGAAGGGAAATCAACGACAGCTGCGAACTTAGCCATTACATTTGCTCAGCTTGGAAAACGGGTATTATTAGTCGATGCTGACCTGCGCAAACCGACTGTTCATAATACGTTTGCTGTAAATAACCTTGTTGGCTTTACAACCGTATTAACAAAACAGGCTAAACTTGAAAATGCCGTTCTTGCTACAGAGGAGAAGCATTTATTTATATTAACGAGCGGGCCTATTCCGCCAAATCCAGCTGAACTATTAAGCTCAAAATCAATGGAACAATTCATAGAAGAGGCAAAAAGAGAGTTCGACTATGTATTATTCGATACACCGCCATTATTAGCAGTAGCCGATCCGCAAATTTTGGCCAATCAATGTGATGGATCGATTCTTGTGGTATATAGTGAAAAAACAGAAATCGAAAAAGCGAAAAAAGCCAAAGAATTGCTCGCAAATGCCCAGAGCAAACTACTAGGTGTAGTGCTAAACCATAAAGAAATTAAGAAAAACGACTATTACTATTATTATGGTTCAAAGTAACAAATTTCGACAAAACAACATTCTTTACCAACTCTTTCGATAGTGTTACTATTATGAAAGTTATGGAAAATTAACAAAATCTTGGAAAGAGTGGGACTGATGATTGATTTACATTGTCACATTTTGCCTGGAGTAGACGACGGGGCAAAGGATTTATCAGAAAGCATTAAGATGGCAAAAAAAGCTGTTGAACAAGGGATTCGTACGATTGTAGCAACCCCGCACCATTTAAACAATAGCTATGAAAACGCGAGGCTTCAAATTATTGCTAGAGTTGAAGAACTAAATCAAGCGTTAGTACAAGAAAATTTAGAAGTAAAGATTCTTCCAGGGCAGGAAGCGCGGATATATGGCGAAATGGTTGAAGGGTACGAGTCAGGAGAAATCCTGCCAGTAAATGATACCCCATATCTATTAGTTGAGCTTCCATCCAGCCATGTACCGCGTTATACTGAAAAGCTATTTTTTGATATTCAGATGAAAGGTCTCATTCCAGTAATCGTCCATCCAGAACGAAATCAAGAAATCATTGAACGACCAGAGATTTTATATCAACTTGTGAAAAAGGGAGCATTATCACAGGTAACGGCTGCTAGCATTTGCGGAGATTTTGGGAAGAAGATTAAGAGTTTTTCTCTACAATTAATCGAAGCAAATCTCACTCATTTTATTGCATCTGATGCTCATAATACTAGCAGTCGGACGTTTAAGATGAGAGAAGCATTTGACATGATCCAAAAAAAGTATGGAAATGAATTAGTTTATTTATTTGAAGAAAATGCTGCTCTTTTATTAGAAGGAAGTCATATTTATAAAGAAGTACCTGAAAGAATCAAAAAGAAAAAGTTTTTTAAAATATTTTAGCTAATCAGAATTAATATTCATAAATTCTGAACGCATAAATTCAACTACGCCTCTGTCTTCGCCCCTTAAGGGCTTGCGGGTCGGCGAATTTTTTCATTTAACCAAGTAAGCCAATGAGAAAGCTAACAAATGAACATCTTTTTCAGGCTTGATCACCTGAACGGCGAGGCCTCCCTGTCCGTTATCCATGGGGGCACTCGGTCATTCTGTGGGTCTTTTTTACGAGGACCTTAGACATGTGTTGTCGAGAGAATGACGTGAGGATGGGTTAGATGCCCATTGAAATACAAATCAAAACAATAAATATCTAATGAAAGAATAAGTGTGAAAGCACTTGCAATTCCATTAGATATTTATTTTTTGCCCATGAGCTTTAGTGGGGAAAAGAGTTTATTAGATTAACAAAATAATAATAGGAGGAAGAAACGTTGAAAAGAGTTAGAAAAGCAATTATCCCTGCTGCTGGATTAGGGACAAGATTTTTACCAGCTACAAAAGCAATGCCAAAAGAAATGTTACCCATCGTAGATAAACCAACTATTCAATACATAGTTGAAGAAGCGGTAGCATCAGGTATTGAAGACATTATCATTGTTACAGGTAAAGGAAAACGTGCCATTGAAGACCATTTTGATAACGCACTAGAGCTTGAACAAAATTTAATAGAAAAAGAAAAGTTTGAAATATTAGATCGAGTTCAATATGCTACAAATCTAGCAGATATTCATTATATCCGACAAAAGGAACCAAAAGGTCTTGGTCATGCGGTTTGGTGTGCTCGTAACTTTATTGGTAACGAACCCTTTGCAGTCCTACTAGGGGATGACATCGTTCAAAGTGATACACCTTGTTTACGTCAGTTAATTAATCAATATGAAGAAACATTTTCTTCTGTAATTGGGGTACAAACTGTTTCTGACGAAGAAACACAACGTTATGGAATTATTGATCCTGCTTCTCGAGAAGGAAGACTCTATCAAGTTAATAACTTTGTAGAAAAACCTAAATTTGGTACTGCGCCTTCTAACCTTGCGATAATGGGCCGATATATTTTAACACCAGAAATCTTTATGTTCCTTGACCGTCAGGAAAAAGGAGCAGGCGGGGAAATTCAATTAACAGATGCTATTCAGAAATTAAATCAAATTCAAAGGGTATTTGCTTACGATTTTGAAGGGAAACGCTATGATGTAGGAGAGAAATTTGGCTTTGTCAAAACAACTATTGAAATTGCGATGCAGCACGAAGACCTCCATGATGATATGCTAGATTACCTAAAAAATCTAGTTTCCACATTTGAAAAAGAAAAAGAAATGTTATAGAGAGAGAAGGAAGGGGTCAAGGTTGTCAAATTTAGCGAATCAAGAGGTTTCCTTAATAGAATCACAAGGTAATAATTTGAATATTAATGAGAGAAAAACTTACCTTTTTGCTAAAAGATTGATAGATATAATAGGTTCGTCAATAGGAATTATCCTGTTAAGTTTCCTCTTTATCATTTTAGCGATATTAATAAAACTTGAAGACCCAAAAGGTGCGGTCTTCTTCTCACAAAAACGTGTAGGGCTAAATGGAAAAGAATTTAAAATGTACAAGTTCCGCTCCATGGTGTCCAATGCGGAAGAAAAACTAGCAGAGTTACTAAAATATAATGAAGTTTCTGGTGCTATGTTTAAAATGAAGGACGATCCTCGGATTACAAAAGTAGGGAAATTTATTCGAAAGACAAGCATTGATGAACTCCCACAGCTTTTTAATGTACTAAAAGGGGACATGAGTTTGGTGGGACCAAGGCCGCCGCTTCCTAGGGAGGTAGCTGTTTATTCAAATTATGATAAACAGCGTTTATTAGTAACACCAGGATGTACTGGGCTTTGGCAAGTCAGTGCCAGGAATAGTGTTGGGTTTGAAGAAATGGTGGAATTGGATCTTCAATACATACACAAACGATCTTTCCTTTTTGATATAAAAATAATGTTAAAAACGGTCCTAGTATTATTCGGATCGAAAGATGCATTCTAGAAAAGAGGTATAACCTAAATGATGAATTTAGACTCAAAGATATATGTAGCAGGACACCGTGGTCTTGTAGGTTCTGCAATTGTAAGAAAACTTGAAGAAAAGGGCTATACTAACCTTGTATATCGTACAAGTAAAGAATTGGATTTAAGAGATAAAATGGCAGTAGACAACTTCTTTGCAGAAGAAAAGCCTGAGTTTGTCTTTTTAGCTGCTGCAAAGGTCGGAGGAATTGTTGCCAACAACGAATATCCAGCTGACTTTATCCGTGACAACTTGTTAATTCAAACGAATATAATTGATGCAGCCTATCGCAATGATGTGAAAAAACTATTATTCCTTGGCAGCACATGTATTTATCCAAAAATGGCTCCACA
This sequence comes from Neobacillus sp. NRS-1170, assembly GCF_050468025.1. Taxonomy (NCBI): domain Bacteria; kingdom Bacillati; phylum Bacillota; class Bacilli; order Caryophanales; family Bacillaceae; genus Neobacillus; species Neobacillus sp. NRS-1170. Next base: position 179,066 of record NZ_JBITPF010000049.1, on the reverse strand, counting down.
GCCGTTAAAAGAAGAATATCTTTTAACCGGTGAGCTTGAGCCAACAAATGATGCATATGCAATTGCAAAAATTGCTGGAATCAAAATGTGTCAATCCTATAATCGTCAATATGGTACAGAATATATTTCAGTAATGCCAACTAATTTATATGGAGAAAATGATAACTTTGATCTTCATACATCTCATGTATTGCCTGCATTAATCCGCAAGTTCCATGAAGCAAAGGAAAGCAATGCTCCATTTGTAGAGGTATGGGGTACAGGAACACCAAAACGTGAATTCTTATATTCTGATGACCTTGCTGATGCATGTGTTTTCCTGATCAATAATTATTCCGGTAATGAAATTGTAAATATCGGAGTAGGTGAAGACCTTCCAATTAAAGAATTAGCCGAAAAGATCAAGGATGTAATTGGATATGAAGGCGAGATACAGTTCGACACAACCAAACCAGACGGTACACCAAGGAAATTAGTCGATGTAACAAAACTAAATTCTTTGGGCTGGAAAGCAGCTACTTCATTAGAAGAAGGATTAAAGAAAGCTTACCAATGGTTTTTAGATAACCAACTAACAAAAGTAAATTAACATAATCGGAGGACAAAATGAAAAAAGCATTAATTACAGGTGTAACTGGACAAGACGGATCCTATTTAGCAGAGTTTTTATTAGAAAAAGGCTACGAGGTGCACGGAATTATCCGCCGGAGCTCTTCTTATAATCAAGAGCGCTTAGAAGATCTTCTGACAGAAGAAGAGGCAAATGCATTATTAAATAATAGTAACTTCCATCTTCATTATGGAGATGTAACTGATGCCCTAAATGTAACTAAAATCATAGGTGAAATTCAACCTGATGAAATCTACAACTTAGCTGCTCAATCACATGTTCGTGTTTCCTTTGACATGCCAGGATATACATTAGATGTAGATGCTAAAGGGACATTAAATATTCTTGAAGCAGTACGTATCTTAGGATTAATGGAGAAAACTCGTGTATATCAAGCTTCTACCTCAGAACTATTTGGTAAAGTTCAAGAAGTTCCACAAAAAGAAACAACACCATTTTATCCACGTTCTCCATATGGTGTAGCAAAAATTTATGGATTCTGGATTACAAAGAATTATCGTGAATCCTACAATATGTTTGCAGTAAACGGAATTTTGTTTAACCATGAATCAGAGCGTCGTGGTGAAACATTTGTAACACGTAAAATAACACTTGCGGCAGCACGAATTGCACAAGGAAAGCAAAAGAAATTATCACTTGGTAACTTGGATTCTTTACGTGACTGGGGTTACGCGAAAGACTATGTTGAATGTATGTGGCTAATTCTACAACATGATAAACCAGAGGATTTCGTTATAGCAACTGGTGAAATGCATACAGTACGTGAATTCGTAGAACTTGCATTTAAACATGTTGATATTCAAATCGAATGGACAGGAAATGGTGTAGAAGAAAGAGGGATAAACAAAGCAACTGGTGAGGTTATTGTAGAAGTTGATCCTAAATTCTTCCGTCCAGCTGAGGTAGATCAACTATTAGGAGATCCAACCAAATCAAAAACGCTATTGGGTTGGAATCCAACAAAAACGCCATTTGATGAATTAGTACGCATAATGGTTGAAGCAGATATGAACAAAGTTAAGAAGGAAGAAAAAGTGAAAAAAATGTTTGATTGAGTAATACTTGTGACATTGTAGTAATGATATTGACTAGGAATTTTCACACGACAAATCACTAAAGCTGATGAAGAAATTAGTTAGAGTATCTATGCATTATTATACGAGCTATCTTAGAATGTTAAAAAAGAGAGACTTGGTGTCTCTCTTTTTATCATAAAAAAGAGAAAGAAGTATCTAAATTATGATTAAGAGAGTTTTTATATCTAATAAAATAATTAACAATGCTAGTTGGTTAGTTCTTGAAAAGATATCAAGAATGGCAGTTAGTCTTATAGTAGGTGTTTGGGTGGCACGCTATCTTGGAGCAGAGAGATTTGGTGCATTAAATTATGCACAATCTTTTGTAGGACTTATGGCTGCCATTGCTAATTTAGGTTTAGATAATATTGTAATTAGGAATTTAGTTCAATCACCTAAAGACTCTTATGTCTACCTAGGAACTGCTTTTTATTTAAAGTTAGTAGGCGGATTATTATCAATTCTGTTTTCAATATTATCAATAATGATTGTTGAACCAAATGATTCCAACATTGTGATTTTGTGTGCAATTATATCTACTGGGAATATTTTTGTTTGTTTTAGTACCATTGATTTATGGTTTCAGTCCCAACTTAATTCCAAATTTTCTGTTTATGCTCAAAGTGTTTCTTTTTTTATTACTTCAATAATAAAATTGTTTTTCATATTAAATGAAGCTTCTCTTATAATGTTTGCCTTTTTAAGTGCGCTAGAAATGCTTCTATTATCTATAGGTTATCTTATTGTATATAAATTAAAGGTAGGTATTCTAAAAGAATGGAAGTTTTCAATAATAATCGCTAAATCATTAATGAAAGACAGTTGGCCCCTTATTCTTTCAGGTCTGGCTATAATGTTATACATGAGAATAGATCAGATAATGATTGGGATAATGAATGGTAATCAGGAAGTAGGTATATATTCTGTTGCAGTTAAATTAGGAGAGTTATGGTATTTTGTACCTGTTGCGATAGTGTCTTCAATTTATCCAATCATAGTAAAAGAAAAAGATAATAACCTTGAGCTATTTTACAAAAGATTACAGAAGCTTTATGATTTTATGGCTTTATTAGGATATATAATTGCTATAACTATAAGTGTTCTATCCCCATACATTATTACATTACTATATGGAGATGAATTTATACATGCAGCTCCCATACTTTCGATTTATATTTGGATTGGTTTATTTGTGAATATGGGATTAGCAAGAACAGCATATTTAAATTCATTTAATTGGGGGAAAATTCATTTTATTTCCTCCCTCAGTGGCTGCATTATTAATATATTGTTAAATTTAATACTGATACCAAAATATGGAGGAGTAGGTGCAGCGTTTGCATCGTTATTTTCATATTGGTTTCAAGCCCATGGTATAAACTTCTTTTTTTCTAAAATATCAATCAGTACAAAAATGCAGACCAAGTCTCTTCTAATAATTATAAGAATAAAAGATTTATTAAATATTTTAAAATGGGAGAAATAAGAAGTATGTCAAAAAGGATTGTTATATTTAGACCTGGAATTGTAGCAAATAAATCTGCCTTTGAAGCAATGCTGGAGATATATAGATATCTCCAGAACCATTTTAATTGGGAGTTTGTAATCATAAAGGATGAAGAGGATGATTTTTTTGATCCAGACTTTATGATTGTCAATATTCCTAAAATTTCATGGGCCACTTTTCCTAGGAGTCCATTTCCTATTAATTTTATAATGTTTCAGAAAAAAGTATTAAAAAATCTTAAAGGCTTTGATTGGATCTTAAGCTCAGATCCAACTATATATAAACAAGGTTTATTGGCCGCGTACGCGAGTAAAATCTTAAATATTCCATTAATCTATGATGCCTCTTTAACAGTTCCTGGAGTAAAAATGGGGTTTATAGGTAAAATTAATAATAGAATATCAAAGTGGGCACTTAAACAAGCAAAAATAATTTGGATTACTGTTCCTAAAGTAGCAGAAAGATTTAAAGAGATTGGTCTTTTTAATAATGATACATCTCAGAAGTTCATAGTAATGGGTCATCCGGTAAATACAACAATTTTTAAACCATCCGAATATTCATCTGAAAGAGAAGAAATAGTGATTTTATGTGTATCAAGGTTTGTTGTTGAGAAGGGGATACAGTATATAATTAGTGCACTCAAACCATTAATTAAAAAGCATCCCAATGTTAAGTTGAAACTTGTAGGTGGGGGAGAAGCAAAAGCTTTTCTAGAGAGAATAATTAAAGAAAATCAATTGGAAGAAAATGTTGAATTTATAGGAAATGTCCCACATAAAGATTTAGTCAATATTTATCAAAATGCAGATATATTTATTAATCATCCGATTTCAGTAATGGAGTGGGAGGAGTTTTTTGGAGTTTCAAATATAGAGGCAATGTCTTGTGGATTGCCTATAGTCACTTCAACATGTGGTGGGATAAGCTATGTTCTAAGGGAAAATGATATTGCAGAAATTGTTAATGAAAGAGATATAGTTGGAATAACAAACTCCTTAGAAAAATTAATAAATGATAGAAATTATTATAATATTTTACGTGAAAATGGAAGAAAATATGTTCAAGAAAACTATGATTTAAAAGTTATTGCAGAGAAGTACAAAAAATGTATAGATGAACAAACTTAAAATGTAAAGGAATAAAAATATGAATGTAGTGATGCTGAATACTTCAGATATTGATGGTGGTGCAGCAAAGGCAACATATCGGTTGCATAAAGTCATTAAATCTCTAGGACACGAATCAGTGTACTTAGTCCAGAGTAAAAAAGGTATTGATAAATCTGTTTTCGGCCCAATTGGTAAATATAATAAGTTAATAAACTTTTTAAGGCCATATATTGATGCCTTCCCCTTAAATTTATATAAAAACCGTAGTATAAATCCTTGGAATGTTGGTTGGCTTAGGAACAATTCAATGCTTAGAAAAATCGATAAAGCATACCCTGATATTATTCACTTGCATTGGATTAATGCGGGCTATGTACCTATTAGACATATACCGAAAATGGGAGACAAAGTAGTCTGGACTTTACATGACTCTTGGTCTTTTACTGGTGGGTGTAATGTACCAGGGAATTGCATGCGGTATGTTGAAAGCTGTGGTAAGTGTCCCCAGTTAAATTCAAATATGAATTATGATCTTAGTAGAGCTATTTGGGAAAGAAAAAAGAAGCACTACTCACAAGGAAACTTTACTTTAGTTGCTCCTAGTAAATGGATGGCTGAATGCGCTGGGAAAAGCTCTCTATTTTATGGTAAAAAGATTCATATAATACCTAATGGTTTGGATACTGATCTCTTTAAACCTGTAGATAAAGAATACTCAAGAGAACTATTACATTTACCTAAAGAAAAAAATTTAATTTTATTTGGAGCGATGTATAGTACAGAGGATAAAAACAAGGGTTTTGATTTATTGATAGATTCAATAAACAAACTAAATTTATCTCCGAATGAGACAGAAATTGTAATTTTTGGTGGCGATGATACTAGTAAAACCAACAACTTAAAGTATAAAGTGCATAACTTAGGGCATATTCATAACGAAGAAATGATGGTTGCATTATATTCTGCAGCTGATGTGATGTGTGTCCCTTCTAGACAGGAATCTTTTGGCCAAACTGCATCAGAATCAATGTCCTGCGGCACACCAGTAGTTGCTTTTGGAGCCACCGGTTTAGTTGATATTGTAGATCATCATAAGAATGGATATCTTGCAGAGCCCTTTGATACAGAAGATTTTTCTAGAGGGATAGAGTGGATTTTATCCCATAACATTAACAGGGACCTTTCTTTTAGTGCAAGAGAAAAGGTAGAAAAGAACTTTGATATACGGATAACGGGGAAAAGATATTTGGAATTATATGAGCATTTGATTAATCAGGAAAAAGAAATGGTGCAATTATGAGGTACCAATATAAAATAGATAGTTTAATAATGGCAGTATTCCTTATATTATTAAGTGGTTTATTTGGTGATTACTTGTATAATAAATTGTGGTTTTTCTATTCTACAATATTATTGTATCTCCTAGTTAGAATCCTCGTTTTTAGCAAGAAAAAGGAAAGATACCTTGCACTAAATAAGAAAAATTTATTAATATACATTTTTATTATTTATACTTGCTTTTCAATTTTTTGGTCAAAGGACATAGAAAAGAGCATACAAGAGATTTATTTCTTTTTTACTGCAAGTTCACTTGCCTTATATATAGTTTCTAGATTTCGATATAAAGACTTTATAAAAATTATTGAAAAAGTTTTTTTATTTATATTATTTTTTAATATTTTTATTATTACTTTCTTTCCTAGTTACGGGATACATTCAGATTTCTTTCATAAAGGATCATGGAAAGGACTTTATGTTCATAAAAATGGATATGGTACTATGATGCTATTATCTAGTATCTTCTTTTTTATAAAAGTAACTTTGCAGCAAACTTCATATAAAAGGCAAAAAAGTCTTATTTATTTGATCCTATCACTTATTTCTATAATATGTTTATACTTTTCAAAATCTACAACATCATTAGTTATACTAGTGATACTGATTTCATATATAGTTATTCTTTCTTATTGGAAGAAGTTAAAATTACAATTATTTGTATCAATATTATGCTTTGGTATAGCATTAGTGCTCTTGATTGTTTTGCAAACAATTCATAACTCTGAAAATATATTAGTAGGACTTGGAAAGGATAGTACTTTAACTGGAAGAACAGAATTCTGGCCAATTATTTTTAGTTATTTGAGAAATGATTGGATCTTTGGATATGGATATGGTGCATTTTGGAGTGAGAAAACAGGCATTATTAGTAGTATATCCAGAGTGATTGGAATTGATATATATAGTAGTCATAATGGATTTGTTGATTTATATGCAAATTTAGGAGTAGTAGGTTTGTATATATTTGTTTTCATCCTCCTAAAAGGACTCATACTATCAATATATAAATTTAGGAAAGAGAAAAATAATAAATTTGCATTTATCTCTTTTTTCCTATTAGTTACTATTTTTCTTAACATCACTGAGACAAGAATAATATTGGCCAATTATTTTTATTGGATAACATTTTTAACATCTGTAATTTATTTGCAAAAAAAAGAGGAGATCTAGAGAAGGTGCATTTATGAAGAAATCCGAAAAAATTATCTCTACTAATATTTCAGTTATTAATTTTAATGATGTTTTAAATTTAATTAAAAACTGGGTAAATCAGAAAGAATCAAAATATGTATGTATTTGTAATACACACTCAGTTGTTACGGCAAGTAATGATAAACATTTTAAGGAAGCATTAGAGACTGCCGATTTATGTACTGCGGATGGGATGCCTTTAGTATGGGTCCTGAAACATCGGGGACATAAAAATCAGGACCGTGTTGATGGCCCAAACTTAATGAAAAATTTGTGTGAATTTGAAAATTATAGAGTATTTCTCTATGGAAGTAAAAAAGAAACTCTAGATAAACTTGAAAAGGAACTAAAAATATTAAACAAAGGTCTAGAGATTGTTGGTAAAATATCACCTCCGTTTCGTGAACTGGAAAATAATGAAGAGAGAGAATTCATACACCAAATAAATAGTACAAATCCTGATTTAATCTTTGTTGGGTTAGGTTGCCCAAAACAGGAAATATGGATGTATAAAAATAGGAATAATATAAATGGTGTTATGATTGGCGTTGGGGCTGCTTTTGATTACTTAACTGGAAATATCAAGAGAGCACCTTTATTTATACAAAGAATTGGATTAGAATGGTTATTTCGTTTAATACAAGATCCTAAAAGATTATGGAAACGATACTTATACAATAATACTATGTTCGTCTTAAAAATTTATTGGAAGAGAGTATCCCAAAAATAAATAGAATTCAACAATATTTGCAAAGTTAGAAGGGAGTGTAAATATTTGAAACCTAAGTTTACAATAATTACACCATGTTATAATGCGGAAAATTATATTTTAGAGACTTTCGAATCAGTAGTAAACCAAAACGCTATAACAAATGGACGTGCGGATTTGGAATATATTATATATGATGGTAATTCAAGTGATAATACAGTCAATATTGTTAACGAGGCTCAAAAAAAGGTAAATTATGCTGATATAAAAATTTATTCTGAGAAGGATAAAGGAATGTATCATGCTATAGTTAAAGGCATAAGAGGAGCGACTGGTGATATATGCGCATATATTAACGCAGGTGATTTTTATTCCAAAAGTGCATTTGATATTGTATTAGATGTCTTTGACCAATATAAAGAAATAAATTGGTTAACAGGAATGCATATACATTATAATGAGGATTCGCAAATAGTTCATGCAAATCTTCCTTATAAGTATAGGCAAAAATTAATTGTAAAAGGTCTGTATGGAAAAGAGTTAATAGGCTCACTAAAACTTCCATTCATCCAACAAGAATCTACTTTTTGGAAAAGTAATATGAATAGATTTTTAGATTATAATAAGTTAGAAAACCTAAAGTATGCTGGAGATCACTATATTTGGTACGAGTTTTCTAAAAATGAAGTTTTAAAGATAGTGGAGGCTTATTTAGGAGGGTTTAAACATCATAAAGGACAGTTGTCAGAAAATAAATCTAAATATTATGAGGAAATGGCTCAGGTGTCAGATACACCAACTCTTTTTGATAAAGCATTAGCTTTGGCAGATATTCCTCTTTGGCTATCTCATAGAAAAGTGAAAAAGTTTTTTAATAAAAATGATTTACTACAATTTAACCATTTTAATCAGGAATGGGTTTAATTTATTTAAAATAAATTTGGGAGTAATCAATGACTAGGGATACTCGATTTTTACATGGATTTAGATTTTTCTTAGCACTTTGGGTTGCTCTTGCGCATTTCTATGTTGCAATTGGTGGCCCTAAGTTTATTGATTTAGGTTTCGCAGGAGGCGTATTACTTTCCGCAAGCGTTGCAGTTGATGGGTTTATTGTTCTTACTGGTTTTTTAATGGGATATACTTATAAACACAATTTGAATCCAATAACTAATAATTATAAAGAAACGATTCTATATTTTTGGGTAAGAAGATTATTTAGGTTGTATCCAGTTTATATTTTATCAATCATTGTTGCTTATTTATTGGTAGGCGAGACCTCAAAATTTAATGCAGAATTACTATATTATTTTACAGGGGATAACGTTACTCCTTGGGGAACTGAAAGGAATATTGAAAACGTAAGTATTTTGAATTTATTATCTCATATAACCTTTATCCATGGTTTTATACCCAACTACGTAACAAGCATACTTCCTCCAGCGTGGAGTATGTCTATAGAAATTCAGTATTATATTGTCTTTCCATTCTTATATCTGTGGTTATTTTCAAATGGAAGGAGAATAAAGAAATATTTTTTATTCATATTAACACTATTTTTATTGCTCTCTTTTGTTGCACCAAAGTTGTTTGGTTTATATCTTACACCCGGATCAATCATTCATTACGGACAACCTTCACTCTTAATTTACAAACTTCCATTATTCATATTAGGAACTGTAATGGCATTAGTGATAAAAAGTCAATTAAAGATAGGTTACTTTATAATAACTTTATTAGCTGTGATGTTTGTTCAAAGTAAATTAACAAATTTTATAATTTCCATTTTAGTAATCTTTATGTTCCTAGAAAATTTAAAAAAATACACAGGAAAAACGATATATACAATCTTAAACTCAATAAAAAAATTGCTTTCAACAAGATTAGCCGAGGTAGGTGCAAATATTTCTTACTCTTTATATCTTGTTCATATGATTACTTTACCTCTTATCTTAAAACTTGTTGTAAACTTAATAAATTTTCCTAAGATAAAGGTAGCGCTAGTATCGTTAGTACTGTTTATTTCTGTAACTTTTCTAATATCTTATTTATTATATTATTTTATTGAAAAACCATTTATTCTTTTAGGCAAAAAAATAATTATTTTACCAGAAAGAAAAGGTAATAAAAAAAGAATTGATATAAAAATCTAGTTTAGAAAATTAGATGTTTTATAACAGTAAGTCATCATGCTATGAATCGAGAATTTAGAGTCAATTTGTATTACACTGGTAGTTTGTTCATTTATGTACTTCAGCATTTGGGTTTCACAAGTTAGTTCTACAATTTGTAATGGCTGAAATATATGATAGTTATTGATATAACGTTTAATAAATCAAGTACCAAAGTACTTTAATGAACAAATTAAAAATAGTGAGGTGGAAAAAAATGAAAATTGCAGTAGCTGGTACTGGATATGTTGGCCTAGTAACCGGAGTCTGTTTAGCGGAGCATGGGCATTCTGTTTCTTGTGTTGATATAGATAATGATAAAGTAGCCTTAATGAAGGCTGGGATTTCTCCTATATATGAACCAGGCCTTGAAGAATTATTGGTTGAAAATATTAATAGATTGAATTTTACAACCGATTATAAGGCAGTATATAAAGATGCGGATGTTATTTTCATAGGTGTTGGCACACCAGAAAAACAAGATGGTTCTGCTAACTTAAGTTATGTTTATGAGGTTGCTGACCAAATTGCACAAAGTATAGAAAAAGATTGTGTTGTTGTTGTTAAATCCACAGTACCAATAGGTACAAATGATAAGATCGAAGATTTAATTAACTCAAGATTGGTACATGATGTCAATGTGTATGTTGCTTCTAATCCAGAGTTTCTGGCACAAGGTACTGCCGTTAGGGATACACTTCATGCTTCAAGAATTGTTATAGGTGTCGAAGATACTTACGCAGCCCATGTTTTAAAAGAAGTTTACAAGGATTTTGATGCACCAATTGTGGTTACAAATAGGAAAAGTGCTGAGATGATTAAATATGCTTCTAATGATTTTCTTGCACTAAAAATTTCTTTTATAAACGAAATTGCGAACCTTTGTGAAATTATCGGAGCTGACATAGAAGATGTTGCACACGGAATGGGGTATGATGGTCGCATAGGAAACAGATTTTTAAATGCTGGGATAGGCTATGGGGGATCATGTTTTCCTAAAGACACAAAGGCATTACATTGGCTAGCAAACTTCCATGATTATGAGCTAAAGACTGTAAAGGCAGCAATCGATGTAAATGAAAATCAGAAACTCAAATTGATTAAAAAATCTCGAAAATATTTTGATAGTTTAAAAGGATTAAATATAGCTGTTCTAGGGTTAACCTTCAAGCCAGGAACGGATGATTTAAGAGAAGCACCTAGTTTAGTTAATATTCCAATTATGATTGAAGATGGTGCCAATATTAAAGCGTGGGATCCTATTGGAGTGGAGAATTTCAAGAAAAGATTTCCAAATGAAATAACTTATTGTAACACCATAGAAGTCACACTAAAAGATGCGGATGTATGTTTTATCTTCACAGAATGGGATGAAGTTAAAGACTTTGATTTATTACAATATAGTAAGTTAATGAGAACTCCAATAGTTCTTGATGGAAGAAACTGCTATGATCTGACAAGTGTGAGAAAAGCAAATCTAATTTATGACTCTATTGGAAGAGAAACAGTTAATAGTTTAGAACTTTCACTAGTATAAATTACTTAAAATAGGAGGCAGATCCTGGAATACTAATTTGGGTCTGTTTTTTTTGTGCAGAAAAGTAGAATTATTATTTTTTATATCAAATCAGATAGGTCCAAGGGACCCTTAGTTTTAGGAGGGACATTATGAAACTTGTATTACTTTCGGGTGGTTCTGGTAAGAGGCTGTGGCCATTATCAAATGATACAAGATCTAAACAGTTTTTAAGAGTACTAGATGCTGGAAATGACGAAAAGCAATCAATGGTGCAACGTGTATGGGGGCAGTTAAAGACAGTCGGTCTTGCTGAATCTTCTGTCATTGCTACTTCTAAAATGCAAAGGGATATGATTCATAGCCAGATTGGAATGGATGTCCCCCTTATTATTGAGCCTGAACGTAGGGATACATTTCCTGCTATTGCTTTAGCTGCTTCTTACCTTTTTTCAATTCAAAATGTTTCAGAAGATGAAGTAGTAGTTGTATTACCAGTTGATCCGTATGTTGAGGACAGCTTTTTTGAAAAAGTAAAAGAATTAGAGGACGTCTTAATAGAATCAAATGCAGAATTGGCTTTAGTGGGTGTTAGACCTACATATCCATCTTCTAAATATGGATATATTATTCCAAAAGGCACTGTTGATGGAGATAGTTATTTTACTGTGAATCATTTTACAGAAAAGCCAAGTGAGGAAAAAGCTCAAACTCTAATTGATATGAATGCTCTATGGAACTGTGGAGTATTTGCTTTTAAATTAAAATATTTGATTGATATATTGGATGAAAAAGGATTGCCACTTCAATATGATCAACTAGCACTTCAGTATAAAACTCTTCCTAAAATCAGTTTTGATTACGAAGTAGTGGAAAGGGCAAATCATATTGTTGCTCTACCTTATGATGGTTATTGGAAAGATCTTGGAACATGGAATACATTAACTGAAGAAATGGCAACATCTCAAATTGGTAAAGGCGTTCTTAGCGATGATAATGAAAATACACATTTGATTAATGAGCTAGATATTCCAGTAACAGTTCTAGGAGTAAAAGATATTGTAGTAGCTGCAAGTCCTGACGGAATTTTAGTAGCGGATAAAGCCTCAAGCCCTATAATTAAGGACTTAATTAGTGGTTTTGAACAGCCCCCTATGTATGAAGAGCGAATCTGGGGCTGGTCTCGTGTACTAGATTATGCTAAATATGATGATGGAAATGAAATGGTAACGAAACGAATTTGTATTCATGAAGGGAAAAATTCAAGTTATCATTACCATAATCTTCGAGATGAAGTCTGGACTATTGTCCGTGGTGAAGGTGAACTAGCATTGGATGATTACATTACTCGTGTGAAAGCAGGAGATATCATCCATCTGCCAGCAGGTAAAAAGCATGGAATTAAGGCACTTTCTGAGTTAGAATTTGTTGAAGTTCAAACGGGAATCGGTATTAGTGATGAAGACTTTACACGATTATATTTTGAATGGGAAGATGTTATTAATCACTTCCATAAGTCAAAAGCGAAAGTTATTATTTAAATACATTAAGGGAGAGGACCTAGGTTCTTTCCCTTCTTTTTTGTTGTTTGAGGTGAAGCGTATTGAAAACCATTGCTTATTATATTTCTGATTACGGATATGGGCATGCTTCGAGAAGTATTGCTGTTATAAGGAAACTTCATAAGGAAGCGGAATTGAAGATTATCATCTGTCATTCCTTTGCTTTGCCTTTTATAAAGGAATCACTAGGTTCAGAGCGTGTGAGCTATAGAAAGATTAAGACTGATATCGGATACTTTCTGGAAAAAGATTCGATTCTTCCTGATAAGTCAAGGTTATTGGAGGAGTATAAAAGCTTTGTTTCGAATTGGGACAACCATATCCAACAAGAGAAAGAGTTTTTAAGAAAGAATCATGTTGATCTAGTCATTTCAGATATTTCACCACTCCCTTTTGAAGCAGCTCATGCTTTAGGTATTCCATCAGTTGGTTTATCAAACTTTACTTGGTATACAGCTTACCAGGGGCTTATTGATGATCAAGAGTTAAAAACATTTAAAGAAGCTTATCAAAAAATGACCTTTTATTTTCCATTAGCAGGAAGTCAGGAACAGTGGGATATTACAGCCCAAGAGTACGGATTTTTTTCCAGAGAGATAGAGGCCGCAGAGGTTCAAAGAATTAGACAATTGGTTAATCCCAATGAAAAGAAGAAAATTGTTTTTCTAGGACTTGGTATGAAGATTGCGGTGGATATACTAGAAAAACTTCCTATCTGGAATAGTCCTAACTGTGTTTTTCTAGTTTCATCAAATGTTGAGGTTAATCGGTCAAATGTTTTTCACATACCGAATGACTATTTGGAATCACAAAACTTTATTGCAGCGGCTGACTTAGTCATTTCAAAAGCTGGATGGGGAATGATAGGAGAGGCTCTGAATGCTGGTATTCCACTTTTAATCCTCAATAGACCGTCCATGAAAGAGGATCGAAACACGATTCACTATTTAAAACAGCATCAATTATGTCAAACATTGGATTGGGATGATTTTAAAACCTACCAGGTTGACATTTCCATGATTGATAAACAAGCAAGAGAATTAAAAGAAAGTCACTCTTTTTTCAATAATGATGCTGCGAAGATTGCGGCTGATTTATTGGGAATCATTATTTAACGAATGAAATTACATCTATGGAAAAGGGGAAGTTGACTTTGTCCTGGCTGGATAATACAGAAAAATGGTTTTCATTTAATAAATTAGATAAAGAATTAAAGTATAAATTATTTGAAATTGATAGCATTAAAAAGATACTAGAAGATAGTTTTTATAAACACTTAGAATTTGGTACAGGTGGAATGCGTGGGGAACTTGGACCTGGTATTAACCGTCTAAATAAATACACCATTCGCAGGGCTGCAGAGGGACTTGCTCGTTATATAGTAGTACAAGGCCAAACCGCTCAGCAGCGGGGAGTGGTGATTGCCTATGATTCCCGCCATAAGTCACCTGAGTTCGCCTTAGAAGTGGCTAAAACAGTTGGGAAACATGGGATTAAAGCTTATTTGTTCGATGAACTGCGGCCAACCCCGGTGCTATCATTTGCAGTAAGATACTTAAATGCCTTTTCTGGAGTGGTTATCACGGCAAGTCATAACCCGCCAGAATACAATGGATTTAAAGTGTACGGGGAAGATGGAGGTCAAATTCCTCCAGAAGCTGCTGATAGCATCATTCGATATGTAAATGCGGTTGAGAATGAATTAACGGTAAAAGTAGCAGAGAAGCAAGAACTTCTTGCAAGCGGATTATTAACCTACATTGGTGAAGAGATTGATCGTGCTTATGTCGAACAGTTAAAAACCCTTCAATTGAATCCTGAGATTGTTGCAAAAGTAGCAAAGGAATTGAAAATTGTTTACTCCCCTCTCCATGGAACTGGAAACAAACCGGTACGCGACGGACTAAAGGCATTTGGGTTTGAAAACGTTACGGTTGTGAAGGAACAGGAACTTCCTGATGCGAATTTTTCCACTGTTAAATCTCCAAACCCAGAGGAACATGCTGCTTTTGAATTGGCCATTCAGTACGGTGAACAAATTGGTGCAGATATCCTCACGGCAACTGACCCTGATGCTGATCGCTTAGGTGTTGCTGTAAAAAATAATGATGGTGAATATGTGGTTTTGACAGGCAACCAAATGGGGGCTTTAATGCTTGAATATTTGTTATCCCAAAGACAAGCAAAAGGAATCCTGCCCGCAAATGGTGTTGTCATTAAAACAATTGTGACGTCAGAAATTGGCCGTGCGATTGCTGAGCATTATGGTATGCAAGCAATGGATACACTGACAGGATTTAAATTCATTGGTGAAAAGATTAATGAATTTGAACAGACAAGAGAAAACACCTTCTTGTTTGGATATGAAGAAAGTTACGGTTATTTGATAGGCGACTTTGTCCGTGACAAAGATGCAGTTCAATCGGCAATATTTGCTGCTGAAGTGGCTGCTTTTTATAAAGCAAAAGGAATGTCCATGTACGATGGGCTGCTTGCTATTTTTGAAAAGTATGGTTTTTATCAAGAGTCACTGCAGTCGATTACATTAAAAGGGAAAGACGGAGCAGAGCAGATTGCTGACCTAATGGATAGATTTAGAAGTGAAAGATTAATAGAAGTAGCGGGAATTGAGGTCTCCGCAGTTGAGGATTATTTAACATCAATTAGGTTTGCAGATAATTTGGAGACACAAATCGATTTGCCGCGTTCAAACGTCTTAAAATATCATCTGGTTGATGGATCTTGGTTCTGCCTGCGTCCATCTGGAACGGAACCAAAGGCTAAATTTTACTTTGGGGTAAAAGGCGAATCAATGGAAGATAGCGAAACGAAGCTAACTGCTATTCAAGATGCTGTGATGAACAAAGTAAATGAAATATTATCTGTATAGATTGATAATATCCTCCTTGCCAGTAGGCAGGGGGGATTTTTATATAATAAAACACCAAAGGAGGTTTATCAGATGCTCTTTTAACAAATCAGGTTTAATACATTGATATCATCATTGTCAGCGTTTGGAGTGTTGATGGTATAAAGTAAGCTATTCCCAATTAAGTGATTAACTAGATTTAATCAACCAAAAAATGGAATCATAAACATCATAGAGACGTAACAGAAAATGAAAAGGTAAAAACCGAATAACGGATGTTTAGTTATCCATCATTCGGCTCTATTTGCTATTTGTTAATGAACTCTTAAAAATGAGTAGCCACTAATTCTTTAATTTTCTCCGGATCAATGACTAACTGGTAGTTATTCGCTTTTAGAATATCATCGTACATTTTTTTGCCAATACCCGGAATTTGATGGTATTCCAATTGGGTATTTGGATTAAAATCTTTAGCTGCTAGTCCAAGGCTTAACATATCTGAATTTGACATATTGGTGGCTATGACAAAGTCAGGGATTGATTTCACCAAAGAAGGCAAATTAGTGATGTTATTTGGGCTTAATGCTTTCTTAGCAATTCCTTTAAGTGCTTCTTCTTGTAGCTGTTGGCGGCCATATTCCCCATTTTTAAGGGAATAGCGCTCGTGAACAACCTCAGTCACCATTTTTCCATCAAAGAAATGTGTACCAGCATTTATAACTTTATTTTTGTTTTCTGCATACCATGGATGTGTTAGTTTCACTTCAAAAGGTACGTTCATTTCAATGCCATCTACAGCATCCACCATTGCCTGAAAGCCGCTATAATTGGTTTCTACATAGTAATTAATTGGTACTCCAGTTAATTCTCCGACAGCCTTGACTGCTGCTTCTACACCCTTTTTAGCACCCTTTTTTGCTTGCATAATATATTGAACACTTGTGAGCTTTGTATATCCATAGCCATCCAAATGGACACGTGTATCACGAGGGATACTAATGGCATCATATTCATGTTTATTCAGATCGACGTGCACAAGCATCATGGAGTCAGAATGGCCTATTTTTTGACCTTTTCTCTCATCGGAGCCTATTAGTAATAGGTTAAACACAGGTTCTTTTACTTCTATATTTTCTATTGGTGATTTTTTATCGTTGGTTTTCCCTGTACTTACAACAGGAACGGATTTAAAGTGATTATTTGGCTGTAGCTGATAATATTCATATCCAAAAGCTGCAAGCCCTAATATCATGATACCTAAAATGCTGAAGCCAACAATTTTCCATTTCCGTTTACTCTTTTTCATCTTTTCCTCCATTGCTTAATGAGAGATTTCATTAATGCTTGTCAGTACAATGGAGTAATTTTACTATTTTTGGATAATCGTTTCAATAGAAAATAATAGAATATCCCCGAAATTTGTCGATAAAGTGGTTGGAAAGGTAAATAAATTCCTTTAACCCGGAATGAAATTGATTATTTTATAATTTAGTATATTTTTATTGTTCTATTTCTTGATCAAACAAACTGGTGTGTGCTGTTAATTATAACATTTTTTGGAAATTACTCGAGAATTTCTAAAGATAGTATAAATTAGTATATAAAAAAGCTGATTGGTATAAATCCAATCAGCTTTTATGAATACATTTGTGGTTTCCAAAAACAATCTACCTGATCCTAGCCCCATCAGCCCCAAGCCGATACCCACCAATGACGGTGCTGTAGGCCATGCTGCCGTTTGAATAAAAGTAATACCATTTGCCGCCTGCTTGTACCCAGCCGGTCTTCATGGCACCGCTGGAGTCCAAGTAGTACCAGGTGGATCCTAATTTAAGCCAGCCCGTTTTCATGGCACCGCTGGAATCTAAGTAATACCAAGTCGTTCCTACTTTGACCCAACCGGTTTTCATGACCCCATTTTGATCCAGATAGTACCACTTACTGCCTGAATAGATCCAGCCGGTCTTTACTTTCCCAGTGCTGTCAAGGTAATACCAGGCGGTCCCGGCTTTTACCCAGCCAATCGTTCGTTTTGTTCGATCCACAGCTGAATATTTCTTTGAGACGACCGTGCCAGGGTAATAAAAGGATAAAATATCTAAATGTTTAAATCCTGCCGTGGCACGGTTGTTTGCTCCATATTGGCTTAAACCGACCCCATGTCCGTACCCTTTTCCAGAAATGGAATAGGAATCAGTTGTTTCTGTCATATTAGAAATTAAGTTGCTTTTCATGACGGTTGTCCCGATCATCGCTCTGATCTTATCGGCGATGGTATTGGTGAGATCAAGTTTTTGAGGTGCAAGCTTACCAGAAGAGTCTCGCTTGTCCTTTACTAAAAACTCGATAGAGATATCGCCTCTGCTAACGCGTCCGCTTTCCGTTTTAGCATAGAACGCTACTTTTGGGATCGAAACAATTTTTAGCTGTTTATTCAGATAGCCGTTTTTATTGAGCCAAGCTTTAATCGTAGTTGAAATTGCTTGATCGGCCTCATTCGTTTGGTTCCACCATTTGTCAGGCTGGGAAAGGTCCAGTCCCGTTACATTGATTTGCTGTTTTTTTAAGCTGAAATTCCAATCGAACTTGGTGTCATAGCTGTCGCTTTTAATTGGAAAGTACGGAAGGGGAGCAGTGCCAAACTCATTATAATTGTTTTCTGTCATACCCCCGTTCGAGGCGGAAAATACGGCTTCAATCGGGCTGCCGTTATAGGTAATGAGCTCCCCGGTTGTCTCCTGGACGGCTGCGGTTGTATTAGCGTTTAACGTATTCACTCCGCCGTAAACCTGATTGTATGTAGTGTCATCAATAATTTTATTCAAACGAAAGTAGGCATATGTCCGAGCAGCATCCGCCTGGGATTTAAGTGCTTCTTTGGACCAGGAAGCATACATTTCAGATGGAACGACAGACTTTATGTAATCCTCCATGTAAATAACGTTAATCGGTCTTACGTACTGATTGTTTTCCACGGTGAATTTGAAGCCGCCATTGTATGACCGATTATTTATGACCGCTTGTTCACTGCTATTAACAGGAGTGATCGATAAAGTATCGGCCGCCGCCAGTTTTGTATTGCCGTTATAAAGGCTCAAACTTCCATTCTGAACCTTGATGGAATAGGATTTACCACCGATTAACAAATGGGAGGTGCCATTTAAATAGTAGTTTCCGGCAATGTTTAAGGTGATACTGGGCTGATTTCCTAAATAGTTTACTAGTTTTACTTGCAGTTGTGGTTCTAATGGTAAAGTACTGGTTGCTGCTGCTTTATGGCCCGGCAGGATACCAAACAGAACCATCATGATGACAAAATAGGCAAATAACTTTTTCATAAAAACTCCTTTCCAAAAAAATCTATTTTTCTATGATTATTATACATGTTTGCAATCTATAATTCTGCAAAATAGCACAAATACTTCCAAAAACTGCTGTGTTTTTGCCAATCTATCAACAATGAGCCAAAAAAAACTCCGGCCATATACCGAAGTCATTTCTAAGCAACTTTATTAATTAAACTCTAATTGAGCCTTTAATTCATTTTGTATTCTTTACTTTTCTTCAGCGGAAACCAATCCATAATAGATTTTATTGATTTTGGTTCCTTGTTCTTTAATTTCCATTTGCTGAATGTTTTTTCCAGCTTCTTTATAATTTTTTTGAATATCCATCAATTGATCGAACGTTAAATTCGTTTTTACATTTTTTCCAAGGGCAGCAAATATATCTGAAAAATTGGTCAAACTTGATACACTAGCCCCTTTCCAAATTTAGTGGGGCTCCTTTTCAAACATACTTTCAAAATCTATATTTTTATCAATTTCCTTTACTAGCTCTTCTATTGTTATACCTAAACCTCTAGCCAAGCTTAAAGACTGTGTAAAGTGAGGGGGCCTTTTCGTTTCTTTCAAGTGCACCAACAAATGTCCGATTTAATCTGCTGTAATGGGCCAGTTCATCTTGTGTCATCCCTTTTGCCGTCCTCAAGGGTCTAATTACATGGCCAATAAAAATTCTTTGCTGATCTTTTTTCAAAGGAAATTCTCCTTTTTAAGACCATTACATAACTAGAATTGTTATTGCTCGAGCGCCTATAGGCGGCAAAACTATTAAATTTTAAAATTAATTTTTTGTATAGTGAAATAGGGATATTAAAAGCTGTAATGTAGCAAGTGCCTCTAATAAATTGGACCAAGAAAATAGCCATCAATAAAGCATTATCAAGAATTACCGTTCAAACAATTTGGAGTATGTATTTTCTTATAATAGAGGTTCTAATAGATCGACATGATTCGCCCCGATTAGAACGATAAAGTTAACCGGGGTACTTGTAGAGGGGATATTTAAACAAACGTTTATTTAATGATGAAGAATAGGGCATCTAATCAAATTATGAAGGATAGAGAGAGAGAAGACACTTTTTAGATATAGGTGTAAAACTTTCTAAGGAAATACCATTCGATTTTCGACATTAATTTTTAACAGATGGGAATATTAATGCTTATTTTATCAAGGTATTAAGAAGATTTAATCAAACGATTAATTAGTAAAACACATATCGAATTTCCTCGGAAATGCTCATTTTATAGGAAATAAATAATGAATTTTCTGGGGTGGGCAGCCCCCCTCAGATAGAAAGAAGATTAACTAGAAATTTTTGATGAATGATGGGAATTGAAATGCTTCTGTCACATCAGAATAATCTGTTTGAAATAATTCCATCTTCTTTTTGTTCTATAATATGTTTGATTGAATTTCGGATGTCCTTTACTAAGGAATATTCAATACAAAGGGGAAAGTTTAAATGGATTTTTGCACAAATTGTGGTGAAAAATTATCTGAATCTAGTAAGTTCTGTACAAACTGCGGTTTGAAGGTTGCAAAAGATAATATAGACATGTCCTCACCCCTAAAAACGCGCATGGAAAAAAAGAAAAATCGCTCGAAAACAAGATTAATAGCAGGAGTCGGATCGATTACCGGATTGCTGCTCGTCATAAGTGTTACCTTAATGGTTAAAGATTTTCATAAGCCTGAATCTAAATCGAATGCAGCAGCCACAAAAACGATGGATCATTCAAAAGATAAAGCTGTAGAAAATAAAGATCAATCTAGTCATGAAAGTTCAAATCTTTCCGCTTCAGATCATATTTTGCCTGCTAGTGATAAGAGGGTGATGAGAGAAGAAGACATTACTAATCTTACAAAAGAGCAGCTGCGTTTAGCCAGAAATGAGATATACGCACGTCATGGGCATGTCTTTAAATCGCAGGATTTGCAAAACTATTTTTCAAGTAAATCATGGTATCATCCAGACCCTTCATTTGATGGTTCTTTAAATGAAGTAGAAAAAGAAAATGTAGACTTCATAAAGGCGAGAGAGGACAGTCCAAATTGAGAACCTTTGAATCTATCATATTATGCTGAGAGGGGCCAATAGACAAGGAATCTTTCAAGATGATGAGGATTGTTTGCCTTTCTTGATATTTTACATAAATGGATAAGCGGTTTATTGGAAATATTAAAAATAAAATGGCAAATTATTATATCCATTGCCACCAGTAATCACTATAATAATCAAAAAAATACTATCGTACGAAAGGGCAGCACCATTGAAAGATGGTTACGCAAAACTATAGGGGCTAAGGTCTTTGGGACTATGCTTGCCAGTTACCGAATACATACATAACCTCCGTACGATGAATTTGGAGGAGAAAATGAATAAAAAAAACATGAGAAAAAATTCACCAAGAAGTAAATGCGGTTACTTGACGGCAAAAGAACGAAAAATTGTTGAATGGTATGAGTGTAGAAGATTAGAGGCAAAACAAAAGGATCTTCGTATTCATGCAATTAAATGAGGATAAAGGCAGGTTCGCAAAAGGATGTTTTTGGGGAATCTTACTTTCACTGATTCCATGGGCTATAATCATCTATCTTTTAATTAAATATTTGTAAGAAGTTCCCGTAGAGTATCCAATTACAAATAGGTAAAGTTGATATGCTTAAAGATATTTAATTTAAAAAAAAGCTGATCTGAATGATTACTTCGGATTAGTTTTTTAATTTAGCTCTAATTGAGATGAATGGATTGGTAGTCTGCCCAGGATAAGAGGTAAAATGGAATTTCCACGATTTTTATCTTGCTCTTTAGTAGACCCTGTGGACTTGATTGGGTCTTATTCAAAAAAATAAATGGGTAAGTAAGCCAAAAGCAGGAAAGGTCTAATAAACACCTTGCATACTTTTGGCTTGTTTGTTATTCATTAATATTCCTTTTTTGTAAGAACTCGGATAACAAAGGATTCATCCCCAAAATAGAAAATTCATACTCTAAGAAATTACTACGGTACTAATGGTATGAAAGTATCAACAACAGGTTGATGCCCACCGTGCTCCTCATAATTTTCTTTCAGTTGAACTTCAAATTTTTCCATGATCGGTAAATCACTAACGGAGAATAAATAAGCATCTTCCGCGGCGACATGCTCATAACCAAGCCCAATTAGGAATAACAAAAGTAATCTCCTTTTGACCAATCAAAACGGACACCGTAAATAATAGAATAGCCGGACCCTTGGGACACCTGATAGATGGTAGAGCTTTTATGACGCTGAGTTTGCCATGGAACCCTCGAGGAAGCTTCTGCATCCAAGCCGCAATGTTAGGATTGGCAGTCTTTCTGTTGGAGGGGTTAATATATTCCACTACATAACCATCATATAAATCGGGTTCAAATTTGCTTAATCCATCAGGCGCGGATAAAGTTTGCGACCATTTATAAGCACCAAGAGGAGCAACTTTCGGATAACGATCGGTAATAGGGAGAACCATCCCGCCCACATCCCGCCTTGCAGAGTAGTTATCAGGTACCATAGGCTGCTCAATTTTTTCCGGATAGGGCTCAAAAAACGTTCCGCCAATAGCATACATTGTCGGAATATCTAAGTATAGAACTATTCCAAGAGAAAAAGCGTTAGGCCCTTATGTTTTAGGGCTTAACGCTTTTTTATTATTTTATAAGCTTTGGTTATAGAAAGGATATAATTAATTTTATCCAACCGAAAAACGCCAGCCATAACGGAACACTAAGAGAAGTACCCCAGAATAAACCTACTAAAAGATTCCCTTGCTCGTCCATAAAAACCACTCCTACTGAGAGTTGTAGCAAACCAAATGTGTTTTTCGATTGTGTTTTATTTAATATAATTGCGAGCGCTTTCAAATTCAATGGTACTTATTAACGATATTTATTTAGGTAGAATGTTCGGATGAAATATTCCATTCAAATGTCTGGTATTTTTATAGGAAAAATAATTATTATAATATTTTTAATATTTCAATAATTATGGTGATAATTCCTTTATTTCTTGATATTTTTTTCATGAAACCTAAATATGGAAGTGGGGGAGTTCAAAAGTAGGAAAAAGTTTGGAGAAAAAGTGGTGGGGAAAGATTATTAGTAGGGAAGCCCCTCTCTCTTGAGAAGGGCTTTGTTGTTCAGCTGTTTTTTACTTCCACTTTCTTTTAAACCTAAAAACCTCTTGTATATACCCATATACGGATACAGGTGACATAATCATTTGATAACCTAAAATGAATAAAATAAAGCCAAAAATATTTTTTCGAATTTTAAGGTTTAAGGGTTTGAATACAATATTTTTTTGATAGAAATAAAGAATGCTATAACTGAGAAGGGTTAACGGTAATACAAGTAAAGTCATAGGCCCAACAATCCAATTATAACCGAAAAATGCCAATATCAGTCCTGGAATCCAACATAGTGTGTAAGTAATATCTAAATAAGGCATCATTAAATTTACACCTGTAAGATATTTAACATAAACAACCGGTTGGTTCCATGGTTTTATTGCATTCAATCCCTCGATCATGCCTCGTGCCCATCTTGCTCGTTGCTTGACAAAGTGTTTAAACGAACTAGGAACTTCCGTGAAGGATACAGCCATTGGTTCAAAGTAAACTTTCCATTTCTTCTCGAGCAGACGCCATGTTAATACAATATCTTCCCCTATGGCATCAGGCCAGCCTCCCACTGCCTTAACACATTTTGTCTTATAAAGACTATAGGCACCTTGGGCTACCAATGTTCCTTGGTACAGACCTTGAAGTCTTTTTATAGAAGCGATCCCTAAGAAATAGTCCCATTCCTGAATCCTCGTCCATAAGTTTTCTCTGCTGTTTTTCGTGAGTACGGAACCAGCCACTGCACAGACATCTTCCGGGCTGGATTTCATTCGTGCAACTAGATAGCGAATAGAAGAGGGATGAAGCAGAGTATCTGCATCGATGGTAATAACATAAGGCGTTTCAACTATTTCTAACGCATGATTTAGAGCATGGAATTTTCCAGGTTTGTCTTCATGTAGTACCTCAATGTCAATGGACAATTCCTTTTTTGCCTTTAACGTTTCTTGAACGGTATGATCAGTAGAACAATTATTGATAACCATTACTTTTAATTTTCCCGAATAGTCTTGTTTATCGATGTATTTCAACGTTTGAAAGATTTTATCCTCTTCGTTATGGGCCGCTATCAGGATCGTAATCTCATCTTTTGGAAATTGAATTTTAAAAGATGGCTGCCTATCTAACAATAAGCTAATCACTAAAAAGGCATTCATATAACCAGGGATGTAGGAAATACCACCAATGATTAGTAACGCTACTGGAAATGATACAATTTCAGCCAAATCCTTTAACCAAGGAAGCGCTAGGAAAATAGAGAATACCATCCAAAGGAAAGCACCAATGTGACTTATATAAAACTTTGTTTTTATTGGTATATATATCTTTTTGGACTCATTATTTATTTGGGGGTTGATCGGATTTAATATTGGCTTCATAGATAAAAGACCTCTCGCTGAGAAAAATAGTAGGAATGACCTATTATATCATGTCTTAAGATTGGAACAAGAAGGGAATTATTGGGGGATGAGGTTTTTTCTCAAATTAAAACCATAGCTTTGAGAATCAAAATGTTATAAAGAAATGATTGACTTTCAATAAGATCAGTCTTCTGCAAACGGTCCAGATTAACTCTTGTATTACGTAGTAGACCTATACTGTTTAATAAGATTCTTTACTTTTGAATGATTTTGAGAAGGAATGAACATAAGTTAACCGTTAATTCTCGTGCCACTGTCACGCCCCGGATTTTTTCGAAGATTGAAAGGTTTTTAGAGAGGTATAAAATGATAGAATTAAGTTGCAGCTGAATATTGTTGGGGTGGTTGGTTGCTACGCTTCTTTCCTTTTAGGAAAGGAGGTGATAATCATGGAAACATTTCTTGAAATTCTACGAGAAGTTCTGAAGGGGGTTACGCGTGAAGTGAGCGCATATTTCTTTCGGAAAAACGGTCTAGAAAACAAGAAAACCGCCCTACGCCGTCGTAAGCAAAAAGGGTGGTTCTCATAAAAATAACAGACAGACAACCACCACCCTGACGGTAGAAGTTGCAGGGAGAAGTGTTGACGCACTTCTCTTTTTTATTATATATCCATTATACATAAAAATATTCCTGTGGAGAAGGAGAAAATCCCCTATGTGCCTGTGGGTTCCGGTGTCACCGACCGAAAACCTGAATAACATTTCTGTTGAAGATTGTCGGGTTATTTAGAATGAATAGATCGATATAATCGCTTAATCGCTTCGATGTGCAATGCTTCATGGTAAAAGCTAAACAAAAATGCCTCACCAACTGTATAAAACGTAATGCCTCCCCGGTTTGTAAATGGATTTGGCAACTTTTCATTCAAACGTCCTGGAAGAAAATCTTTTATTCTCGTTTTTTGTTCCGTTAAGATTCCACCAATCTCTGCAAATGAAGGTGGTGATTCTTCCCATTCTGCCGGTTTCGTTCCAGAACCAAAAAGCAGCTCGTACTTTTTCGGAATGATCAGCTCTTCGCCCAAAAGGCCAAAGACAAGCTTTTCCTGTACAAATGCGATGTGTCCAAAGTTCCAACGAATATTGTTGTTAAAACCAATTGGAATGATATCCGAAATTTCTTCTGGAATTTTCTTAATCGTTTTTTCAGTTATTGTGCGCACTGTCTCCATATGATGAAAAATTGTTTGTTCCAAGAATATCCACTCTCCTTATTTTTGGCCTCTTCCATACATTTCGCTGTCTTCATATCCTTTTCCTGCTATGTAGACCATGGGGCCGGTTTTGGTGGCTTGCATGGTTGTATATGAAGTTCTGGTGCCTGTCTCCGCTCGAATAATCTTGTTTCACATTAGAAATTGAAAGGTTGTCTGCCAAGTATATGCTGAACATTACTGCCTGTTAGATGCTAGTATGTAATATACATGTAGCCAGGATTTCTTTTTTAGATCCGCTTGAAATGTCATACACGATGATGAAAGTGGCGCCTACTGTTGTGCAACAAAAGAAATCCGTTAGTTGGTTAATTCTTCATAAGAAGATAATAAAAAATTACAAATTGAATTAGCTGCATTGGCCGCTAGTTTAACCTGTGACCTGTTAGGTGAGTAGGAGTGGGTGGGCATCCCCCATCTTATTTCTAACGGCTGCTAAACCCAAAATTATTGGTTACTAATCCCCGCATTGCTGTTAAATTTGCTCTGGCGTTTCATTTTCTTCTTGAAATAGTAACAACTAACAGTTTTGTACAATTTATTAATATCTCCATCATATGTTGTTGTTTCGATTCCATTTAATGCATATCTAATCTCAAAGAGTACTGTTTCAACAAGTGCCCTTGAATTAGGTATAGCTCCAGAATAATCTCAACATGGTTGAATTACCGTTTTCATATTAATGGCGATCCAAATAGGGAAGTTAAATTAGCGATTATACTCTTTCATATACCGATAGTCGAGTAATATTCCAATATAGATAGTAAAAACAACAATAGGGGGGACATTCGAATAGAGGCTCTCCTTTTTCACATGTTTGGAGCGGAGTATTGGACATGGTTTTGGTATTCGCCACATCCCATTACCTAAATAATTTACATTGTTTTTAACTTGTAATATCTTGGATAAAGTAAAGAACTAATCAGTATTCAACGAAGGGAAGAAATTTATTATGGCAAGAACAAACAAGGTAAAATTTTTAGTCGATTTAAGTCCTAATACTCAACTGACTCACCAAGTGTTATCAAGCTACACTTCGTTATTTTACAAAGACTTCGCAATTGGCTCGATGTTTCACAGTGGAGATAGAAAGAACAAGTTTTCAATCAATGCCATTGAAGGCAGTGAATTTGAAAAATATCTCAATCAGAAAATTGGAGCAACTGTAAAGTCCGATTCAGAAACATACAAGGTTGCATGGCTAGATTTAAGCAAGGATGCTGATTTTGAAAAACTAGAAGAAATAGCTGTAGAGTTGCCGAAGTTTGAAAATACTGGCTTAAGAAAACTATATGAGCAACATTAGGAGTTCATAGATTCCCCGAATTATTCCTGTCTACTTTCTTGGGCGCAATTCACTGTCACCGCTCGAATTTTCTTGTTTCACAATATTGTTAAGTCTGCCTAGCTATGTACCATAAGCCGTTTACTATTTCTATATTGAGGTGATTGGCTTATGAATAAAATTAAAACAAATTTCGGTGCCTGTCACAGCCCGATATTAGTCGAAGATTGATAGGGTTTTATTTTATTGGAAAATGATAGAATGGTGTTGCAATTGAATATTGTGAGGGTGGCTGGTTGTTGATCATCTTTTCCCTTATAAGGATGTATGTGATACTCCTCTGGAGACTATTCTTGAAATTCTACGAGAGATTCTAAAAGGGATTTTGCGTAAGACCATGGGGACGGTTCCCATGGATTTGACGCTTACCTTGAAAAAAATAAAAAGTATATTGGGAAAAGACAATTAAAGGGCCTGAATGGGTCCTTTTTGTTTTGGAAAGGACATATGTTAATTCTAACTGTTGTTTTTGGACTACATGCAGCCTATCGAACCGTTTATTAGAAATTGTGTTTTTTTTGGTACCTTTTAATATATTAACCTAGGGAGTGCTGAAGATATTGTTCGTTCTAATATTAAAGAAGCTGAGTTATATTTGTTTTTTATGTCTTTGTTTATTCTTTATGCTTGCCTGGTGGGTGAAAAAGGGCCTTGGCTTATTGTCATTCTTTGATGGAAAGATGGATGGATTTATTAGAGGATTTCATGACGAACGATTAATATCAATCGCTAAAGTTATTTCTCATTTAGGTAGTTATCGTTTCTGTTTGCTGTTGACTTTAATCTTGGCTCTGGTTCTGTTATTAAACCGATATTATTTGACGTCCTTTGTTTTATTCTCAGCGTTTATAGGAACGAGGGTTCTTAGAAACTTTTTTAAGGATGTTATTGAGAGACCACGTCCTGAATTCAGCTTAATTAAAAATCACGGGAAATCGTTTCCGAGTGGCCATATACTTTATGCTTCTATGTTTTATGGTTTTGTTTTATGTATTATTTGGTATGTGTTAATGAAAAACCGCAATAAGGGCATGGCTGGGTTTGCATGCTTGTTGTTTGTTATAATCCTTAGTTCAGTAGGGGCTAGTCGGGTTTATTTAGGTGCCCATTATACAAGTGATATTTTGGGTGGTTTTTTTCTAGGGATAGCATGTCTAACGTTTACATTTATGGTTTTAATACAAATTTGGAAAAAAGGATGGCATTAATTCCGTTTCAGGATGCCAGGGTATCTCGGTGCCTCTGTCACCGTCCGAAATTGGCTTTTTTCTGTTCTTTGCAGGATGGTACAAGCAAAAAAAAAGAAAGGTTTTGGAAA
Organism: Neobacillus sp. NRS-1170; assembly: GCF_050468025.1. Lineage (NCBI taxonomy): Bacteria > Bacillati > Bacillota > Bacilli > Caryophanales > Bacillaceae > Neobacillus > Neobacillus sp. NRS-1170. The sequence continues at coordinate 150,596 of NZ_JBITPF010000049.1, read as the reverse complement.
TTTGTTTATGATAGGTTTGTAAGACATGATTTACATCTTTCCTTCTACATAAGAATCCTTCGTGCGCTTCCATACAGAGAATTTTATCTATTTACATCTTTCCAGTCTTCCATTTCCGTACAATAAATTTCAAAATTAGCCTCTTGAATATCCATAAATCAAATCTGTAATTAAATCTTTTATTCTCTTAAAGGATATTTTTTCTATTAATTAGTAATTGTATTGCTTGTGACATCCATTTTTATGTTACAATTTAGGTATATTTTACTATTTAATCTTGTGTTGAATTTACCGATTTCTACATTATTCGATGCTAACCAAACGTAGGATTAACTTTGGTGTAAAAACATATATATCAATCACTTCGGCCATAAAATTGGTAAGAATATAGTCTAAGTTTTTCGAGAAAATTGATAGATCTATGATGATGGAATGATCAATATTAAATAGGAAAGGAAGAATTAAGTTGCAAGAAGCGATATATGAAGGGAAGGATTTTGTTCTTTATACATACTTAGAATCTAAAACAAATAGAAAAGCTGAAATAGAGCAGTTAAAGAAGAGAGCGGATAAGGGGGCCTTTCGCTGTCCATATTGCGATGGAACTTTAATTCTTAAATCTGGTGAAATCCGGGAAGAGCATTTTTCACATCGTCACTCTAAATCATGTGAAGTTTCAACCGCAAGTGAGGTATATCATAAGCAGATCAAAAGAGAATCAAAAAAGCATTCTGTTATGAAAGAAATAATATACGAAGAATTAAAGTCACAGGAGAGAGCCAATGATGCTCTTGATGTAGGTTATGGATTTTTATTAAAGGCTGCTGAGAAATGGAAGTACTATCCTGACATCATTTTGAAAAATAAAGATAATGAATTGGCGATTTCTATTTTAACTGATGTTACACATAATGATGATATCAAATTAGTAAAGCAAATAAAGAATCGGAATCATTACTTTAAAAGTAAAAGTTTAATTCCCATCTGGTTTATAGAGAGTGCAGAGCAATCCATAGATATGGAAAATCGAGTTACCCATCTCTGGGAAGTAGAATTAGACCTTGCGATTAAAACTCCGGAAGATCTAGCCTGGGAAGAAACATTGAAACAATTACCTTTAAGGCAGTCAATATTTACGTTATTTAATTATTATCATGATAAATCTCCTGCATCCTACAATGTTCAAAGTCTGTATTATGTACACTCTACAGATACAAATATTGTATTCACGGTTCAACGATTTATTAGAGATGAGGAACAATACGCTTTTCGGGCATTTGCCTTAAATGATGGATATCAAATGAGCTTATCTACTGCACTCTTGGCCAATCGCTCCTTGCAGTTAGGTGATCCGGTGATAGAAGGGACTCAAAGGGAAGCTTTTATCCAGACAGTGAAACAAAAAGAGGTTGAATTTATTCGGAGTCAGCAAGAGAAACTTAGATTGGAGCAGGAAGAAAAAGAACTTGCTAGGACTCGGGATGATGAACTGAAGCAAAAAGAAGTTGAACGAAAAAGGACGTACTATGACACAATAGATGTTCCATTTATAGGACGAAGTCAACAGCAGATGGATGCAGACTTAAAGAATGATATGGAATTCTTACAAAAGAGTAATTTGTCAGATGAATCTTACAGGTATAAACAAGTAGTTCAACATATGTCAAAATTCTACGCTATAGAAAATGAAATTGAGCAGTATACAAAGGTAACAGTGAAAGATACAGTATCCTATAATGTTGCCCTAAGGGACAATGGCAGCAAAAGAAATACTCAGCAAAGGGAGGTAACGTCTAAACTTCAAAATTGGAAAATTGATGAAATGTTAAATCATTATGTAAATGGGGAGGCTTATTTTTCTGGTAATCCAAGACAATGGAAAGAAATTGTTTTGAATTCGTTCGAGCTTATAAATAGTAATAAAATATCAATTCCACAATTGCTTCAAAAAATAAAGGATAGTGGAATTAAACTAGCTCAACCTGAAAAAACAATGGTCTATCCAATAAAAGAATATATTCAATATGTAACTAAGAAAGTAAAAGTGATATCAAACTAACAAAAGAGCTTCCTAAAGTAAGTCTATAAAGTACTGTGTGCAACTCTCGATTCCGGTGTCTTTCACTGTCTGCATAATAAACACCTGATTTTACATGAATTTAATCAAACGTTTGAGTAATGTTGGAAAAAGGGAAAGAAGGTAGAATTCTGTTCGTTGAAAAGAATGGAGTCAAATTTTTGGAGATATTGGTCTTTCTTCTGAAAAAGCCAAAGAATTAATCGACAAATACTATAGGATGAACCAAGGGGACGGTTCTTTTAATTCTGGTGCCTTTCACGCCTCCCCGATTTTGTCGAAGATTGAAAGGTTTTTAGATAGGTATAAAATGATAGAATTAAGATGCAACTGAATATTGTTGGTGTGGTTGGTTGTTACGCTTCTTTCCTTTTCGGAAAGGAGGTGATAATCATGGAAACATTTCTTGAAATATTACGAGAAGGTCTGAAGGGGGTTACGTGTGAAGTGAGCGCATATTTCTTTCGGAAAAACGTTCTAGAAAACAAGAAAACCGCCCTACGCCGTCGTAACAAAAGGGTGGTTCTCAAAAAAATAACACATAGACAACCACCACTCTGACGGTAGAAGTTGCAGGGAGAAGTGTTGACGCACTTCTCTTTTTTATTATATTTCCATTATACATAAAAATATTCCTGTGGAGAAGGAACTCTAAGTTGTAAGAATGCGAATAAAATTAGATTGATGTAAATGATGTAAAACAGAATTTGGGATTCTACCCTGAGAGTCAAAAGTATTTGCTCATATTTAAACATAGGATATTGGAACAGGCCAAATCTTTATGCTAAGACATGGCCTGTTGCCTTTCAATGTAAATGAATGTATTAAGGAATGAACAATGTAAAATTTTTTAATCAATATGGCTCTTTTTTGTAAATATTGTAAATGTCCGTTTTTTCAGCTATTATCTTTGCTAGTTCTTCTACAGGCATTTCTAAACCAATAGCCAGTTTACAAATGATATAGAAGGATGGATTTTTATTTTGGGTTTCAAGTTCAGTTACATATGATCTATTTAGTTTGCTTCTTTCCGCCAGCTCTTCTTGAGAAAGCCCTTTTGCTTTCCGCAATGGTCTTAAAACATCCCCTATATAGTAATTAATCTTTTCTTTTTTCAAAGGAAATTCTCCTTTTTAAGACAATTACATATCTAGAGGCGTTAATGCTCTACATGCTACAGCCAACAAAACGGATAAAACAAGAAATATTTTTTAGATAAAGTAAGATTATTAGCTGAGACTCTTACCTGTTTACCAAGAATTATAGACAAGCTTTAGGTATCTGCTTTTACTGTTGAGTCGGAAACCACTCATTTACATTTCCTTAAAAAAATAGATAAGAAAAATAGTTTTGAGGATTAATTGGGAGGTGGGTAGACGTGTTTAAAGCTCGACAGGATTCGCCTCGATTAAAACGAAAAAGTTAACCGGTGCGGTGGTCGGAGACACATTTAAACAAACGTTTAGTTAACTGACAAAAAATTCACTTCCTAATTTAATAAAATCCTGTTGCAGCAGGGTTTGCGGCAAATTTAATCAAATGATTGATTAGTTTGATGTTGTTATAATTTGGAGAAGTTTGCCGCTAATCATTAAGATAATCAGCCCCAATAAGGTTCGCCTAATATGCTAAAGAGCCATTACTAAAAAGTAGTGGCTCTGTGTTGCGATTTATTTTTTATAATAGATCTGTGTAATTGTAACACTTCGCTTCATTTATCATGCCAAACCCCTTTTTAGATAAATAAGGGAAAAGGTCCAGACTAATTTCCCTTAAAAAACCGTATTCTGCGTTATGTGTAATGATATGTTCCTTAGACGTGGCAAGATGACAGTCAGCATATTTTCCAATTCGATTAACCATATCATCCATTGATTGCCCCTTTACATAATATTCATCGGTAAAGCCTAGTTTATCTGTGACGTATAATATAAAGTACCTCATAACGTACGAACCCCAGCTACTCCATAATTAGCAATCTATTTAGTGAAAATCCATTATGCATTTATTGGCAGCAGTACCGGATGTTTTTCAATTTCTATCATAAATTCTGATGCTTTCATCCCAAGCCCGGAAGCAAGGGCTAAGATGGAAATAAAGCCAGGCAGTTTTATATTTCTTTCAATGAGACTAATATAGGAACGATCCAAACTGCTGCGTTCGGCGAGTTCTTCCTGCGATAGATCCCGTTCCTTTCGCAGCCTTCTTAATGTCATCCCAAAATCAATGTTCCAATGATAATCCAACAGGGTGCTCCTCCTTTGATAAGCAGTTATCGAATAACCAGTTATCCTTATTATTATTTTCGTCTTCTAAAATACCAAAGTTGTATTTTCCTGACTTTTCCTTGAGGAGCTGGTGTCTTTTTGGCGGTTCCAGATAATAGAGAATCGGACTTGGATGATTCCCTCTTTCAATCGAAAGTCGTTTTAAATCCTTTGCTGTCCGCAATTTTTCATTAAATCTAGGTAATTTTGCCTCAACAATGATGAAATGGCCGTTGCTCAATTCCACCTCCGTCTTGTTTCCGATGGCTTTGGTGTTGATAATATGTTCGGGATTAAACCAGATGCAGTCTATTTTGTGTGGTGATTTACTTGGAAAAAGACAAATGCCTTGATAGGGGTTCACCATGATGGGACACTTCATGGTTTTATTGAGAATGGATTTTGCCCCTATTATTGCTCCCCGTAAATCAAAGCCTATGTATTGTAATGTGTCGTCTAATAAATGAAGAGGAGTTCTGTCCACCAGAAAAGTCGTTTTTCCTGCCATGATCCTTGAACACGGCTTTCCATATTGGTCATATTCACCCATCATTAATATCACTTTCTTCTCAATAAAGTAACGTTTAATATTAATCGTTCTCCACTCCTTTAACCGCAATAGATTAAAAAGCATTTACCTTCTACTATCTCTGTAATGGACAATGAAGAATAAAACGATAGAGCTGTTTAGATTGTTTTAGAATTTCATCCCTCCTTTGCGAGGACCATTGATCCGTATTTTTATCATGGATATTTCATTATGGCAGGTAAGCCGCTTTACACCTTGTTCATGGTGGAATTCATTTTGAAGATATGGGAGCGCTTTCCTCACAAATCTATTAAACTGCAAATAGGACTTTTTTACTGCGGTCTATAGTAAACAGGATTCGCCAAATTCCACGGAAATTTTGACAAAAATGCGACATTTTTTGCAACCGAGCCATGGGAACCGACTCAGAGATCTCATTCCAGCCAATTCCAGTCTAGGTTAATGCCCTCTATAAAAGGAAGGGGTCTATGTGTTGTTGGCCCCATAGTAGCAATCTTCTCCGAATAGAGCTTCATAAATTTGTTGTCCAAAATTCCATAAAAGTAGGCGATGGGATTTTTGATGCCATTGGTCAATTTCATTTTTCGAATCAGTTGTCTAAAGGAATCCTTCGAAATGTCTAGGATGTCTTCTGTGTCATTCTGACACTCAAAGCGGAACGCAGCAATTTGTACCATTTGCCAATATTCTTCAATCGTTTTGGCTTCGGAGAAAAAGCATTTTACCAGCTGGACAAAAGGCTGCGGGACTCGGTTGCTGACAAAATTGTGATCCAATTGTTGTTCAGACGTTTCGTTACGTTTATTTATCTTTTGTTCTTTTTCAGTTTTTAAAAGATTATTACTAGTTTCATTTTGGTGGTTCATTTTTTCCTCTTTGGGTGGTTCACTGGATGGAAAACGATTAAACTGATATAGGTTGCTGGACTGCGAGCCGTTTTTCCTTTCTGTTTCAAAGACCGTGATGATTCCCAATTCTTTTGCTTTCAAAATCATTCGTTTAAAGGTAGACCTTGAAATGCCATTCTCCTGGTATTGCTCGTGAATAGATTTTAAAATGGTCCCGATCTTGGCATTGCATACTCCAGGGATTTTGGCTGCAAAGCGCACGAGTCTTTTTAATCCGATTATTTCTCCTTTTGTAAAATCATGCTTATGCTCCAATAACCACATCTCGAAATGATGATTGAATTCCTGAAGGGAACTGAATTGTGAGAACTGCTGAAATCCTTCTGTATTGCCAGATTTAATGCCCGCCATTTATGACACCCTTTCATCGTTTTCTGCACTCTACGATATCGGGTTTGGCTGAGTAAATCGAATTCGCATTTTTCATTTTTGAAGCCAAAAATCGAACGAAACGTCAAAAAAAGCCTTCAAAAAATCATTTTTGAAGGCTTTTTTTGCAATTTGGTGCGTTTTTTGCATTATTTTTAAAATCTAACGAGTTTTTTTATTTGGAGCTCAGCAAATCTAAGACCACCCCTATGGGGTGGTGGAGAGCTAGTTACGTTTTAGCCCAGAATCGTCGTTTAAGGAGAAAACACTATATGATGATAATAAGACTTAGCAAAATACTTCAAGCTAGCTATAGGCACAATTCTGATTCAGCGGCTTGCCTAGGTTCCTTTTTAAAAAGATTGGTTGGAAACATATTTTGACAATTTATTCATTCGTTAGGAGTGATAAATTCACATTTGAAGCATCCTAATGCCGTTTTTAATTAAGCGATTGATTAGTGTTGAAAAGTTGGACATATAACAGAACAATGTAAGTTTAAGAGAAACGAGTCAGGTATTGCGGAATGGTGGCTTTTTATCTGCAAAATTCTCATCCGATTCTCGACGATCTTCTTTTTTGCTTGGTAGGGGAAAACTTTATATATCAGCATTTGCAGGCTTTTTAATCAATCGATTGATTAGTATATCCTATTTAGAATTTAGTCGAAAGTATGTCGTTTAGTGGAAATAGTAGCGTGAACCCTAATGAAATCTAATTTTAATTGCATGTTTCAACAAATTTTTCATGAGTTTAGAGGGGGAAGTGCTTATATTTCAAGGATTGCAGCAGAACTAATTAAACGCTTGTTTAAAAGGGAAAGTTGACTAGAAAACAAGAAAATCACCCTATGCTGTCGAAGCATTAGGATGATTTTCTAAAATTTCCTAATGGTTACATAACCAGAACCCGTTATTTATGGTACGGTCCACCTTCCTAGATATTTTTAAATTCCTGTTTTTCAACAATATCTCTATCTTGGACAATGCTTGATGTATTTACTATAAATTTATTAACATAAAGCTTGATAGCACAATAGCCAAGCAATCCCCCAGAGGTGTTTAGTATTAGATCATCCACATCAAAAATTCCGAGAGAAAAAACAACCTGTAGGCATTCCAAGCATAAACTTAAACCCATAGATCGAGCTAATATGCCTATGAATGACATCCCTTTATTTTTAGACAATAATACAAGAAACATTCCAAATGGTATGAACGCTCCGATATTCCCAACGAAATTACTTAAATCGTGCCACCCCGATAGACTCTGAATATTAATGAATATTGTTTTTAAAGGAATGAAATTACCTCTTTGCAATTGGTAAATGAGATTATCGGAGTTACCAAAATTCCTCTGAAGTTGATGCCAGAGAAAGGTCATATCTCTCCAGCGGAACTTAAATAGAATGATTCTAAGTAATGCGTACATATAAAAGACAAATAGTGCTAGTACCATAATTCTGTTCATTAATTTCGTTTTTTTCATTCCGCCGTCCTTACCTCCTTGAGATTAGTATGTGTTGTCTTGGGAAACACTGTCACAATTACACCATCCATATTGTTGCCTGATATCTCCCAACGAAGATTGGAAGGTACTAGAATGGTCGTATTTTTGGTTACAGGGTAATAAGAGATCTCATATTTTTCACCATGGATAGTAGTTGAAATGGACTTTTGTTCTTTTAGGAAATCCAAATATTCTTCTAAAGCAAAATTCTTTTCCTCCATAATCACACTGTGCGGCGATCCAACATAGCGAATATGCCAAGGTTCATACTGAATGCCTGTGATTGCCGTTTTGTCCTTTGGATAACGTAGAATAAAGCCGTATTTCCAAGCGTTTTTTTCGATCCACTTTCCTTCAGGTGCTACATCCATCTTCATTTGAGTTGATCCTACATCAAGTGATAAACCCAAATTGTGTTCGCTATAGCCTGCAGGCAAGGCATAGTCAGACCCCATTTCCTGGTAAAGTGCACTTTGCACATCAAAGTCTCGAAAGCCGCTATTAATTAAAAAATGGCGAACCCCTTCTTTTTCAGCAGCATCCATCATCGCCGAAAATTTATGTGAAACATCCTCTGACAATTTAATTTCGTTATCAAGCAACCCGTATCCCTTTGTCAATTCTTTATGTGTAAATAAATTTACAACATCTGATTTTATACTCTCTTGGTGAACCGGATATTCATTATTAACTAGAAGTAAATTTCCTTGAAAGACCTGTTCTTTTGTAATCTCTATCGTTTGGAAACTTTCAGAGGTCTCGCTATTATCTAAATGATCATTGTTATTTTTTTCATAGCTTTGAACTTCTTCTTTATCTTGAATAGACGATTCTTTATTGACAAATGCAAAACTCAGACATAATACTAAAAACAATAAAAATCCCCACTTCTTCATTTCAAGTTCCTCCTTATTCTTATAGATACTAGAATAGGAAAAACTTTTTAAAAAAAGAGTAGGGTAAAATTTAAATTTTTCTTAAATCCTTTATGAAATTTTTAATCTTGGTCATTTGTAACACTTTCCTGCGGTAAACGAACTTCAAATACAGTACGTATTAGACTACTTTCGGCCGTAATCGTTCCATTATGCTGCTCCACAATATTCTTTGCAATGAATAAACCAAGACCTGTGCTATCTTCTTGATGAGTTCGTGCTTTGTCACCGGTATAAAACATATCAAAAAGATAGGGAAGGTCATCCGGAGGAATACGATCTCCATAATTAATAACCTGAACAACCACTTCTCCAGCATCAACAAACCCGTTAATATCTACAAACTGACCATCATATCCATAACGATTTGCATTGGTTAAAAGATTTTCAAACACACGGGCTAACATCTCTCCGTCACCCAAAATAGGTAAATGCGGGAGAATATTCATTCGTGCGATCAAATCATTTTTCTCGAAAACAGGATACAATTCTTCTTTTAATTGAAGAAGCAGGTCACTTAAATTAATTTGCCTTTTTTCAAGTGGTAACATGCCATAGTTCAGTCTAGTGATTTCGAATAATTCATCAATTAGTCTTTCTAAACGCTGAGATTTAGTAAAGGCAATCGTTAAAAAATGTCTGACTTGTTCTTTAGTCAACTTCTCATCCTTAAGGATTAAATCTAAATAACCTAAAACAGAAGTTAGGGGAGTACGCAAATCATGGGCCAAATTTACAACTAACTGTTCTTTACTGTTTTCTGAAAAATCGCCTCTTTGTATGGCTTCTTCTAATTTTTCACTTGCCAGATTAATGGCTTGTGCAATATCTCCAAATTCATCGTTTGATTGGATATAAACCCGATGTTTAAAGTCGCCGCGGGCGAGATAATGAATTCCGTTTGATATTTCATTGAAATAGGTAGAATAGGGCTTAGTGAGTAAATAGAAAAATAATATCGAAAGCGGGATAAATAGCATTAAAAAGAAGTTAAAGTCTCCAATACTCTCTATGAATTGACGGAGTTGTGCCAATGGGTCACCACGACGAACCATTGTATGATAATAAAGCTGCAGTCCTTTAAAAATTATGTATGTTACCATACCACCCAGAAGCATACTTAAACCAAATAATACGATTATTTTGGAGCGAAAACTGTGTATAAATTTAGCCATTGAATGTATACCCAACTCCCCAAACCGTTTTGATTAACTTGTTTTTTCTCTTATCTTCTCCGAGTTTTTTCCGTAAGGTACGAATATGCACCATTACCGTATTACCACCTTCAAAGTAGGCATCCCCCCAAACCTGCTGAAAAATATTTTCAACACTATAAACTTTCTTTGGATGACTGGCTAATAAATACAAAATATCAAACTCTTTCGGCGTTAGCTCGATGTTTTCACCATAAAGCAAAACTGTACGTTGATCAGGAGAAATCACTATTTCACCAAATTCCAAGATAGCTTTATGATCATCTACTTTGGGTTGATTCAACTTCATAAAGCGCCGCAATTGAGCATTCACACGTGCAACCAATTCAATAGGGGTAAATGGTTTAGTCATATAATCATCTGCTCCAATCACTAGTCCATGTACCTTATCGAAATCAGAAGTTTTTGCACTCAAAAAAATGATAGGCATATTATATTGTTCACGAATCTGACGGGTTACTTCATATCCATCCATTTTCGGCATCATAATATCCAAAATTAGCAAATCAATTGGTTGAGTCTGGATAACATGTATGGCTTCTTGCCCATCAGGAACTTTAAGACAATAGTATCCTTCTTTTTCTAGATGGATTGCAATCAGATCAGCTATCTCCTCCTCATCATCAGCAATTAAAATCGATATACGTTTCATCTATACCACTCCTATATCAAGTTACATTCGGGTATCTTTTATTTATCATCAGAAGCTTAACGAACATGGTATAATTTAGAGCTTGTATTTTATTTTCTATTATTTCCTTTTTTTATTCAAGAATATGGCCGGTTTGTTCAATAAGCACTTGGAGCCATGGGGACCGTCCCTGTGGTCTCATTCCAGCCAATTCCAGTCTAGGTCAATGCCCTCTATAAAAGGAAGGGGTCTATGTGTTGTTGGCCCCATAGCAGCCATCTTCTCCGAATAGAGCTTCATAAATTTGTTGTCCAGGATTCCATAAAAGTAGGCGATGGGATTTTTGACGCAATTGGTCAATTTTATCTTTCGAATCAGTTGTCTAAAGGCATCTTTCGAGATTTCTAGGATTTCAACTGGGCTATTCTGACACTCAAAGCGGAAAGCAGCAATTTGTACCATATGCCAATATTCTTCAATCGTTTTGGCTTCGGAGAAAAAGCATTTTACTAGCTGGACAAAAGGCTGCGGGACTCGGTTGCTGATAAAATTGTGATCCAATTGTTCAGACGTTTCATTACGTTTATTTATCTTTTGATCTTTTTCAGTTTTTAAAAGATTACTAGTTTCATTATGGTGGTTCATTTTTTCCTCTTTGGGTGGTTCAGTGGTTGGAAAACGATTAAACAGATATAGGTTGCTGGATTGCGAGCCGTTTTTCCTTTCTGTTTCAAAGACCGTGAGGATTCCCAATTCTTTTGCTTTCAGAATCATCCGTTTAAAGGTAGACCTTGAGATGCCGTTCTCCTGGTATTGCTCGTGAATAGATTTTAAGATGGTCCCGATCTTGGCATTGCATACTCCAGGGATTTTGGCTGCAAAGCGCACGAGCTTTTTTAATCTGATTATTTCTCCTTTTGTAAAATCATGCTTATGCTCCAATAACCACATCTCGATATGATGATTGAATTCCTGAAGGGAAATGAATTGTGAGAACTGTTGAAATCCTTCCGTATTGCCAGATTTAATGCCATCCATTTATGACACCCTTTCATCGTTTTTCTGCACTCTACGATATCGGGTTTGGCTGAGTAAATCGAATTCGCATTTTTCATTTTTGAAGGCTTTTTTTTGCAATTTGGGGCGTTTTCTCTATTATTTTTAATAGTAGGTGTCCGGTTCTAAGTAACCGGGCACTTTTTGTTTGAGGAAGCTTAACAGGGGAGTGCTAGTGACCTTCATTTAATTTATTTTCAGCATGTTAACCTGTGATTAATTTTAATGAAAGAAACAAAAAAAGCGACGGAAAATGAATCCGGCCGCTTTTTTTTATCTCATTTTTGAACTGAATATGTGCGTCATATGATCAAAGTATGGATTACTTGCCTATTGCTCTTTAACTAATTTATGCCTATGATAAGATGCTTTCATTAAAAACCTATTTCTTAAATTCTCGCACAAACAATTGTTTGCAAGCGTTCGAAAATAGTTTTTTCTACATTTATGCCAAAGTGTAAGCATCGTATCACCCCATAAATATATTTTCCTTGATTATAAGGTTTAATTGTAAATTTACTGTTACAGAAGAATTAAGTTACTTCTTTAGGTATGATGAAAAATATGGGAAAAACCTTCTCAATGTAACCATCCACAGTTTTTTTTTGTTTTTTTATTCCTTCTATTTAATATTTTCCTCTGTTATTTTTTGAACTAAATACTTTTTTACATACATATAGATGAAAGGTCTAACCCAGCGATAGCTGCCGCGTTAAAGTGTTTTCTGAAATAATTAAGAAAAGGGCAGACATACCCAATATAAGGAGAATATGATCATGAATCCAACCCAAAAAGTAGAATCACAAAACTCAAAATTAGAACAACCAAAAGAAACATGGAGAGAAATCTGGACCAGAAAAGGGAAAGTATCTGGCTCACGAGAAGATTTGCTTGCCTATAACGGATATGAAGCTACACAGGTTAATATGCCAGAGGTAGCAGCCCAAATCGTAAAAGCTTTAGATATCAAACCAACCGATAGGGTTCTTGAAGTTGGCTGTGGCGCGGGCACTTTAGCTCAATATTTAAATTGCGATTATGTAGGGATTGACTACTCTCCTACCCTTGTTAAGAAGCACATTGAACTCCTAGGTAATTCTGTAATAGTTGGAGAAGCAAATGATATTATTTTTAAGGATAAAAGCTTTGATAAAGTAATTTGTTATGGTGTATTTCTATACTTTGATTCTGAGGAATCCGTACAACAAGCAATTAGCGAATTAAAACGCGTAGCAAAAAAAGCTCTTTTGATTGGTGAACTCCCAATTCGTTCACATAGGTCAGAACATAAATTATTTAAAAAAGAAGACTTTCCTGGTTGGACCATTACGGATGGATTTTATGACCCATACCGAAAGGATCGATTTAATGCAACCATGTTCTTTCATGATTAAAATACATTCCATGCCGGTATTTATTTCTACTGTATTTAATACAGGACCTGAAGAAGTCAATGCTATAAGATTTTCTCGAAATAGAATGGGAAGTAGCTATATTAAGGATGCGTATATATATAATTCAATGAGAAATAAAAAGGGTCAAACCCTAACTTTGTAAAATAATATATGTAGGTGTCCAGTTTCAAGTAACTGGACACTTTTTGTTGTATGTTTGAGGTAGCTTAACAGAGGAGTGAAGGTGTCACGAAGAGCTAGATAATTCTTAAAGTAAAATATTAAACTTACTTATCAATACAATAAAAGTGCTATAAGTTCTTTTGAGCCTTATAGCACTTTAATATTTTAATAGGAGCGATCCTAAGAAATAATCCCATTCCTGAATCTTTGTCCAAAAGTTCTCTCTGCGTTTGCGCCGTTGCTGGTTCTGTTTTGACGAAAAACATCCCCCCATCAAAACTGTCTCTTAGGCAAGATTTGTCGACATATAACGAACAATAATGTTCCTTATTACATTGACGATGGTAATAAAGTGTAGTAAATTTATCCTTGCAAGGTGTTCGTTATACTGTACATAAGGGTGTGTTGTAATGAACAAGATGATTTTTAAACGTTTATCAACTGTTCTTGTTATTCTAGTCATTGGTTGTATTGGCTTTTTATTGTTCATTTCGTATCAAGCTAAAAAAGAAATAAATGATATCCCATCTATTTTTGGATATAAGCCATTAACCGTTCTAACAAACAGTATGCAACCCAAAATCAGTGCTGGGGATATGATCTTTGTAAAGAACAAAAAAGCAGTCGATGTAAAAGTGGGAGACATCATCACCTTTAAAGTAACTGAACCAAATACCAAAACCAAGCTAATTACACACCGTGTCAAACGCGTATCGGATAGTGGCTTCATTACTAAAGGAGATAACAATAATGTTCAAGATAATTGGGAAGTTAAACCAACAGATCTTTTAGGTGAAGTTAGTATCATTATCCCTAACGCTGGGCATATCGCAAAATTTGTTAGCAGTCCAATTGGCTTTTTAATTTTTATTATTCTGCCGTTACTTCTTTTCATTCTCATAGAAGTATATGAAAGGATATTAAAAATTTTAAATAAAAAAGAAGACCAGGTAATTTCTTAAATCTAATGACGACCATAGGGAGGTTCTTGTGGTCAGCACTAACCTTATTAAAAACCATTAGAACCGTCCCTTAGACTGTGGTTTTTCAAAAAAATATTTTTAGAAATGGGGAGTTTTCATGAACAATGTAAAAAAAGCGTTGATTGCGACATCTTTAGCTGGTGCCTTAGTAGTTAGTGCCGGGTATGGCACATATTCTTGGTTCACTGCAGAGAAATCAGTTACTAGTCAGATCAAAAATGGAACCTTCACATTGGGTGAAGCTAGCAGTCCATTGTATAACCATGAAAAATTTGCGCCTTCCCAACTCTTGATGAGCAATTGGATATCATTCCAAAACACTGGTGATTTAGATCAATTTTATAAGGTAACCAATACCGAGACATTGAACATGCCATCAGGCAGTTTGGCAAACTACCATTATCGAGGGTGGTTCTTTGAAGTCCCAATAAGCTACGAATTGACCGACGCCGACAAAGCCGTTTTTGAAAATGATATTAAGAATGCTTTAGGAGGAAATCCTGTAGCAAAAACAGCTTTTACAGCGCCAGCATTACCACTGCCAAAGGGGTCAAGTGCACAAGTGGTTGACAGTGAAGAAGATGCTGCGAAAATGGCAGCAGCAGCAACCACTACTCGTATTAATACAGTGCCTTGGGAGCGATTATTGCCAGCAGGCTATAAAATAATGGTCATCTATGGCGTGAAATTAAATGAAAATGCTGGAAACGAGTATCAAGGCGCAGTATACAACTCCACGGTGAAGGTGTTTAGTAAACAAACAGATGCGGGTGCGCAATATTAAGAAACGACTAAATAAAAAAGAAGGCAGTCGATTTACGGCTGCCTTTAGTTTATAAAGGAGGCTATAATGAACTCAGGGTTTGAAACGGATCGAATTCAAAGATGGAAATACAAAATTAGGTACTCCGTACTTAGTGCTGTATTAATCTTGCAATCTTTCTATTTTATTTCAGGAGCGTTATCCTCTACTCCGGGGACATTCGCTTGGTTTTCATCTGAGACATCAGCAAGCGGCTCCACTCAAAATGCAACTACCTCCGATTTGTTGCGTATCACTCCCGGTAAAGTGGTATATAAAAATAGTAAAGTGAGTAATAGCCTTACAATAGCAAATATCTCCCATTTAGAAACAAACGTAATTGTCGGACTTGGGAATCATTCGGTCGGTAAAAGGCTGCAGCCAGGAGAATCCTTTACATTTAACTTTGAAATCAATCATTTACAAAATGACAGTAATGCCACCAGTATTCAATATCGAATTAAGGCATTTAAAAATTATGTGGATGAAACATATTCAGTTGCAATCGATCAAAATAAATTAAAAGCTACAGCAATAGACAATGAAAATGATGAATATCTCCCAAGCGGCCCGCCAAATATTGATTCTAATCAGGCCAACCCAGAAACAGAAAATAACAAGGACTCACAAGTAAATAAAACCAATGCGGGTGAACCTGCAACCAACCAAGAAACGGATGTAAGTGAAACAACAAAAAATGAAGGAATCGATGGAAGCGAAACTAAATCACATGAAGAACCCGATACAGGTGGAACTCCTCAAACCGATGAAAATTGAATTCCGGTGCCTGTTGCCGAATTCCTGGAAATACAAAAAAACAAATAGTATCCTTAATTGTTAGATTGAGCTAATAAAAATATAGTTTCAGGCAGCTGCCCTTTTTGCCATACGGTATTAGTGCGGATATTAGCCTCGATCCAAATGGGAAACCCGATATTTTGAATGGAGATCTATGGAAAATGTCGAATCTTTATCGTAACTATGTATATCGTCAGATGAACAATTTTAAATAGGTAATAGTTTTATAAGGTAAGACCAGCCATTCCATTATGGCTGGTCTTGTTATTTTTAAAAAGTTCCTTATATTATTCCTATTTTATGATCTGACAAAGACCATTTTATAATGCACCCACTATTAAGCAGAGCCCGACAACTAGAAATGCATCGTTTGCTAAAGTATGCAAAACCTGCCGGAAGAGCTATTCCAGGTTTATTTGAATTTGGCCTTACGGCAGGTGAAGAAGACTAGGATGACGGTTTTCACAGTTTTTCTGAACCATAAGAACCGTCCCCATTGATGAATTTCCTAGCAAATGTGAAGAAAAACTCACCAACTAGAAAGAAATTTCTGATATTATAATTTCATATTTGGAAGGATGTGTATGAGATTGAAGGACCACTATGATGTTGTCATTGTTGGCGCCGGGTCAATGGGCATGGCTGCAGGGTATTACTTATCAAAGCTCGGGAAAAGAACATTATTACTAGATTCGTATGATCCCCCTCATAGCTTTGGCAGCCATCATGGGGATACTAGAATTATTCGTCATGCCTATGGAGAAGGAAGGAATTATGTTCCTCTTGCACTCGGAGCTCAGGAATTATGGAGTGAATTGGAACAAGAATCAGGAATGAAATTGTTTTCTCGTACGGGAGTGTTATGTGTAGGTGAAGAGGGTTCCTCATTTATCGAAGAAGTCATCAAAAGTGCCAAGGAATTTTCTTTACCGCTTGAAATCCTATCAAGTGAAGAAATCAATGGCCGTT
This sequence comes from Neobacillus sp. NRS-1170, assembly GCF_050468025.1. Classification (NCBI taxonomy): domain Bacteria; kingdom Bacillati; phylum Bacillota; class Bacilli; order Caryophanales; family Bacillaceae; genus Neobacillus; species Neobacillus sp. NRS-1170. Next base: position 133,951 of record NZ_JBITPF010000049.1, on the reverse strand, counting down.
GGTCAGGCATCACTTTACCACCAGGATTTGTTGGCTGTCTAGAAACGAACTCAGGAGTCCTATATAGTGAAGAATGTATTCGTGCTTATCGCAGACTTGGTTTAGCGAATGGGATGACCATAATACCTTATACAAAGGTGGAGAAAATAGAAAAGTTTGTTGAAGGTGCCATTGTACATACGGAAAATGAACAATATGCGGCTGAGTATGTGGTTGTCTGTTCAGGAGCCTGGACAGGGAAAATCCTTGAGGGAACAGGAGTAGACCTTCCTCTTCAGCCGACACGTAAGACAGTCTCGTGGTTTGAATGTGATGAGCATCTCTATGATTCCAACTGTTTTCCGGCTTTCTCTATTGATGTAGGAGATGAACATTATTATGGTTTTCCAAGTATCAATGGAAGCGGGGTAAAGATTGGAAGACATGATGGAGGTGAAAGGGTAGACCCGGATTTTTTCAACCGGGAATATGGTTCGGCTTCATCAGATGAGCATGAGGCTCGGAATTTTATTCAAAAGTACCTGCCAAAAGCCAATGGGCGCTTGATTAAAGGTAAAACATGTCTTTATACCCTTACTCCTGATGAGCATTTTATTATTGACCGGCACCCGGCATTTTCCAATGTCATGATAGCGGCTGGTTTTTCCGGACATGGCTTTAAATTTGCAAGTGTCATAGGAAAAATTATTTGTGAGCTCGTTTCGGAGGGTAGAACATCCTATGATATTTCCATGTTTTCACTTCATCGCTTTTCAAATGAATCTAAAAATAAATAGATTAATATGAATGTGCAGCTGAAAAAGAGGGAAAACCTATGTGGTTTCCCTCTTTTTTTGTTTGGCCGATCATCACAAAATATAGCAATATTGTGCTAATAAAACGAATTATCCTCTAGAGCCTTCTTTCTTTTAACATATTATAATTTAGTATACTAAAGTGAAAACGCATACAGGAATAATGAAAGGATGTGAAAAGGGAGTTATTTTTTTATCGTGATAAATCTGAAAAGTCAAATAAATACAGAAAAGGAGCCTTTTATGAGCAATCAAAAATATTTAATCGATGATGCCCCGCTTAATAAATTTCATCTTCGGATTACCGCCCTTACGTTCGGTTCTAATTTTTCGGATGGTTATGCTTTAGGGATTATTGGAATGGCGCTTTCCTTATTAGGGCCACAAATGAAACTAGGCGCCATATGGGAAGGATTAATCGGAAGCTCCGCTTTAATTGGCCTCTTTTTCGGGAGCCTGCTACTGGGAGGGTTATCCGACCGGATTGGCAGACAGAAAATCTACTTAGCTAATTTTCTGATTATCGGGATTGCCTCTGCTTTACAGTTCTTTGTGAATGATCCATGGACGCTGTTCATTTTACGCTTATTGATAGGGATTGCCTTAGGAGGAGACTACGCGGTTGGATCGACTTTACTCGCTGAGTTTGCCCCTAGAAAGTATCGAGGATTATTGCTTTCTTCTTTAAATGTACTCTGGACAGTCGGTTATGTTGTTTCGAATATTGTCGGTTTTTATTTACAAAAAGCAGGCCCGGAATCTTGGCGATGGATGCTGATGAGTGCTGCTATTCCAGCTTTTATTTTATTAATATTACGTATCGGTACTCCAGAATCGCCACTTTGGTTAATTAAAATGGGGCGTGTGGAAGAGGCCCGTGCCATTGTAAGAAAATATATTGGACCGAATGCCATAATGGATGAAACAATTAAGTCTCATTCTGAAAAGGCCTTCCGTATGATCGACCTTTTCAGCAAGCAGCTTTGGAAACGGACAACATTTGGATCATTATTTTATGTATGTCAGGTTGTTCCGTATTTCGCAATTTATACCTTTCTTCCTACAATCTTAAGTAAAATGGGATTTGAAGAGACCTTCAGTGTTGATATGCAGCTTAACCTTTTCCTTTTAGCTGGAGCCATCGTTGGGGTTTGGTGTACAGAAAAGCTTACGCGCAGAGGTTTCACCATTTATACGTTTATCATCCTTACCGTCTCTTTATTTCTTTTAAGTGTATTGCCTAAGGATTCACATACAATTGCGATCATTGTTTTTGCCACCTTCACATTTGTGATGTCTGCTGCCTCCAATCTAACGTTAATTTATCCTGCCGAACTTTTCCCGACCGAAATTCGCGGAACAGGTGTAGGTGTCAACACTGCTGTCAGCCGAATTGGTTCTGCCATTGGAACCTTTCTGCTGCCCGTTAGCGTTAGTTCATGGGGAATGGGCCCATCGATGATCGCGATGAGTGTGGTTCTATTGATTGGAACAATTGTCTCGATCGCATGGGCTCCAGAAACAAAGTATCTGTCGATGAGCGATGTCAATAAGCCCGAACTTGAAGCGGGGACCTCTCCAACCATCGATTCTTCGCTTTCAGGAAAAAGAAATTTATCATAAGCTTTATTTTTAGATAAAGAGGTGTGTTAGATGACCAAGAATGAATCCTTACACCCAAGAGATATAAAAGAAGTTATTCTTGGAGATCATTGGCTTTCGATTGAAGAGGTGGTCGCTGTTGCAAGGTATTCCGCAAAAGTTTCCTTTACAGCTGCATACCGCAGCAGGGTCAAAGCATCACGCGGGTTAATCGAAAAGTTTTTACAGGAAGAGCGCGTGATTTATGGAGTGACAACTGGATTTGGCAGTAATGTCACAGAAGTGATTTCGAAGGACGATGCCGAAATCCTTCAACGGAATATTGTTCGATCCCATGCTGTATCAGTAGGGGAGCCACTGGAAAAAGAAGTGGTTAGAGCGATTCAACTCATGATTCTAAACCATTTAGGGCATGGATTTTCGGGAGTCAGTTTAGAAGTTTTAGAGCTTATGGCCGGATTATTGAATCATGATATTTTGCCGGTTGTACCCGGTGATGGTTCAGTGGCCTATCTTTCTCCTGAAGCACACATTGCTTTAGTTTTAATGGGTGAAGGTAGAGCCTGGTATAAGGGCGAACTCCTTTCAGGCTGCGAGGCTTTAGAGAAGGCCGGATTAAAGCCAGTTACTTTAGGGTGTAAAGAAGGACTGGCTCTTCTAAGCGGTACTACTTCCGTTACAGCGTTTGCCGCGCTCGCCTTATATAATGCGATTCAAGCTGTCAAAACTGCTGATATTTCGGGAGCCATGTCGTTCGAATCGTTAAAAGGAACAATTAAAGCTTTTGATCCTCGCCTGCATGCCGTAAAAAAACACGAGGAGCAGAATAAAACTGCCCGGAATTTAGTCAGAATTCTTCATGGAAGTCAAATTGCCGAACAGTTCAAAGAATATCGATTGCAGGATGCGCTAAGTCTGCGCTGTATTCCGCAGGTCCATGGTGCCGTAAAGAAGGTATTGAAAAATGCGCTGGAAAACCTAATGAATGAAATGCAGTCCGTTAGTGATAATCCCATCATCTGGCCTGAAGGTGATGATGGAATCGCCCTCAGTGGAGGTAACTTCGACAGTTCCTATGTAGGAATGGATGCAGATGCCATGTGTATCGCAATGGCGAACTTAGCCAAGAATGCGGAACGCCGGATTGACCGATTGGTGAATCATCATGTGAGTGAATTGCCAAACTTCTTAGTGGTTAATCCTGGTTTAAATAATGGATATATGATTCCCCAATATACAGCTGCCGGTTTATTAAATGAAATCAGAGTTCTTTCTCATCCGGCTACCATTGATAATGTCTCCACTTGTGCGAATCAAGAGGATGTGGTGAGTTTTGCCTATTTTGCGGCTAAGAAAGCCTATCAAATTTCAAAGAAACTTCAATATATATTAGCGATTGAACTAATGCTAGGCACGCAGGCGTTAGATTTCTATGAATCATTGAATCCATCCCCCGTAACAGGGAAGGTTCATCAGTTTATTCGGGAGAAAGTACCAACTGTACAAGAGGACAGATTTTTTCATCCTGATATAGAGATTATTTACCAACACATCCAAGAAGGAGAAATCGTTATACTAGTCGAAGAATTAATTGGAGAAATACACTAGTAACATTTAAGGAGGAAGCCACTTTATCTTCAGAGAAAAGCGGCTTCTTTTTCTTTCAATTAGAAGATAGGATGAACGAGGGGGATGAAAATGAAGCAAGATTCAAATAGCGCTGCTTTTTCACATCTTTTACTCTCTGGAACGCTTGTTCATGAAGGAACATTTGAAGAGGCACAACAAAGGTTCGGGATATTTATTCAACCCCATTTGGTCATGATTATTTCAATCGATCGTTATCCCGATATAGCAAGCGGGAATTCTTTAGAGTGGAGAAAAATGATTGGTCAACAGCTGGTGGGAAAAATTGAAGAGACAGTCAGTATTCCATTTCTCTGGAATTGGATTGAGGAAGGGGTTCTTGCCCTACTTTTGGAGTTGGATGAAAAGGACCCAGAAGATGAGTTTAATAGAAAAATGCTTCAAATGGCAAAGGAAATTCAGCTTTCTATTCATTCGAGTGACCTTTCTGTATCTATCGGAATTGGAAAATATTATGAAAATCCATACCTCCTTTACCAATCCTTTATTGAAGCAAGGAAATCCATGTCGGGACGTTTTTTTCAAGGAAATCAATTAATCTTTCATTGCGAAATGGAACGGAATCAAGAGGCGTCATTCATCAATCCGTTTAGTGAAGAAAAGGCCGAGCTGCTGGCCCTTGTTAAAATTGGGGATGTAGAGGGGAGCATTAATCGTTTGAAACACCTCATGGAAAAAATAGCGGAGGCTTGTCATTTTAATGAGGATATTTTCAAAACAGAAGTAGTGTCCATTGTTTTATTAATGTCTAAAAGGGTGATGGAATCAGGCGCTAATGCAACAACCATCCTTACAAACAATACAAATTTTATTCAAAACTTGTATCATATCATTCGTTACGATAAATTTGTTAATCAGGTTTGTGAATATGCGGTTTGGCTTACAGAGCAGGCCTTGAACACGAATCAAATGGAAGTAACTCCTTTAATTCAACAAGCGATAGATTATATTAAAGAAAACCATCAGAGGAATATTACTCTGAATGAGATAGCACAATATTGCTGCTTAAGTCGTTATCATTTTAGTCATTTGTTTAAAAAGGAAGTAGGGTTAAGTTTGATTGACTATTTGAATCGCTTGAGAATTGATAAGTCTTTGTCGTATCTAGAAATGACGGATCTACCGATCAGCGAGATCGCTGACAGAACAGGATTCCATGATGCCAATTATTTCAGCCGTATGTTCAAAAAGTACATGCAGTTCAGCCCTACCGATTATCGATTAGCACGAAATTGAATGGAGACCAGGCCCATGGGCATCAGGACCATGGGGAGGGTTCCAACAAAATTTTTATCCACCCATCATATAAAATCTAAAAGCTACAGGGGTTATTTGCCTTTTTAATCAAACGATTAATTAGTTATGTTTGATGAGGTTTTTGTAGAATATTGTTGGAAGTGATGAAAGAGGAATAAAATCAAAAAGCCTAATCTATTAAAGAGTTAGGCTTTTTGTTGTATTGGCATGAGATTAAAATAATACCGTTTTAACCTGGTTCTGTTTCAATGAGATGCTAAATTGATTATTTTCTAATTCTAATGGTGCAATGGCTTTTTCATTTAGGTTACCTTCCTGGATATGATCTAAGGAACGGTAAACGGTAAATGCTCCCTGGGTTTCTGCTTCTGTCGGGTTGAAGAAACGAAGAACGAAGCCTTCTTCTTTTTCTGCTTTTTTCAGTGTGCTTAGGACAGTCGTTTTGCTTGTTTCTTGTAAGAAACTAAAGCTTAAAGGTGATTTGACACCTGATGGATTTAACTTCATGGCATTGTACGGTATTTTGTTATAAGTCTGAATCGGAGTGGTAAATTCCTTTGCGATTCTGCCGACATGTGCCGAAGTAGTTGAGCCTTTATGGGTTGTAATGGCAAAATCCAGCTTCAGCTTTCCAATCATTTGTGAATCAGGCGTAGGCAGTTTAATACCCGATGGACGCCCTGGTCTTCTTAGCATTTCTTCTTTTCCTAAAAAGCCAACGCTTCTGAAAAGAGTAATCGCTATCGTATCATAATTCTCCCCGATAATTTCATACTCACGTGTGCTGTTCGTTAACACGCTGATTCCGTGATTCTCATCTGATAAGCCTACAAAGGAAAGCATTGGATAAATCGAGTCTGGACGCTCGTCCCAATTTTCTCTTTCCCAGTAATCCATCGCCGCATCATAGACATCACGCTTAATGAAGCCGAATTGATTGTCCGACACAGAGAAGGAAGAAGCGATTCCTGTTGGAATTAAGACGCGAAGACGGTGATCGTTCGCTTGATTGTCTAGTTCTGCATCCACCTTAATGATTGGCTGGTGGTTTGGAATCGTCACTTTCCAATGAAGGTCTACAAAACGGTCAATCTTGTTTATTTTGCGATTTTCTAAATGGCCTGGAACTTCAAGCGTCAAATGAATGTCGATTTGGGCTTCGTATTGATTTTGCGCCATTTGTACTTGCGCTTGGACGTTCTCGCTATAAATAAGTTTTTCATCAGGCAGTGGTGAGAAGTCGTATTCGTCGCCGTCATCGCCGCCGTTTTCTAGAAGAAGGACATTGTTAAATTCCTTTTCAAGCTGCTTATCATAGATTTTTAGTGTTCCATTAGGATTCACGGAAACCACATAATAATCCGTTTCAACGGTTTCTTTTTCCACAAGGGTATTGGTCACTTCGTTTTCGTTGCTAACGACAAAGTAAGTTTTGTATCCCATTGCTGGAATCACATCTTTTAGTTGAATCGTGTATTGGTAAAACGGATCATAGTTTCCGTAGTGAACGATTTGACGGTCGATTAAGCCTGGATCCAGTTCTTCTTTTTTCAATACCTCAAAAGGAATGGTGTTTCCTTCCGCATCCTCTAATGTAAAGGAAGGCAGCTTGGTAATAACGGTAGTGCTCACAGCTTCATTCCGCTCATATGGAAGCAGGTTAAACGCCGTTAAGCGGTCTTCTTTGCGATCCGTGTCAATCGAATCGGTGATTTTGCGCTTGTAAAATTCAATGAGTTGATCGGTCTTTTCCTCTGCAAGGAAGAAACGGTTGATGATTTCGCGATGAACCTTATCGGAACAGCAGCAGCCGATACTGTCATGGGCATGGTTTTTCATGATTTCTTTCCAAATCAGTTCTATCAAGCCATGGTGGTATTCGAAGCCTAATGAATAGGCGATTGATGCTAATGGTTCTAGGATGTTCGTGATTTTGTTTTCGATTCGTGCGTTGGCCGCTTTAATATCCATTCGAGTAGAATAGATACTTCTGTGGACGCGCATGTATTTTCCGTCTAAAAATTCACCTTGAATTGTCGGTAAAGAATGATTTTTTTCGATTTCTGCAAAAACATTTTCGTATTTGCTTAAGAAAAATTCCCGTTCTGGATATAGGTTTTTCAGTTTTTCGATAATCGTAAAAATGTTCTTTTGAATTGGCATTTGGTCGTGACCGTTCGGAAGAATAATGTGATCTGTTGTTGCGCCACGGTCAAGGACGGTAAAGTATTTGTTAATCCGTTCTTGTAGTTTATCCTCGTCCTCTGGCAGATATTTGCCGATCGCATAGCCAAGCGGGAATAGCTGAACTAATACTTTAGAGCCGTCAGCGCTCTCCCAGTAGAATTCGGTTTTGTCCGTGCCGTGGCGTTCGGAGGTTCCACGCCAGAAAATCGAATACTTAATGTCAAATCCATTCAGGATTTGCGGCATTTGTGAGGATTGGCCGAAGGAATCGGGAAGGTAGCCAATCATCATTGGCTGTCCAAATTCTTCTGTATCCTTTAATCCGTATAGTAAGTTGCGGACGATGGATTCGCCGCCGACAACCATTTCATCAGTTTGGGTATACCATGGGCCGATTATGAGTTTGCCGTCTTGGACGAGTTTTTTTACACGTTCTTTATTTTCTGGTTTTACGGCAAAGTAGTCTTCAAGGATGGAAGTTTGGCCATCTAATACATAGTAAGGATAGTCTGGATCGTTTTCGAGCATTTCCATGATTTCTTCCATGTTGTTAACCAGTAAAATTCGAGACTCTTCGGTTGAAAAGTACCACTCTCTGTCCCAATGCATGTGGGGTACGATATGAACTTTTTTCATGATGTCCTCCAAATATCAATGGTACCTAGCGAGATGTTCTCTAGGTACCATATGTTTTTGTTTGTCGTTTTAAAATTAAATCCGCGGGTTTTTGCGGGTATTCCGCGAGTTTTTGAATTTATTCCGCGGATAGTAACGTTTATTCCGCAAGATTTGATCATAATCCCGCGGAGTTCACACTTAATTCCGCCAAGTTCACAATTAGTACTAATTAAGCTGCTTTTGCAGCCGAAATCTCTTTATTTTCTTTTTTTAGCTTGCTTTTGCGGGTTGCGATTAGAAGAACCATTGAAATAACGGCACCGATTAAGGCTGCCCCAAGCCAAATGCTTGCTGCTAACAGGGCTGGTTGTCCTTTTAATAAAGCTAAGGAGAAAATTCCTGCGCCAGGAACGTTTAGTCCAATATTAAAGTAAGCAACAATCGCACCTGTTACGGCTGAACCTGCGATTAAGGAAGGAATTACACGTAACGGATCGTTAATCATGAATGGAATCGCCCCTTCCGTGATACCTGCTAGGCCAAGCAGCCAGGTTTGTTTGCCGATTTCTTGTTCTTGTTTTGTAAAATATTTTTTACCGATAATGGTTGCGCCTGTAACAGAGAAAGCTGAAACCATTTTTACAGAAGCGAAGGCTGCGTAAGGAATGAAATTACCGCTTGCCATTGCGCCGATACAGAAGGTATAAGCTGCCTTGTTGACTGGTCCGCCTAAGTCGAAGGATACCATCGCACCAAGAATTGCTCCTAAAATAAGGGCATTTGTACCAGATAAACTGCCGAGCCAGTCGATTAAACCTTGATTAATTAATGCGAGTGGTTTGCCGATTACGAATAACATGATCGAACCGACGACAAGTGTTCCGACAACAGGATATACCCAGAAGCTAATGAATCCGGCAAATGTCCCTTTTGGCTGGATTTTTTTCTTTAAGAATTTTAAGAAGAAACCGGCTAAGAAACCACCGAGCATACCGCCAAGGAATCCGGAACCAATTAAGTTGGCCGCCACACCGGCTGCAAAGCCAGGTCCAAGTGCTGGTTTATCTGCAATCGCATAAGCCATATAAGCCGCTAATATAGGAACCATCAGTTGACCAAGTAGTCCGCCGCCAAGCTGTCTTAATAGCCATAGCCAAGAACCTTCTTTTGCATAGACGTCTTGTAAATCAAACGCTTGAGAAATTAATACCGCTGCAGCTAAGGTCATCCCGCCGGCAACGATTACCGGAATGATATAAGAAATACCTGTTAAAATCGAATCTTTAATTTCTGATTTAAATGATTTTTCGCCGCTTTCTTCCGCTGCAGCGGTTTGAGACGGACTGTACCGTTTCTTAGGAGTTGTTTCCGCTTTTTCTAGAGCTTTCTGTATTAGGTCTGTCGCATTTCTTAGCGGAGCTGCGACAGATGTTTTTACCTTTGGCAAGTGGGCAAAGCGTTCTTCGCTTTTAACGGCCACGTCATTGGCAAAAATAACTGCGTCTGCTTTGTTCAAAAGGGTTGTTGTGTGGCGACCCTCAATGCCGTTTGCTCCTTGCTTTTCAACAAATACGTCAACACCTAGTTCTTTTCCAGCTTTCATGAGTGCTTCTGCCGCCATATATGTGTGGGCGATTCCCGCCGGACAAGCTGTGATGGCTAAAATTGTTTTGTTTAACTTCTTTGGTGCTGTTTTTGGAGCTTCAGTTTCGGTTTTATCTAATTGATTGAAAAGTTCTTTATTTGTTTCTGCGTTTAGAAGTCTATTTTTATAAGCTTCGTTTGATAATCTTGTAACGAATTCTGCTAACAAGGTAAGATGAGTGGAGCCTGCTTCGTTTTCAGGAATAGCAAGCAGGATGACAAGCTGTACCTTGTTGTTTGGATCAATGCTTTCCCAGTCTGTTACAGGTGTTTTAAGAGTTGCGACCGCAAAAGCGGCTTCTTTGACGGCAGTAGATTTACCATGTGGAATGGCAAGTCCGCCTTCAAAGCCTGTTGGAGAAAGTTTTTCTCTATCGAAAACAGATTGAAGAAATTCTTGTTCTGAATGTAATTTTCCAGCTTCACCTAGCTGTTTGACTAAGTACTGAATGACTTCTTTTTTTGAAGAGAAGCTTTTTCCGGTACTGATTAGGCTTGGTGAGGTAAGTGCTTGTAGTTGCATAAGGTTTACCTCCTTATTTTTTTGAAAGTGTTTTCAACTTCATGGGTCAATCGTAGCAAAAAAAAAATAAGAAGAGCGATTCTTCTTATTTTTACACAGCCAGGATTAAATTAAGCGGTTTCAAGTGTATATGTACACATTTTTAAAAGTGATCCCAATAATATTGAGATAATGTTTGCAGCACAATCATTAGCGGAGTTCGGTCGGTTATATTGTAGCCGTTCTTTTCTTTCTTTGGCGCATAGCAATAAAGATTGACTTCGGCAGCTTCTTGTAGAGAATTCCGGGTAAAGTGCGTTAATGATATAATCGGAATTTCCCTTTGTTTGGCTTTTTCAGCCATTTCTAAGATTTGTGCTGTTTCACCGGATAAGCTAATAAGGAACAAAACGTCGTGTTTTGTCATTTGATCAAGCATATGGATCATTTCATGACGGTGAATATAGTGTTGGGAGGTTTTTCCCACTACACGCAGGTTCCGGACCATGATATCACAGAAATCAGCGGTGTCCCCGACGCCAAAGAAGACGACATGCTTGGCATCATGGAGCATTTTCGCCGATGTTTCGATTTGTTCTAAATCAATGAGTTCGAAGGTTTTTTGAATAAAAAAGTAAGAACTATCCTCATCGGGTGCTTTGGTTGATTCAAGTTCTTCTTTAATACTGTTTTTGAGGTGGGAGAACCCATCATATCCAAGCTTTTTCGAGAGCCTTGTTATCGTATTCGGAACGGTATAGAGACTGCTGGCCAGGGCTTGAATCGATTTGTTCACGAAATCCTCTTTGTTTTTGATGATATATTCAATAATTTGGTCATCTGTATCATTTAATTTGTATTCAAACTTATGTACGCGATCTTCGAATTGCATGTTTATTCACCTCGGTGAAATTATTATAGCAAAGAATGAAAGGGTTTCACTACTGTGTACAGTGGGGACGGTTCTGATGGCAGGCACTAACTCCATCAAAAGCCAGGAGAACCGTCCCCATGGACTCGTTCAAAAAAAATTTAATAAATTTTTTGAAAAAAAGTTGTAAACGGTAACAATGTCATGTTAATATGTAGCCAAGTTCCAAAAACGTTTTCGGAAATTTAGGTGAATAACATGACTTCAATTAAAGATATTGCTCGAAAAGCTGGAGTATCTGTATCGACAGTTTCCAGGGCGCTTAATAATTACCAAGATGTTAATCCACAAACAAGAGAAAAAATTTTGCAGCTGGCAAAAGAATTAAACTATTTTGCGAATGCAGCTGCCAAAAGTTTGGTGCAAAAGCGCTCTTACACCATTGGGATTTTCTTCGGTGATCAAAAGAATTCTGGTTTTGATCATCCATTCTTTCTCGAAGTAATCTCAGCTGTCCGAGAGGTAGCAGGCAATGCAGGATACGACTTGTTGATTTTTACCAATTCCCACAAACAAAGAGCCACCTATACGACACTTTGCAGAGAACGCGGAGTCGACGGGGTATTCTTGATTTTGACCGGGGAAGGGAAAAAGAAAAATGAACAGCTCCTTGAATTACAGGAAAGTGGCATCCCATGCGTAGCGATTGATTTACCTTTAGAGGGTGAAAGATGCAGCTATGTTGAGTCAAACAACTACTTAGGAGCAAAGAAAGCGGTTAACTATTTGTTAGGCCTTGGGCATAAAAAGATCGCCTTCATTGGCGGAGATGAGATAGGTAAACTAAGTTTTGACCGGCTATACGGCTATAAAGCAGGACTAAGTGAAAGCGGAATTGAAGTTGATTCCGATCTAGTGAAACTTGGTTACTTCTCAGATGAGAAGACGAAGGAAGCAACCAAAACCGTTATTCAAAAACATAAAAATCTTACAGCATTTTTCGTCGCAAGTGATAGCATGGCACTTGTTGTGATGGAAACTTTGATGGAAAACGGGTATCGCGTACCTGAAGACATTTCTGTTATTGGGTTTGATGATATTAAAGAAGCGTCCCAGCAAAAGCCAGCATTGACGACAGTGAGACAATCAAAGTATGAAATGGGTAGTGAAGCCATCGGTTTATTGATGAAAATCATTGACGATGCTGCCTATCGTCCATACCCAGTGGTAGTACCTTGCGAGTTAATTATTAGAGAAACAACGGCTCCTTGTAAGAAATAATTTTTTTTGCTTTTCACCAAAAACGTTTTCGGTAAAAGGTAAAAATACATAAAATGAGGTGATCATTTTGAAAATCGCTTTAGCCCATTTTCGTGTTGGGGAAACCGACGGAGTTTCACTTGAAATGGAAAAATGGAAACTGATTTTTGAACGAATGGGGCATGAGGTTGTTTTTTTAGCAGGCAGTGAAGGGTTAACAGAATCATTTATCATTGAAGAGCTTCACTATAAGCATCCGATAAATGACCGTATCGTAGAGAATGCTTATGACAACCTGAAGGATTATCCTGACGAGGATTCCTTGAAAAAGGAAATTCTAGATTTTTCTCATAAAATTGAGCAAAAACTTTTAAATTTTATTCAAAATGAAGAGATTGACGTGATGATCCCGAATAATATTTGGTCATTAGGCTGGGGGTTGCCAGCGGGGATTGCTTTTTCGAATGCGGCGAAAAAATCAGGAATAAAGTTTGTCGCTCATCACCACGATTTCCATTGGGAAAGAGAACGGTACAGTCATCCAACCTGCAGCTTTATCCAAGAATATCTTGAGGAATTCTTTCCACCAAACCTAGATAATATATCCCATGTTGTCATCAACCATATTGCCAAGGAAGAGCTGGAGAAACGAAAAGGAATTATCGCAACGGTTGTTCCGAATGTTTTTAATTTTGAAGGTGATGCCTGGAAGGCTGATGAGTACAACCAGGATTTCCGAAAGTCAATCGATGTAGGAGAAGATGACATTCTTGTCTTGCAAGCGACGAGAATCACAGAAAGAAAAGCAATTGAGCTTGGTATTGAAGTGGTAGGTGAACTGCAAAACGCCGATCATCAAAACGAATTGAAGCAGCTCTATAATGGTAAATCGTTTAGTGAAAACAGCAAGATTGTTTATGTCTTGGCAGGATTACCTGAATCCACTCCGCAATATCTCGAACACTTAAAGAATAAGGCCGAAAATCTTGGTGTAGATATAAGGTTTGTGAATGATAAAATCGACCATTCCAGAAGAATCGAAAATAATGAAAAGGTTTACTCCTTATGGGATGCTTACGTATTTTCGGATTTGGTTACCTACCCTAGCATTTTAGAGGGCTGGGGAAACCAGCTGTTAGAGGCGGTTTTTGCTAAAAAACCGCTGGTGGTATATGAATATCCGGTCTATTTGACTGACATTCAAGATAAAGGTTTCTCCTTTATTTCACTTGGTGATAAACATACTATTAATAATCAAGGTTTAGTAGAAATCCAGAATGAAAGAGTAGTTTCTGCAGGCTTGAAAGCGAGTCAAATCCTATCCGATGAAAAGCTGTATAAGGATGAAACGGAAAACAACTTCGAAATCGCAAAAAAATATTATTCCTATGAGGCTCTATATAGATACCTTCATAGTCTTCCAATCTTCAATAAAGCAGCCATGCCGCTTTAATTGTCTATAAAAAATAATAGTAAGGGTGGTTTTTATGAAAAAGTTGATCTTGCTAGTAATTGCAGTACTTACACTATCTTTAGGGTTATTGGGTTGCGGCAAAAAAGAAGAAAGTTCAGCCGCAAGTAAAGAAAGCAAATCAAAAGAGCCTGTCTCCATTAGAATGCAAATTGCATGGCCTAGTGATTCTGACAGGGGTTTAGCGATTCGTGAGGTTTTGAATAAATTTGAAGAGAAGAATCCAAATATTAAAGTTGAAATGGTTGGTAGTGCACAAGGAGATCAAAAATTATTAACACAGATTCTAAGCGGAAAAGCTCCAGAAGTCATTCAAGTAGCTTACAGAGATTTACTTGGGCTGGCACCTCAGCAAGGATTTACTGATTTAACGAAAGAATTAAGCGGCCTGAAAGATAATTACTATAAGCAGTCTTGGGATCAAGCTTTATATGAAAAGAAAGTTTATGGACTACCGTGGTTAGGTCATACGATTCAATTAGTTTACAATAAAGATTTATTTGAGAAGGCTGGTATTAAAGAAGCTCCGAAGACATGGGAGGAGCTGTATGCAGATGCCAAAAAATTAACGGTTGATACGAACGGCGACGGAAAAATTGATCAATATGGACTTGGGCTTGTTGGTAAACAAACATATGATATCACTTGGATGGTTAATATGTTTATGACTCAGGCTGGTGCAGATTTAGTCAAAAAGGATGGAAGCGATTATAAAATAGCACTTAATTCACCTGAAGGAAAAGAAGCGCTTGAATTTTATAAGAAGTTGGCAGCAGAAACATCTCCTCCAGATACAACAAATAAAGATGGCGGCGGCGTGATGGCAGACTTCCGTAACCAGGTAACAGCAATGGAATTCCAAGGACCATGGGGAGTTACAGACATTTGGAAAGCTGGAAACACTTTTAAAGTTGGAGCAGCTGCAATGCCAGCAGGTCCAGCAGGAAAAGGCGCAGATGTGTCAACTTACATGTTGAGTATTCCTACCGGAGTTGAAGGAGCTAAATTTGATGCCTCTGTAGAACTAATCAAATATCTTGGTTCTAAAGAAGCTCAAGAGATGATCATGAAGGGTGAAAAAATTAACGGAGAATATTTCCCATTCCGAATTCCTATCCGTAAAGATCTAGCAGATATGCAGTACTTAAAGGATCATCCAGAGTTTAATGTTTTCATTGATGGATTAAAGTATCCTAGTATTTCAACACCAATTCCAGCATGGACACAAATTGAAACAGAAGTGTATACAAGTGTACTAAACCAGGTTGTATCAGGGAAAATCAGTGTTGAAGAAGGCTTGAAACAAATCGAAGACCGAGGAAATGACATCATTAAACAGTCCAAATAAGTTTTTGGAGACGAGCACCTATTTTTTAGGTGCTCTCCTTGTAAGGAGGGCGTAAACAGTGAAGAAAATACGAGGTTCAATCGGTGAACTGAACAGTTATGTATTTATATTGCCTACAATTATCGTTTTAGGATTATTTTTGCTTTATCCTATCATTTGGTCTTTTCTAGCTAGCTTTAAGGATGTTAATCCTATCCTGCTGAAAAATTCAAGTTTATTTGACGTACCCGGATCTTTTGTGGGGCTTGGTCAATATAAGAAGGCACTTGATAATCCATTATTTATAAAATCTATTTTTAATACACTTTACTTTGGCGTTATTTTTATTCCAATCACAATGTTTGCTTCCGCAGGCCTTGCAATCCTGTTGAATCAGAAGTTAAAAGGCGTAAACTTTGTGCGGTCCGTTATTTTTATTCCTTATATTATATCCGTCGTCAGTACCAGTTTAATCTTTATGTTCCTTTTTAATGGGGACAGAGGGCTAGTCAATGCATTGCTTCAAAACTTTGGCGTAACAGGACCGAATTGGTTATCTAGCACCCTATGGGCCATGCCGGTTATCGCCATCATGACCTGTTGGGAAAAAATTGGCTACTTCATGTTGATTTATTTAGCTGGATTACAAAATATTCCAAAGGATTTGTATGAGGCTGCTGATGTAGATGGTGCAACTACGTTTCAGAAATTTAGGCTGATCACTTGGCCATTATTGGGGCGAGTATCGTTGGTTGTATCCATTTTATTAATTATTGATACACTGCACATTTTCCAGGAGATTATCATTATGACGGGAGGCGGCCCGGCGGATTCAACTATAACAGTTCCGTTCTTAATTTATAATGAAGCTTTTAAGTATTTTAGAATTGGACCTGCCGCTGCCATGTCGTATTTGTTATTTATTTTTGTCATTGTCGTTACCTTAATACAAAAAAGGATTGTCGATAAAAGATTAGGATAAGAGGGGAAAACATGAAAAACAAAAAGTCAATATTAACAATAGTACTCTGGGTTACAGGTTTTTTATTTTTTCTTCCCATTTATTGGTTGGTTGTAAGCAGCTTTAAAAGTGATGCGGAGATTACTCAATTTCCTCCAACGTATTGGCCAAAGGAATTTGTCTGGAGTAACTACCCGCAGATATGGGATTTATTGAATTTTGGCCAAACCATGTTCAATTCCATTATTGTTTCTGTATCAACAACGGTTTTAATTGTTATTTTCTCTACAATGGCTGGTTATGCATTTTCGAAGAAGCGGTTTTTAGGTAAAAATACATTATTTCTTATTTTAATAGGAACAATGACCGTGCCGCCGACTGTATTATTGCTGCCTCTATATTTTATTATCTCGAAAATGGGTATGTACGATACTTTGACAGGGCTGATTTTACCGTTTTCTGTAACTGTGTTTGGTATCTTTTTTACCAAACAATATATTGATGATGTTCCGACAGAATTACTTGAGGCAGCAAGAATTGATGGCTGCGGAGAGTTCCGTATTTTCTTCCAAATGGTTTTCCCATTAATTAAGCCTGCCGTTACTACATTAACGATTATTATGTTCGTACAAAATTGGAATTCCTTCACGATGCCGTTAGTTTTACTTCAAAGTGAAGATAAATTTACGATTCCATTGCGTTTAGCGATGCTGGCACAACAAAATGTGGCTGTTCCTTGGTCACACATCCTTGCTGCGAATGTAATATCTCTGCTTCCAGTAGTTATTATATTTTTAAGTCTACAAAAACAATTCATTACAGGCCTCATGGCTGGTTCTGTAAAAGGATAGGAGGCTTATTGATGAGCAAAAAGAAAGTAATTGCCTGTTTAGGGGACTCAATGACAGCATTTTGGGGTACTGAAATGCGGGAGTTAAAAGAAAGTTTATCTACTGCATTTAGTGATTTGGAGTTTGAATTACTCAATTATGGTGTAAGCGGAACGCGGGCGGAATATGGAAAATATCGTATTACGCATGATTATCCAAATCCTTTTAAAGAAGGAAATATGAAATGTTTATCTGCAGTTAGCCCGGATTTAGTCATCGTAGAGTCATTTGCTTATAATCATCGTTTGGATGGGGGCCATCAAATTCTAAACTATCAAAATGAATTACGGCTGCTAGTTCAAACTATAAATGAAACGACTCCAGCCAAGATCATATTTTTAGTAACCATTCCCCCTGATAAAGAAAACTTTTTAGGGAATATCCCTACCTATAACGACGTTAATGTAGAACTTAGAAGAGAATGGGCTGAATATTCAGATCGTTACCTGAAGGCTGCTCTTGATTTTGCAAAAAAAGAAGGTCTTCCTTTAGCAAACGTATATGAACGTGTACAACAAGAAGTTAATCAGGGAACGCCTATTCAATGGTTTATCGACCAAAATGACACTATACATCCAAGTAGATATGCTTACCTTATTACTGCAAGTGAAATTGTGAACACTATAGAAAAATATCAATTACTGACTTCTAATGAAAAGTAAATTAATAGGATTTCTTAATTTTTATAAAGTGAGGTATCTTCATGGAACTTCAATCCTCTGAAACACAACAACGCGGACAGTATTTCAATAAAAAAGAATATCAGGATACGCCGATCATTCCATTTAGTGAGGCACGCCATTTGATCCCGGAGCCAATCTGTGAAAAATATCCGAATGAAATCAATTGTTATTGGCGGACATGGGAGCTTGCCTATCAAAATGTGTATGCTCCTACAGAAAAGAGCGGCTTTGTCAGTAATTTTGTCGATGCTGCCTTTAACAATGACATTTTTATGTGGGATACGGCCTTTATTACGATGTTTTGTAATCTTGCCCATCCCTTTATCCCAGGAATCCGTTCGCTAGATAATTTCTATTGTAAACAGTTTGAGAATGGTGAGATTCCAAGAGAAATCGTCAGAGAAACAGGCGAAGATTTCCCAAAGTGGGTGAACCATGATCGGAAACCACTTCATTCATTTTTTCATAATCATTATAAGCATCGTGGTTTACAGGGGGTGGAGCCGCCAAAGTATGAGAACATGCATCATCCAAAACTAGGACGAGAAGTAGAAGTCCCTTCCTATTTAACGCTGGATAACTTGAACCATCCGATTATGGCTTGGGCAGAATTGGAGAGTTATCAGCATACGGGCGATATTGACCGTTTAGAATTAGTTTGGAAGCCTCTTTTTAAATACTATGAAGCGATGTGTTATCACTTATATAACCAGTACGGATTATTTGTAACAGACTGGGCGAGTATGGATAACTCACCTAGAAACAAATATCTCGGCAGCGGCGTTGATATTAGCTGCGAGATGGTATTGTTTGCCCGTAACTTAGTAGAAATGGCCCGCATCCTTTTAGCATATTCGAAAAATGCTGATCTAGTAAATGAAATAACTGCGCACATGGAACGATTGGACCGCGATTCACGGGAATTTACAGATTCCATTAATCAATATATGTGGGATGATCACAAAGGCTTTTATTTTGATGTTACGGATGATGGCGAACGTGCTCCTATCAAAACCGTTGCTGCCTTTTGGTCATTGTTAGCAGAGGTGGCGAACCATGAACAGGCAAACCGTTTAGCTGGATGGCTCGAAGACCCAAAAACCTTTAACCGGGTTCATCGTGTGCCGACGTTAGCTGCGGATGAAGAAGAATACAATCCATTGGGCGGTTATTGGCAAGGTTCGGTATGGGCGCCTACCAATACGATGGTGGTTCGTGGACTTGAGAAATATGGATATGATGCATTAGCGAAAGAAATTGCCATCAATCATTTAGAAAATGTCGTCCAAGTATTTGAAGATACCGGAACGATTTGGGAAAATTACGCACCTGATAGTGTTACGGCTGGTGATGCCGATAAAAAAGATTTTGTTGGCTGGTCCGGAATTGCACCGGTCCTGTATTTTGTCGAATATAGGCTAGGACTAAGAGGGAACGCACCTCTCAATGAACTTACATGGAAAATAGACACTAGCTTAGGGGAAATCGGCTGCAATCGCTATTGGTTTAACGGGAAAACGATTCATCTTCTTGCTGAACCACAGGAAGACGGGACTGTGAAGGTGAAGGCAGAAAGTGATGGTCCTTTAACTCTTAAGGTATATGCAGATGGAAGAGAACAAATCATGGAGCTTAATGGGCACCAGCAATTTATTCTTTAATATTCAACGTAAAGAGATGGTGGAGGAACATATGACTATGAATAAAACAAGTATAGAAAAAAGGGAGAGTATCAGCCAAAAACTAGAGTTATTGTATGGTGAAAAGGGCCAGGAGGTCTATCAGGATATTGAAAAATTAATTGAGAAATATTCAAAAGCAAATGTATCACCGAAGCCATGGGTAACAGAAGATGATGTCATGCTGATTACCTACGGTGACTCGATTAAAGAGGATGGAAAAGCTCCTTTGCAAACGCTGCGGGAATTTTTGGAGAAGTATACAAAGGAAACTTTATCAGCGGTTCATATCTTACCGTTTTATCCTTATACATCCGATGATGGGTTTTCTGTAGTGGATTATCGGGAAATTGACCCGCAACTGGGCAGCTGGTCGGACGTGAATGACATAGCCAATGATTTTGATTTAATGTTTGATGCGGTTATTAACCACATTTCCAAGAGCAGCGATTGGTTTCAAGGGTATCTTAAGGGCGATGAGAAGTATAAGGGTTATTTTATCGAGGCAAATCCTTCCTTGGACTATAGTAAAGTAACGCGCCCAAGAGCCTTGCCTTTACTGACACCGTTTGAAACAAGTGAAGGAATAAAGCATATTTGGACAACATTTAGCGACGATCAGATTGATATTAATTTTGAGAATCCAAAGGTATTATTAGAGATTCTTGATATTTTAAATATGTATGCTGTGAATGGTTCAAGGTTCATAAGACTTGATGCCATCGGATTCATGTGGAAAAAGCTTGGGACTACCTGTATGCATCTTGAAGAAACCCATGCCATCATTAAACTGATCCGAGAAGTGTTGGAACTGAGTGCACCAGGGACGATTTTAATCACAGAAACCAATGTGCCGCACAAAGATAATATTAGCTATTTTGGAAACGGTTATGATGAAGCGCAAATGGTCTATCAATTCCCATTGCCGCCATTAACGCTTTTCTCCTTCCATACGGGGAATGCCCGCAAATTGTCGGAGTGGGCTGCAAGCCTTGAACCTACAACGAATGCGACTTCCTTCTTTAATTTCCTATCCTCACATGATGGAGTTGGCATGAGGCCAACAGAAGGAATTTTATCGGAAGAAGAGAAACAATTCATGGTGGATCAAACGATTGCCCATGGAGGTCGTGTCTCTTATAAAGATAATGGGGATGGAACGAAGAGCCCTTATGAGTTGAATATCAACTACCTGGATGCCTTGACACACCCTGATGAAGAACAGGATGTTAGGGTAAACAAGTTTCTTGCGGCACACACGATTTTGTTATCCGTCATTGGAGTTCCAGGAATCTATATTCATAGCTTACTAGGGTCTCGAAACTATTATCAGGGTGTCGAGGAATCAGGAATTAACCGGAGAATCAATCGTGAGAAATTAAATAAAGAAACGTTACTAGTTGAATTAGAGGCTGACTCCCTTCGGAATACGATTTTCACCGAGTTTTCCAATCGCATCAAACTGAGAAGAGGTCAAAAAGCCTTTAGCCCGAACGCGAAGCAGGAAGTGTTATTTTTAGATGATCGCGTGTTTTCAATTAAAAGAACGAATGCAGAAACAGGGGATGAAATGGTCGTCCTTGTTAACGTTTCAAATGATATCGTAGATCTAAATACTGAGTTTTCAGGTTTGGATATTATTGGGTCAGAGAAAATTGTTAACACTGTAACATTACAGCCATACCAATCCATGTGGATCAAAATCGAAGAATAATAGAAAAAAGGAAAACGACGATGATCGTTTTCCTTTTTTCTATGCAAACATTCGGGAAATGCCCAAGAAGGTATAATGTAAGGCGTTATCAAGCGAATTTACTTTTGTTTTTTTCAGCTTTTCTTCCAAGCAGTTTTGAAATAAATCAAAGGCTTTAGCAATTTGTCCTCCGATAATGATTCGGTGCGGCTGGAATTTCTCGATATAAGGGAGGAGCATTTCACCAAGGTCATCGCCGAATTGAGCGAAAAGGGACGCAGTGGTACTATTTCCGTTTCTGGACATCTCTGCGAGTTCTTTCACATCTACCCCAACTTGTGTCATTCCTTTTGCTGCTGCAGCGTTTAAAATACCTCTCCGGGAGAAATGATTGTCGATTATGCTATCCATAAAGGGTTGATTGTAGAGATACCCTTCAGCGGGGATGCTTTCAGCCGTTTTGATTATTTTCCCACGGTCAATAAAGACGGAGCCCAGTCCGGTGCCGATGGTCAAACAAATGATTCGTTCATTTGGAAAAATTGTACTTGCGCCCAATCCGAAAAGTCGGCCATCATTCTCAAATATCAGATTGAAGTTCTTCACTTCTAGTCCAAGTTCAGTCGCGAGTAATCGATGAAATAATTGTTCCCGGAGGTTCACGCCGTACAAGGACTCAAACTTATTTAAGCCTTTTATATAGCTGATTCCATTCTCATAATCGAATGGACCAGGGAAGGTGAAGCCAATCCCTAGTCCTTTTTGTTCGAGATTGGCGTTCTGTTTGTATTTGGCTGCTAGGGCAGTAAGGATGCCGACAAAATGAGTAAGGATGTTTTCTTGGCTTTCATGTGAATGCGCCTCAAATTGACAAATGGTTTCTTCTAGAATCCGATCTTGTTCGAGTACGCAAGCCTTGATATATGTCCCCCCTACATCTAAAGCAAAAACAACATCAGCTTTCAATGAAACTCACATCCCAATTAAGTGAGACTCCTGCTTTTATGAGTTTACAAGGAGTGGACCCCAGATTAATGATTTTATAGGCTCCGAGCACAGAAGGCAGAATATAAGATTCAGCATAAGCAAGGTCTACAAATATAGATTCATCCGTACTAGAAACAATCCGGATGCGTTCTCCTTCGACGAGATTATACATGACAAACTCATTGTTTGTGTTATCCATCCATTCTGTTTGAAGGTGAATCCTTTTTACGTAGAAAAGGAGGTCCTCTCTTTGTCCAAGCAAGTATTCTTCATTCTCACCTTGTACTTGGAGTAACTGTGGTTTAGGGATTAGATTTTCTTTGACCCAATCTGTTTTTTTATAAAAATCAATATTCTTAAAGGCATGATCAATGTTAACTGGGCGCGGTTTTCCGTCCAAGTCTTTTCGTAAATAATCATAGATTTTAAACGTAAACCACCATGTAGTAGATGAAATTTCAAGAACAAGATTATCTTTTCCAGAGCAGTGAACTGTCCCGGTTGGAATAAGAAATAAGTCACCTTTTTCTGCAGGAAACTCATTTACATAGTCTGTGAAAGGCATTGGTACAGCTGTTTCTTGAGCGGTTGTTACCGCATTTAGGAATCCTTCTTGCGTACAGTTTTCTGTTAATCCAAGATA
This sequence comes from Neobacillus sp. NRS-1170, assembly GCF_050468025.1. NCBI lineage: Bacteria > Bacillati > Bacillota > Bacilli > Caryophanales > Bacillaceae > Neobacillus > Neobacillus sp. NRS-1170. Next base: position 111,235 of record NZ_JBITPF010000049.1, on the reverse strand, counting down.
GACCTTTGCATCGCCCTTTTTCTCCATAATGTAATAGGATTCCTGCTGCGTCATCAGTTCATTAAACTGCTTCCGGACATATTCTTGTTTCGGATGAACTTGGCAGGAGAGGTTATCCCCGTCGATTGTATCCAGATAATCGAAGCGGACAGGGAAATAATCACCAAACAACCCGACATTGCGTTCTCCCATGATGGTTAAGTGCTCATAGGCCATCACGATGAGAAAAGGGACTTCGATTACTGTATCCTGATAACCAATCAGAATCGAGTTTTCAGGTGCAATGGGTTCAAATCCCCAAGCGCAGTTTACCCAATCGTCTGGTAAATCGACCATTTCTTTCAGATGCTGGCCGCCCCAAACCCCTGGTGCGAAGAAAGGCTTTACCCTCATCGGCGCACGTGTAATTTGCGCGATAATTTCTTTAAGCCCCGTTCCGGTAGTGGCGACTGGTTTGTTCGGCTGATTCATATCAACGTAAACGTCGATTTTGCTTAGTAGCTTTTTACGATAAGTTTCAAGAATCGGCCATTCTACGAAATAAGCAATTTTATATTTTTCCACCCCGTCCCGGTTCCAGGTCATGCCGAAATTTAATAGCTGTTTTTTATATTCCAGCTGCTGGGCTTCTCTGGAAATGTCGAGAAAATAGAACAAATCGCATTTGCCTTCTGTCAGCCAATAGGCACCTGGCCCAAAGACAATGGCCACTTCCCTTTCACATTCGTCTATTTGTAATGAATGAGCGAGGGTTGACTGAGCATCATCAACAAAATATGTAGAGATATCGGTTTCGATTACATATCCAAATGCGCGATTATCTGTAATGTTCTTAGCAAATTGCTTTCGGAGCATTTCTCCGGATTTTAAGTAGCCAGCAGTACTGTGGACGATTGGAGTGTAACCTTGTTTTTCAAGTGTAGCGATTAAAGGTTGAAGAAACGCTTGAAAATCGGTACCGTGAGTCCCGTCTAAGGCAAGAACTGGGATACTATTTTGTTTTTCCAAATAAGATAAGATGCCGTTAATAATAGATTCATACCCAACGGTGAGCGGGTTGATTTCAAGTTGCTCCCGAACAGGGTTTACTGGATATTTATTGAACATGATGCAGTTCCTCCATCTTTAATTAGTTTCTACACTCATCATATCGATAGAATTGTGTGAAGTATTTACATAAGGAAGTCATGTTTTTTCAAAAAGAGGACATAAAAAGCCTTCCCATTTGATGGAAGGCTGTTAATAATTTGTTGTGAGTTGTTTGTTAAATTCACCTGGTGTGACTCCAATGATTTCTTTGAACACCGTGGTGAAGTAATGGACAGTGTCAAATCCAGTTTGGGAAGCGATTGCTTTTATCGATAAGTCCGTAGTCGTCAACAGAAGGGCAGCCTGATTGATTCTTTCATTCCTGACATACTGTGTAAAGGAAACCCCTAATTCCTCTGTAAATAATCTAGATAGATGGCGGCTTGAAATATGTAAATTGTCTGCTACATCCTTTAAGCGAAGCGGCTGGGATAGATTATCACGAATAAATAATTTTGCCCTGTGGATATGTGTCGTTGATCCCGGCTGATGGTTCACATCACTAACTTTATAGTTGTCGATAAAAAATTGCTGTACAATTGAAAAAATTAGTGAGCAGCTCGAGGAAATGATGGTATCATGGATAAAATTCGTGATGCGCTGCGCTTGCAGGATCAACAATTTCCACATTATTTCAATGAAACAATCTTCCTCATTTTTTATTAGGAATGGTTCGACGGCTGCCAAGCGCTGAAATAATTCTTTTCCTTGATCTGTGGTTTCAGCATAGATGGGCTCAAAGGCAACAAATAAAATGTACAGGTCATTTTGGCTGATGATTTGATGGTTAAAATGGGGACGAGATATGAAAAGTGTTCCTTTGGATAACGGATATTCTTTATCATTTTCCAAATAAACTCCTGATCCGCTCACGATATAGCAGATTTCAAAGAAAGAATGCTTATGCGGCATATTTGATTTCAGGGCTGTGTCTCCACCCCAATAGTGTATATATAGAGAGCCTACCATTCCCTTTATATTAACCACGTGTTGATTCAATAAGGTAATCCCTTTTTGCAATTGATTTTGAGTTAACTCCATGGCTGTCTCTCATTTCTTTATCATCAACTTTGACGACCGTTGCTAGTTTATCCTTATTATTTATAGTAAAGTGTCAAAAAGGATTGTCAAGGGTAGGGATCCATTTTTACAATGGTATGTCTTTATTTTATAAAATGATGACGTATGGTTGTATAGACGATGAATCACGTGGGTGTCTATACTGGGTTAAAGGAAGTGAATGTTAATGGACAATCATTATTATCTTGCTTTTGATGTGGGTGGATTATTTATCAATGGGGCGGTGTTAAATTCCCGCGGAGAAATTATACCTAATACTGAGTCGTATTTCCCGTCTAAAAGTAATGCAGACCGTGAAGAGCTGTTAAATCATTTTGTACATATTATTTGCCGGCAAATCGCAAAGATTTTAGATAAGTATTTTACAATTGATGGAATTGGTTTTGCCTTTCCGGGTCCATTTGATTATCAAAAAGGTGTCTCTTTTATTAGTGGAGTCAATAAGTTTGAATCTCTTTATGGAGTAGATTTACGTACTGAATTGACGTTAAGATTAAAACAGCAAAAGTTATTTTTACAGCATGCTTCTACACCATTTCGCATCGTGTTTGAAAACAATGCGGATATGTTTGCTTTGGGTGAATGGACCACTGTCAAAGCGAAGGATTATGACCGCGTCATTTTTCTAACCCTTGGAAATGGCACTGGGTCTGCATTTATGGAGAATGGAGTAATAATAAAAAATCGTGAGGATATTCCGACAAACGGTTGGGTTTACTGTCATCCTTTCCATGATTCCATTGTAGATGACTATCTTTCAACGAGAGGTATCCTTCGAATTGCACAGCATTTAAATGTCAATCCAAGCTTAAGCTTGAAAGAAATTGCGGATGCTGCACGTTCCGGTCTTAAAGATGAGAAAGAAGTATTCCTTAGATTCGGCGATTTATTAGGGGAAATGCTTTTGTTATTCATTAAACCGTTTCAACCTGATGCCTTGGTGATTGGCGGACAAATTGTTAAATGTCATGATTTGTTTATGGGTGAGGTGCAAAGGGCATTAGAAAATGAACAAGTCACAATTTTGTTGTCAGACCAAACCTCTTACCGAACATTTGTGGGACTTTCTAAAGCGATGAATCCTTGAATCCTTGGGGACGGTTCCTCTGGCTTAAAAAAGCCAGGAGAACCGTCCCCATTGTTTAAACATTTGGACGAAATCATATTTTTATTGGATAGGAACCACTTCCAATAAGTCGGTATAATTTTTTTTAGAAGAAATGGAGGGGTTACGATGCAAGTGAAAACAAAATCCTTGCAAGTCAAACTAAACAAAAATAACAATTTGAAAAAGCTTGAGGAGATTATCCCAAGCTTTTTCACCAATTTATTTGGAAAAGACAGGTGTACACCTCACGCGGACAAATGATCGGTTTTGTCCACTAAGGGTGCCTGACACCAAATTTATTTTTTAGCCACCTTTTCGTGCTGCTGAGCGTTTATTTAGAATGTGAGTTGGCAGGCATGGTGATGGTTGATACGGTATTACCTTCAACCAATTGGAAATCGATCATATTTTGTATAGGTACATTTTCTCCATGAATTTGTTTGTGAAGTAATTCTACTGTTTTTGTTCCAATTAATTCCTCATCTTGTTGGATATGAGTGAAAATCAAATCATTGTACAGCGTTCCGGGATGATCGAAGCAAGCTATGGTATAATCATTTGGAATTGATTTTCCAAGGGATTTAAGTACTTGTGTTAATACACATGCTATTTCATACTCACACGTAATGAATGCGGTCACATGTGGGTTTTCCTCGATGAATTCCCGTAATTTTATTTGATCTTCAAAAAACTCATCTGATTGATTAAACACCGGCGATGTACTGAACATATTTGTTAATAAATAATTTGGATTAACCCCAATTCCCTTTTGCGAAAAAGCAGTTATAAATCCTTGAATTCTTTCTTCGATGGATGAAGTAAATTCCTCTGGCGGGGAAACAAACGCAATATGCTTGTGTCCCTGAGTAAACAGAAATTCAGTTAGGTTTTGAGCTGCTGTCTTATTGTCGGTATAAACGGAGCAAGCTGGTATTCCTTTTAAATGCCTGTCAATTAAGACGAGGGGAAATCCCTCCAGTACCAGCCGCAATAAGCTTGCGGTGTAATGCTGCCCGTTGACTGGATAAATAATGATCCCTTTCACCTGATGCTGAATCATTGTGTTTATGGCTTCTTCCTCTTCTTCTTGGCAGCCATATGTCAACTTAACCAACACGTTCAAATTCAATTCCGAGCAGCGCTTCTCAATAGTTCTCAGCATTTTTCTACCAAAAAAATCCGAAAAGAATTCTGGGATGATAACGCCGATTAACCCATTCACTGCTTGACTTTGACGGACAATTTGTTCGTCATCGTTCTTTGGAACAAGTGTTCCAAAATCAGGAAGTGTGTCCGATACATAGGAACCTTTCCCTCGAATGCGTTCTATTGCTCCGATTTGCACTAATTTATCAAGCGCTTTTTTTGAAGTAATTCTACTGACTTGATATTGGTCTGCCAATTCTTTCTCGGTGGGAACCTGATCCCTTGGTTGTAATTGACCAGTCTCAATTTGTTTTAATAAATTAAGATAAATTTTTTCATATAATGGAGTTTCCATCTATATATCCTCATCCTTAACAGTCGTCATAATGATATATTAAATATATTATATATTACAACTATTCGCAATGCATTTTTTACAAGAATTACGCCAATTAATTTAAACAATGGAAAATAATTGATATCTCTAGGTTGAACAGTCTATTATCTAAAAGATAATAATTAATATTTTGGACGATATTGATAGATTATAGTACTTTTATACCGTTTGTTAATTTAATATATAAAATATTCAAACAATAAATTGACATATGGCAAATATATCAATTATGCTATCAACATATCAATTTGGAAAATTAAAAAGGGGGGAATTAAAATAATCCAAGCAGTGGTATCATCCTAATTTTTTTAATTCAATTTGTAATCGTTTTCTTTTTTGAAAAAATTAATTGGAATGGGTGAGAGGTTGATGAAAATGAAAAAGTATAAGAAAATTGCCGCTGTTTCCCTTATTGCTGGCAGCGTTTTGTTGAGTGCTGCATGTTCGAATCAAAGCGCTTCGACAAACGGCAGTAATAAAGAAGTCATTAAAATTACATACCGATCTGGTGGAGGATCCAACAAAGGGTTTACAGATTGGCTCAATAAAGAAATTATTCCGCAATTTGAAAAGAACAACCCAAAAGTAGATGTTCAACTGGCACCACTAAATGTGTCAGAAGGGGATTATTTTGCGAAAATCGCCTTAATGCTGAAATCGAAAAATACATCGCCAGACATCGTAACAGAGGATACCTTTATGGTGAATTCAGATGCGAGCGCCGGTTATTTGACACCGCTTGATGATAAGGTCAAGGACTGGAGTGACTGGAGCAATTATACCGAAAATGTCAAGAAGGGTGTTATTGCTCAGGATGGAAAGGTTTATGGGGTGCCTTATAACACTGACTCCCGGGGGCTTTGGTACAACAAGGATCTATTCGCGAAAGCGGGACTTCCTGTTCCTTGGGAACCTAAGTCATGGGATGATATCCTACAAGCAGCAAGAACCATTAAAGAAAAGCTGCCTGATGTGACACCGTTTTGGATGAACTCCGGCAAAGCATCAGGAGAAGGAACATCGATGCAAACGTTTGAAATGCTGCTTTTTGGTACGAAAACTCCTCTTTATGATAACGATTCGAAAAAATGGATTGTGAAAAGCCAAGGACTTACGGACACCTTCAAATTTATAGATGCAATTTATAAGGAGAAGCTTGGTCCAAATCTTTCCCAAGTATTAAATGGACAGGCAGGTGCCGTGGCCTATCAGCAATTAATGCCTAAAGGAAAGCTTGCCATCGGACTGGACGGAATCTGGCAGACAGGTAACTGGGGTGAGTCGGGTTCTGCACCTTGGCCTGAAGCTTTTAAGACGTTAGGCTTTGCACCGATGCCGACCCAAAATGGGGAAGCTCCTGGAACCATCACGATGTCAGGCGGATGGGCGCTCTCTATTCCAAACAATTCACACCATAAAGATAAAGCTTGGGAATTTATTAAATTTGCCTCAAGCAAGGAGAACACTCTGTCACTCCTAACAAAAGAAAGAAATTTGACTACGCGTGATGATGTGGCAAAAGAGAAGTCGTATCAGGAAATTCCGATGTTTAAGGAAGCCACTGAATTCTTGAAATTTGCTCAATTCCGTCCTGCAGTTGATAAATATCCAACTGTATCCACACAAATTCAATCACTTGTCGAGGACGTTGTAACAGGAAAACTAACTCCAGAGCAGGCTGCGAAGGAATATCAGACCAATGTGACAAAAATTGTCGGACAAGATAATGTGATCGAAAAATAAGAATTCACTATAAAATAAAGGTTGCCTTTTTCTAAATTATAAAAGGTAACCTTTGTATTAAATATAATCGACCGGGGTGTGAAATGAGTACAAATACGGTTGTATCAACAACAGTCAACATAAAGGAGAAAACAAGAAAGGATCGTACACTGCTGAAATCGGTTCTCTTTTTATTGCCTGCTTGGATCCTGCTGCTTGTCTTTTTTGTCGGACCTATATTACTAACCTTTTATTTTGCTTTTACGAATCTTACTTTAACGGGAACAGAGGCAAAGAGTGTTCAGTTTATAGGATTTCAAAACTTTATATCCATGTTCCAAGACCCTGATTTCCGAATCAGTGTAGTAAAAACCATTGTGTTCTTGCTTTTTTCTGCCGTCATTGGCCAGCAGGTTTTAGGGTTTATTTTGGCTGTCCTAATGAAGGAGAAAAACAAAACGTTTCGTCGGATCATCGGCATTATTGTCCTCGCCGGCTGGGTAACCCCTGAAATTGTGGTAGCTTTTTGTTGGGTGGCATTCTTAAGTGATAACGGAACCTTAAATATGATTTTACAGCATATTGGATTAAAGCCAGTCACATGGTTATACACTTTTCCAATGGTCAGCGTGGTCGTTGCGAATATTTGGCACGGTACCGCCTTTTCCATGCTCGTTTTCCAAGCAGCCTTGGATGATGTTCCGAAAAGTGTGGAAGAGGCAGCGATGATGGATGGTGCATCTCGCTTTCAAATCATGTTCCGCATTGTCCTGCCAATGGTTAAAGGGTCAATTGTTACCAATATGGTTCTGGTAACCCTCCAAACATTAGGTGTGTTTTCCTTAATTTTTTCCATGACAGGCGGAGGGCCTGGAACATCCACACAAACTCTTCCTATTTTTATGTACAACCAGGCGTTTGTCAATTACCAACTTGGCTATGGAACGGCGATTTCACTAATCCTGCTCGTTATCGGTATTGGTGCAAGCTTGATTTATATCCGCTCCATGAAGGTCAATATTTAAGGGAGGAGTTACCGTGAATCGTTATAAAACTGAAAAAGTTGTCCCATACGTTATTTTAACCGTTCTTGGAATCATGTTTCTTTTACCGCTTTTGTGGGTGTTATTTGCATCAATCGATCCACATGCCCAGCAAGCTTTAAAAATGCCCAGTTCTTTTACGGCAGAGAACTTTACTTCCATCCTGACTGATCCTGCGAATCTTCGTTCCTTTGGAATCGGGCTGTTTATTTCATTAGGCCAGGCAGTGCTGGTTGTAGTTGTTGCCGTTATGGCAGCATATCCACTTTCACGTTATGCCTTGAAATTTAAAAAGCCTTTTATGTATTCCATTTTATTTATGACCGCTTTGCCAATAACTGCGGTAATGGTTCCTGTCTATCAACTATTTATTTATATCAATATGCAGGATTCACTCATTGGGACGATTTTATTTTTGACTGCATCCGGGTTGCCATATGCGATTTGGATGATGAAAAACTTTATGGATTCTGTTCCATTGGAATTGGAAGAATCCGCGTGGATCGACGGTGCCTCTGTATGGGCAGGATTAAGGAAGGTTGTTGCTCCCTTGATGATTCCTGGTATTTGCACTGTCGCCATCTTTACTTTTTCCGGAAGTTGGGGGAACTTTTTCGTACCGTACATCTTGATTCAGTCACCTGATAAATTTCCTGCTTCGGTGACAATTTTCCAATTTTTCGGAAACTTCGGAATGATCGAATACGGAAAACTGGCCGCTTTCTCGATGATTTATACGATGCCTTCCGTCATTTTGTATATGTTTTCACAGCGATTTATGTCTCAGGGCTTCAGTCTCGGTGGAGCATCCAAAGGATAATTACTATTTAGAGGAGCGTTTGATATGTTTTGGACTATTGAAAAGTTGGAAAGAAGGATAGAGGAACTAGATCAATATCGTTATCGGAATATACAGCCAGTGGCATCTTTTCAAGCTCAAGATGATGAAGAAGGCAAGGTTTCAGAGAGGCCTCCAGAGGATGGATCATGGAGGACCATGAATGTACGGGAAAGATGGGAAGGACGCGATACGTACATTTGGCTTAAAACGTTAATCCCCATTCCTGAAAATTGGGGACAACAGAAAATTGTCGGTGTATTTGATTTTGGAAAAACAGGCGGCGGTAATAATTCAGGGTTTGAGTCCCTGCTGTATGTAAACGGGGACCCATATCAAGGCGTAGACATGAATCATCAGGAGGTATTTTTAGATAGAAGCCTAGCCGGAACCACCATTGAAGTATGCTTCCGGCTGTGGTCAGGGCTCGAAGGCGGAGGTAAGCCGACGCTGCAGGAACACCAATTAAAAACCGCTTTTATCGCCTGTCTGGATGAAACGGTGGATGATCTGTATTACACAGCTAGGGCTGCACTAGCTACGATCGAGTACCTGCAGGAAAATCAGCCTGAAAGGCAAACACTATTAAAAGCCTTAGACAGGGCTTTCCTGATGATCGATTGGTCTGTTCCTGGTTCAGAAGGCTTCTATGATTCTCTTTATCAAGCACAATCTGCTTTAAATGAAGAAATAGAGCAAATTCCGAAAAATTATCCTGTCACCGTAACGGCAATCGGACACACTCATATCGATGTGGCCTGGCTCTGGAGGCTGAAACATACTAGAGAAAAGGCAGCACGTTCTTTTTCTACCGTTCTTCGTTTAATGGAGCAATACCCAGATTACGTTTTTTTACAAACACAGCCTCAATTATATGATTATATTAAAAAAGATTACCCGGAAATTTATAAACAAATTGAAAAAAGAGTTCAAGAAGGCCGTTGGGAAACAGAAGGTGGAATGTGGCTGGAAGCAGACTGTAATCTGACATCAGGTGAATCACTTGTCCGTCAATTGTTGCTGGGCACTAAATTCTTCCGTGAAAGCTTTGGGAAGGAGTGCGAATATTTGTGGCTTCCAGATGTTTTTGGGTATAGCTGGGCACTTCCGCAAATATTAGTGAAATCTGGCATTAAAACCTTCATGACTACAAAAATTAGCTGGAGCCAGTTTAATAGAATGCCGCATGATACCTTTAAATGGAGAGGGATCGATGGAACAGAGATTTTAACTCATTTTATCACTACCCCTGAGGATGACCGCTTGTTCTATACATACAACGGACAGATTACTCCCCGTTCGGTAAAAGGGGTTTGGGAAACGTATCGCGATAAAGCTGTGAACCAGGAGCTGCTCATTTCCTATGGTTATGGAGACGGCGGCGGCGGCGTTAATCGTGAAATGTTAGAGATGAGAAGAAAATTAGATAAGATGCCAGGCTTGCCTGCTGTTAAAACAGGCAGAGCGGATGAATTTTTTAAACGCCTGCATGAGACGGTAGACAATACCGATCAATATGTTCACACGTGGGATGGGGAACTCTATCTGGAGTATCACCGCGGCACCTATACATCTCAGGCGTATAATAAACGGATGAATCGTAAAATGGAGCTGCTTCTCCGTGAAACAGAATGGCTGAATACCTTAAAAAGTGTACTTTCACGTTCATGGTCAGCTTATCCTGTGCAAAATTTGGAGGAAAGCTGGAAGATTGTGCTGCGCAATCAATTCCACGACATCATTCCGGGATCATCCATTCACGAGGTTTATGAAGACAGCAAACTAGAATATGCGGAAGCATTTGAGCTTGCGGCGGATGCCTGGCAGGAAGCTTCACAGTCTTTAACCGTAAATCAAGGGCAGCAATTATATACGATTTATAATTCCTCTTCGTGGAAGCGGAATGATACCGTTAAAATCAATACGAACACAACTGGAGAATTAGTGTGGAAGAAAGAAACAGGAGAGGTACTGGAAGCTCAGCAAACGGCTGATGGAGAATGGCTTGTCAAAGTGGATGAAGTTCCTTCCCTCGGAAAAAGCTCCGTTTATTATGAACAGGGAACGAATGAAGCAGCTTCGCCTTTCAGTGTTTCTGGAAATAGTGTTTCTTCCAACTATTATGAGATTTCATGGAATGATAAAGGTCAGCTGACGAAACTGTATGACAGGAAAAATCAAAGGAATGTTTTAGCCCCGAATGCACGTGGGAATGTGTTCCAGGTTTTTGAGGATAAACCAATGCAATATGATGCATGGGATATCGATCTCTATTATCAAGAAAAGATGAAAGAGATCTCGACTTTGAAGGGAGCCAAAGTCCTTGAAAATGGTCCAATCCGGTGTGTCGTTGAGTTTACATGGGCCTATTCAAACTCTGTCATCAATCAGAAAATGAGCTTGTATGCGAACAATCCGCGTATCGATTTTGAAACAAAGATTGATTGGCATGATCAAAACCAACTATTGAAAGTAGCCTTCCCAGTAGAAATTCGGGCAACAGAGGCGACATACGATATTCAGTATGGAAATGTGAAACGTCCAACTCATTGGAATACAAGCTGGGATTACGCCCGGTTTGAAACTGTTGGTCACCAGTGGGCGGATCTCTCTGAAAGGGATTATGGTGTAAGTTTACTGAATGATTGCAAATATGGACATGACATTAAGGATAATGTCATGCGCCTTACACTATTAAAATCGGCTACTTATCCGGATGTAGAAGCAGACCAAGGTGAACATGTGTTTACGTATTCCCTGCTTCCTCATACTGGAAGCTGGTATGAAGGAAATACTGTACGCCAAGCCTGGGAATTGAATAATCCATTAACCTATGCAGAAGGCCAGACAGAAAGTGTTTCGCTGTTCAATGTGACCGCACCGAATGTGATGGTGGATGCTGTTAAAAAAGGAGAAGATGGTGACCATCTGGTTATCCGTTTGCATGAATTTGCTGGTGCAAGAGGATCTGTTGAAGTAACAAGTGACTTCCAAATTGATTCCTGGCAGGAATGTGACTTAATGGAAAGAGGCATTTCCGAAGCCCGAGGTAACGAAGACTTTGCGTTTGACATCAAACCTTATGAAATTAAGACATTTATCGTTAAGTTAAAATAGGATAGAGGCAAAAAGGGGAGAATTCTCCCCTTTTTCACGCTGGTTCATAGTTTTCCGAGAAAGAAATTCCTAGAAAAGAGGGGCTTACGATGAATTATATAACTCTTAAAGGGTTGGAAGACAATAAATCAATTGAAAAAAAGTGTTCACGCTTAATTATGGGAACCGCCGGCTTCTATCAATTAGCTGAGAAGGAACAGGTGTTTACCATTATGGATCAGTTTGTTGCTATGGGAGGAAATATGTTTGATACCGCCCATCAATATATTAATAGTGAAGAGATTTTAGGCGAATGGGCTGAATCAAGAGGAATCCGTAAAGATATCTACATCCTGACAAAAGGAGCGCATCCGGATGATGGCGAGCCGGGGCCTCGTGTAAACCGGGAAGCGATTAATAAGGATGTAAAGGAAAGCTTAGCTAGATTAAGAACCGATTATATCGATTTTTATGCCCTCCACCGCGACGACACTAGTGTGGATGTGGGTTCGATTATGGAAGTATTAAATGAGCATATTGCTGCAGGCAGAATTCATGCAATTGGTGCTTCGAACTGGTCACATACACGAATTCAGGAAGCGAATGTCTATGCGGCCAAACACGGTCTGATTGGTTTTACTTTTAACAGCCCGAATCTAAGTTTGGCGCAATGCAATAAACCAAGATGGGCCGGGTGTGTGTCGGTAAATGAGGAGATTTCAAACTGGCACAAGGGAATGCAGATGCCATTATTATCATGGAGTTCGCAGGCGGGCGGTTTCTTTAGCGGCCGATTCTCACCTGAAAATCGTGAAAATGAGGAAATGGTTGAAGTCTATTATAGTGATGAAAACTGGGAGCGCTTTAATCGTGCGCAAAAGCTTGCCGAAGAAAAGGGAGGAACTGCAATTGAAATTGCCCTTGCCTATGTGCTGAACCAGCCTTATCCAACGGCAGCGATTATTGGCCCCGAGAGAGTAGAGGAGTTATTATCATCGATCAAAGGTGCAGAAATTTTGTTAACTTCCGACGAACTGGCTCTTCTCAACTTACGTGAATCGAAAATAGGAGGAGCGAAATAGATGAAACAGAAATTTGCTGCCCAACTATATACTTTACGGAATGAAATAAAGAAGGATTTTCCCGGGGTGCTGCGTGATTTAAGGAAAATGGGTTATGCAGCTGTGCAAATCGATGGGCTTTATGATTATTCAGCAGAAGAAATTGCCGACGTTTTAAAAGAAACAGGATTAAAAACTGCCGGCATGCATATCAGTCTTGACCGAATGAACAATGAGCTAGATCAGGTTTTAAAGGAAGCTGACTTGTTTGGGACTACCGACTTTTTCTGCCATTACCTTGAGGAAGAGATGCAAAATGTTGAAGGTTATCTGAAAGCAAAACATGACCTGCTTGCAGTCGCTAAAAAGGTAATGCCAAGAGGTTATCGGGTAGGATACCATCACCATGATTTTGAATTCCGGACAACAATCGATGGAAAATTTGCCCTTGATTATATTTTGGAAGAAGAGGACGGGGTGTCTCTTTATCCAGAAGTGGATACCTATTGGGTAAAAATGGCGGGATTCGATCCCCTTTCCTATATGCAAAAATTTGCTAATCGAATCCCAATTCTTCATCTAAAAGATATGACTAATGATGAAAGAAAATATTTTGCTGAAGTAGGGACTGGGTCGATTGACTTTGAACCGATTTTATTATGGGGCGAACAAAATGGAGTTGAATTCTATGCCGTAGAACAAGACTTCTGTCCTGGAAATCCTATGGATAGTTTAGAGCGTAGCTTGACAAATCTCATTAAAATGGCGGAAAAAGTAAACGTATAGAGCTATACACAAGGTGGTGAGCGGCAACATGAATGATATTGAAGTAGTGCATGTTATATTCAAAACACATCTGGATATTGGTTTTACTGATTTAGCAGAATATGTGACCGAACAATATATTAAGTCCTACATACCAAAGGCTATTGAACTGGCCGAGAGATTCGAGAAGGAAGATACTTCAGTCGGTTTTGTTTGGACGACCGGCTCATGGCTGATACAGGAGTATTTAAAACGAGCCGATATCGAAGAAAAAAGAAAAATGGAAACCGCGATTGAAAAGGGATATATCGCCTGGCATGGATTGCCTTTTACGACGCATACAGAACTAATGGATGCTGAGTTATTTCAATACGGCCTCTCGATTGCGAAGCGATTAGATTCGAAATATGGTAAAGAAACTATTTCGGCAAAAATGACGGACGTTCCCGGTCATACAAAAGCGATGATTCCTCATTTAATGAATAACGGTGTCCAGTATTTGCATATCGGGGTAAACCCCGCTTCAAAGGTTCCTTCTGTCCCGACGATCTTTGTATGGAAGGGAAAAGACGGATCGGAAATCATTGTTAATTATGCTGATAACTATGGGGACGTACTTAGACTGGACGGTTTAAAAGAAGTGATGGTCTTTGCCCATACGGGTGATAATTGCGGACCGCCATCGATGGAGGATATACAAGTTGAATTTGCTAAGTTACAGGAGAAGTTTCCAAACGCCGTTATCAAAGCATCAACCATGGATGCATTTGCTGCCAAGATTCAAAAGGTTAAACACACATTGCCGGTTGTCTTTGAAGAAATCGCTGATTCGTGGATCCACGGAGTGGCTACCGATCCCAAAAAGGTTGCTATGTATCGGGAATTACTACGGCTGCGAAGTCAGTGGGTGTCCGAGGGCAAGTTGGACGTAAGTAGTGAAGAATATCAAATGTTTTCAGATTGGCTGCTGTTAATCCCTGAACATACATGGGGATTAGATGAGAAAAAATACCTCAATGATTATAAAAATTATGCCAAGCAGGATTTTCAGCAGGCAAGGCAGAGAAATACCATCGATGAGGATTCGGTTCCGGATAAATACAGCTATATTGGTTCATTTGCCATGGATGAGTATGACCGCTTATCCCAGGAAGTTTTTTCAGGTGCGCAGAAAACTCGCGATTATCAATTATTTGAAGCATCTTGGAAGGAACAGCGGGGATATATTGAAAAAGCTGTGGCTGCCTTATCTACTGATCGGCAAATGGAAGTTTTTGAAGCATTCAAATCATTAAACGCACAAAAGCAGGAACAAGGCGGCGATCGTCTAGAATTGAACACGTCTTATTCTCTTGGAAGTTTTTCCGTGGTGTTTGCAGAGGATGGCTCTATTTCTAGTTTAATAGACAAGAGCGGAAAAGAGTGGACGAACAAACAAAAACGGATTGGTGTTTTTGCCTACGAGTCATTCGGTGTAGAAAATTATCATCAATGGTTTGAGGAATATGTGGAGAATATTGGCCAAACGTATCGCTGGTCAGAAGCAGATCAGGGTAAACCGGGATTTGAGCTGAGCCATCCACGGCCAAAACATGAAATTTATCAACCTAGGGTCGTTTCAATAAATAGAAAAGAAACCGCAGCAAGTGATGATGTCGTTGTCTATTTAAGTTTGCCTCCGTTTTCTGTAGAGTCCTTGGGTGCTCCAAAAGAAATGACCATTCACTATCAATTTTATAAGCAAAATGAACAAATTGATATTGAGCTCAATTGGTTCGATAAGGATGCAAACCGCTTACCAGAAGCGATGTGGTTCTCGCTTGGGTTGGAGGTAGATAATCCAAACATTTGGAAAGTAGATAAGCTGGATGAACACATCTCTCCGCTGGAAGTGGTCAGAAATGGAAACCGCAACCTTCATGCTGTTAATAAAGGTCTGTATTACTTTGGGGCAGATGCCGAAGTAATTATTGAGACGAAGGATTCACCACTTGTCTCTCCAGGTGAAAAAAGATTGTTACAGTTCAACAATACCTTTGCTTCATTAGAAGGTGGCTTCCATTTTAATCTTTATAACAATATCTGGGGAACTAATTTCCCGATGTGGTATGAAGAAGATGGGAAAAGCCGGTTTTCGTTAAAGTTGAAATCTAATTTGTGATATGTAAAAGATTCGCGAGCTATTGCAGGTAGTAAAGGCATATGAGGAATTAACTGTGGAATCAGCAGTGTTTGGAGATGATGCCGCTGCACTTCACGCATTAACTATCCACCGGCTTGTTGGAAAGTCGAATCTAGCAACAAGGCTGGTTTTGGATATTTTGGAAAAAATAGAGAATGTTTACCCCATTTTCAAAATTTATAGCCAATAAAGACTAGGTCTATAAAAAATAGATGGAGCTAAAAGAAAGTAAGGATTAAACAACTAGAAATGCCAGTGCTAGCTATTAGGTACTGGCTTTACTATTTGTCTTTTCTGTATTCCGGGCTTAATTATCTTAAAGAGGGCATATTACTTAGATCTATTAATCCGAAAATTCAAAAATTTAATTGACTATATATTTTAAATATTTTATAATACCACTATTAAACGCTTTCATCTTAAAATGGAAACGTTCCCGTATAATAATGACAACTAAAGATAATCTCCAGGAAAAAATAAAATTGGAGAAATGAATTCCTTTTTTTATTTTTAAAATGGGAACGTTCCCAAAAAGTCTCTAATAAAATTAAAGGGGGGTAGTCCATAAACAAACAGGCTTTCTAAATTTATGGGAATATTAAATGTATGGAAGGATGGGAAAATAATGTCTGCTATTAATAACTTGTCAACATTTGATGATGCAAAAATGACTCGGATGCGAAAGTTTGCTATTTGGTTAGTTGCACTTGGTGAATTTGTTGATGGATATGATTTGCTGGTAATGGGCGCTGCTTTAATCATGCTAAAGCCTGAAATGGGTTTAACTGCTGCTCAAACAGGATTGCTGGGTGCTGCTGCTTTTGTAGGAGCCGGTATTGGTTTGTTGATATTTGGAGAGTTAACGGACAAGTTGGGAAGGAAAAAAGTTTTTGTTGTTACTCTTATTAGCTTTATCATTTTGTCTATTGTTTCTGCTTTTGTCACAAACTACGAACAATTAATGGTTATACGATTTTTAATAGGTATAGCTGTAGGAGCAGAAATTGTTACAAGTATGGCTTTTCTTGCTGAAATTTCTCCTCGAGAAAAAAGAGGGGCTTTAGCAGGTGCGTTGCCTCAAATCATTTGGGTGACTGGGGCCATAGTAGCACAAGTATTAGGTGGAATATTATATCTGAATATTGGGGAAGGAGCTTGGAGATGGCTATTTGCATTTGGAGCTGTTCCAGCCTTATTAATCCTGTTAGGTCGTGCGTATGTTCCTGAATCTCCTCGATGGTTATTGCAACAAGGTCGTATTGAAGAAGCAAAAAAAGCAATCAAGAAACTAGGAATGTCAGAAAATATCATCACTGGATTTCAACCAACAGATCATTCCCCCAAAAAATCAAAAGCATCCTATTTAGATATCTTTAGAAAGCCCTATACAAGACAAGCACTTCTCGGTTTTTTCATTTTAACTCTCGCACCATTATGGGGATCAGTAAGCAGTGTAATGGGTACCTATGTCATTAAATATGTTGGAGATTTAGGAGAAGTTTTTTCTATATTCGCAGGAACATTTCTTTGGATTGGAGCCTTGTGTGGTGCCATTCTTGCCTACCTGTTCCTTGATAAAATTGGACGATTTAATACGGTTATATTGGCATGTTCACTTGGATTTGTCATAGCGATGATCTTATCAACCGGTATTGAAAAATCCCCGTTTTGGTTTTTATTAACTTTCTTTTGTCTTGCCTTAGTTGACAAATTTGGTGCCTGTTCCTTCTGGGTGATTCCGACCGAATTGCTTCCTACTCATTTGCGTGGCAGGGCACAGGGGATTTCAAATGCGGGTGCACGTTTTATGGTTGCATTCACCGCTTTTATTGTACCTGTTGGGATAGAAAAAATTGGATTTTCAACTACCATACAGCTTTTAGGATGTAGTGGCTTGGTACTTGCGATTTACGCCATGACTGGCCGTAAATTTGAACCAAAAGGAAAATCTTTGGAAGATTCAAGTATAGACCAAATCCAGAACGTTGGCGGAAGTGGCGAGGAACAAAGAGTAAGTGCTAGAGGCTGATAGGATGAAAAATGATTTTTAAGGTTAATTTTACAAATATTGTGTTTAATCTTTTAAAAATCAGAAATGAGCGGTACAATATTTATAAAATTGGGAACGTTACCAATATTGGAAAGGAGATAAACTTTAATGGTAACGATTAAAGATATTGCTCGCTTATCTGGAGTGTCAAAGTCTACTGTTGCCCGAATTCTTTCAAATTCGGGTTCTTACAGTAATGAAAGTAAAGAAAAAGTATTAAAGGTAGCCAAGGAATTAAATTACAAACCTAATACTCTTGCCCGTGCCATGATTACAAAAAAAACAAACAACATCGGTTTTGTTTTGCATTCAAGAATTCATCCATTAATATCGCATCCTTTTTTTGCATCTATTGTAGCATCAGCCGTTGGTGCTGCAACGAGGCAAGGTTACAGCATCATGGTTTTTAATGATAAGGATATCCAAAACTCACTTGAGAACATTCAACAAAAGAAGCTCGATGGCATTATTCTGGCTGGCTATGTGGATAAAAGGATTGTTCAAGAATTTAAAGCAAACGATATTCCGGTTGTGTTAGTAAATGATCTAATTGATATCAAATTTGAAACCAGTTATGTCATTAATGATGATTTTGATGGATGTTTTCAAGCAATCAATTATTTATTGGATTTAGGGCATAAAACAATAGGGTTTATTCACGGACCAAAAGATTCGCAAAGTTATCACGCAAGGTTTTTAGGTTATAGGGAAGCTTTGAAATTAAGGCAAATTGAATATGACGGAAAATATGTTGTCTTCCAGGACGTTCCGAACATTGAAGGCGGAATGAATGCAGCAAAACAATTAATAACTGCTGAAAAGCCACCAACTGCGATCTTTGCTGGAAATGACATGATGGCGATAGGCGCCATTAAGGAGATTAAATCACAAGGTCTGCAAGTACCAGGGGACATGGCAATTGTAGGTTTTGATGATATTGAATTCAGTTCCATTTATGAACCATCGTTAACTACAGTTAGAACAGATAGAAAACTAATGGGCGAAATTGCCGTACAGGAATTAATCAAACAACTGGATGGTTCAGATGAAGTGAATGTGATAAAACTTCCGACTGAACTAATCATTAGAGAATCTACTTAGATATACCCATTTCCCTACTTATATTTATAAAGGCGGTGTTGATTTGAAAGCAATAATGGTTATGTTTGACTCATTAAATCGTCATATGCTTCCGCCATATGGATGTGAAGATATTCATGCACCCAATTTTAAGCGGCTTCAGGAGAAGACAGTTACCTTTGATCAAAGTTGGGTTGGAAGCATGCCGTGTATGCCTGCGAGACGTGAACTGCATACAGGTCGATATAATTTTCTTCATCGAAGCTGGGGTCCCCTTGAGCCCTTTGATGATTCGATGCCTGAAATACTGAAGAATAATGGAATTTATACACATCTAACGACCGACCATCAGCATTATTGGGAAGATGGAGGTTATAACTATCATACACGTTATAACAGTTTTGAATTTTCACGCGGTCAGGAAGGGGATTCCTGGAAAGGAGCAGTAAAAGAACCAGATATCCCTTTTTTTATTGGCGGACACAATCTGCAAAGTGTTAATGATCATGATTGGGTAAATAGAAAGCTCATCAATAGAGAGAATAAGTTTCCTCAAGCGATAACATTTAAAAACGGTTTAGAGTTTATTGACCAAAATTATGATGAAGATAACTGGTTTCTGCAAATAGAAACGTTTGATCCCCATGAACCGTTTTATGCACCTGAAAATTTTCGGGAATTATACGAACATGAATATGAGGGTCCGCATTTTGATTGGCCTAAATATGGTCCTGTAAATGAGACACGAGAGCAAATCGAGCATTGTGGACGAGAATATAAAGCGTTAGTCAGCATGTGTGATTCCTATTTGGGGAAAGTGCTTGATAAGATGGACGAACACAATTTGTGGGAGGACACGCTCCTAATTGTCAATACAGACCATGGCTTTTTGCTGGGAGAACATGATTATTGGGGCAAATGTGTACAGCCATTTTACAATGAAGTGGCACGAACACCATTATTTATTTGGGATCCTCGCAGTAAAGGACAAGGAGTACGTTCGGATTGTTTAGTGCAGATGATTGATATAGCACCAACACTGTTAGATTTCTTCAATATTGAGATCCCTAAAGATATGCAGGGAAAACCACTGCGGGATACCATTCAGTCAAACAAGCCGATAAGGGAAGCTCTATTGTTTGGGATACATGGAGGACATGTGAATTGTACGGATGGACGGTATGTTTACATGCGTGGAACTGAAACAGAATGCAATGAACCACTTTATAATTATACGTTAATGCCAGCACATTTAAGGAAGTTTTTCACCATTGATGAACTTAAAACGGTAGCATTATCACAGCCTTTTTCTTTCACTAAAGACTTAAAAACGATGAAAATCGATGCGCTTTTTAAAGAAAGAGAGATTATTGGCCGAAGTAAAACGATGCTTTTTGACCTTAAACAAGATCCTTGTCAACGCGAACCAATCAATAGTCCTGAGATTGAAGAGAAAATGATCCATCATCTTATTCGTTTAATGGAAGAAAGTGATGCACCAAAAGAACAATATGAACGATTAGGCTTAAAGGTTCATATTCACAGCATATAGGAGTGGTTGGATGGCAAGTTGTGCAGCAGTAGAAAAAGAATCATTTGCAGTAATGTGGAAAACGGTGTCAGAAGCTTGTAATCTAGCATGTGATTACTGTTATTACAGCCGCTGTAATGGAAATCCGGGAAATATTAACCGTATTGATTCACAGATGCTTGAAAAATTTATTAAAGAATATATGGAAATAGCAAAAGGTACAGCTGCTTTTGTCTGGCAAGGAGGAGAACCACTCCTTGCTGGGTTAGATTTTTTTCAAAAGATCGTCCAGGTTCAGAAAAAATTTGCTCCACCTCACATGCGTATTTCCAATTCCGTACAAACAAATGCCACATTGATTAATAAAGAGTGGGCCCAATTTTTTAGAAACTATCATTTTTTAGTTGGTGTCAGTTTAGATGGACCTAAACATATTCATGATGAACGACGAATTACGGGTTCCGGTAAAGGAAGTTTTGACAGGGTATTGAAAGGTATTGACTATTTAAAAGAAGAGGGAGTCAGTTTTAATATTTTGTCTGTTATTCATGATGGAAATGTGAAAAAAGCAAAGGAGCTTTTAGCATTTTATGAAGAACACCAGTTTGAGTATGTTCAATTTATTCCATGCATGGATTTCCGTGCACAGGAAACAGAAAAGTCTGGTAGATATTTAATAACGGCGGAGGAATATGGCCAATTTTTGTGTGAAGCCTTTGATTATTGGTATAACGAAGGTAATCCGCGTGTGTCAATTAGATTTTTTGATAATTTGTTAGATATGTATCTTCATCATAGCGCAGAGCTCTGCATCCACCGGCAATCCTGTCCTAAAATGCTTATTCTAGAACAAAATGGTGATGCATATCCATGCGATTTTTATATTCATGATGATTTTAAGCTTGGTAACGTTGGAACAGATTCATTGAAAAAACTATTAAACCATCCCATTTATGAAGAGTTTCTTAAGAAAAAGCCCATGCTTCCAGATAAGTGTAAAAGCTGCGAGTATATAAATTTTTGCCATGGCGGGTGTCCAAGGAGCCGCGGCGATAATGGGAAAGATGTCGATTATTTCTGTGAAAGCTATAAGAAACTTTATCAATATGCTGATGAAAGAATGAGCAAGCTGGCAGAAAAGGTTAAAATCCATTGGCTTAAAGAAACGTATAAAAAAGGTCGAAAGTTTCCAAAAAGAAATGATCTATGTCTATGTGGTAGTGGAGAAAAATTTAAAAAGTGCTGCGGGCAGTTGTTAAAGGAGATTACTCCAAGCGCTTAAAAATAAAAATTGAGCGTACCTCTCACGATAGAATAACCGGCGAATACGTTTGTCTGATTATGGACAGTATGTATTTTACAAAAACGAAATTGTAATTGTATCAGTTTTTGCTAGACGCTCGTAAAGTTGGCTTTATATATATATAATTAAGAAGAAAAGCAGGACTTGGTGGATAACGAAGAAACACAAAGTGGGGTATACCATGAAACCAACCATATACGATGTAGCTAAGGAAGCGAATGTGTCGATTGCTACAGTTTCCAAAGTAATCAATAATACTGGGCGGATCAGTGAAAAAACAAAAAACAATATCCTTGAAATCATGGAAAAACTCGAATATCAGCCAAGTAGTTTAGCAGTCGCCTTAACGGGAAAAAGAACTTTCACTATAGGTGTTCTCGTTCCTGATATCGCTAACCCTTTCTTTGCTGAAGTAGCACGTGCACTTGAAAACAATGCAAGGGAAAACGGCTATACGATTATTTTGTGCAGCACGGATTATCAGCTTGAACGTGAGCACGATTACTTAGAGCTGTTATTAAAAAAACAAGTAGACGGAATAATCATTGCAACTGAGCCAAAAGACCTGAAGAAATTCAAAAACCTTCAGAATCGGAATATACCATTTATCATGTTTTCCTTTGATCATCTAGCATTGAACTCACACGTTGTTACAACGGATGATGTAAGAGGGGGATATCTTGCAGGTTGTTACTTATTGGAAAAAGGACATAGGAAAATAGCAGTTATTACTGAAACACAACGATCAAGTGGTCAATTGCGTCTAGAGGGATTTAAGCAGGCACTTGTTAATGAAGGAATTAACTTTGAAAATGTGTTAGTGATTGATTCAAAATCAATAATAGAAGAAGCGAAAAAAGCTGCTCAACAAATTTTAGAGTTGGAGAATAAGCCAACAGCCGTTTTTGCTTCTACTGATTTAATAGCTGTCATTTTTATTAATGAAGCACGTAAGGCCAACATATCGATTCCGGATGATATATCGATTATTGGTTTTGATAACACCATTCATGCGGAAATAGCAGACCCTGGATTGACGACCATTGCTCAGCCAATTTCTGACTTAGCACGTTATGCTATTGAACAGTTGATGCAATCAATTGAACAGCCGGGATTGTCTTCACATCGTATTATGCTTGCACCAACACTTGTAGAACGTGATTCTGTAAGAGAACTAAATAAATAGAATTCATGCACCGAAAGCTGAACAGATAAAAATTGGCAGCTTTCTATTTATGCTTTTAGGGTAAGCGCTTAACCTATTTTCTTGATTTAATGATTAAATATTCAAAATATACTTGAAAATGAGATTGAAGTTAGTATAATTTAAGGTAGGAAAGCGCTTAACCAATCGGAATTTAATTCAAATGATTATGGAGGATTCAAAGATGACATTAACTGTAGGAATCATCGGAGCTGGACGTATTGGCAAAATACATTTAGATAATTTGCAAGGTATTCAACAGGTTCGCGTAAAGAGTGTATCAGATGTTGCGATTCCACATCTTGAATCGTGGGCTGTAGAGAAACAAATTGAAGTTTTAACAACCAATTATCATGACATCCTGAACGATCCAGAAATTGATGCTGTATTTATTTGTTCACCTACCAATACACATGCCACTCTCATTAAGGAAGCAGCTGCAGCAGGCAAACATATTTTTTGTGAAAAACCAGTCAGCTTTACTGTGGAAGAAACAGAAGAGGCACTTGAGGCCGTTAAAAAGGCCGGTGTAAAACTTCAAGTTGGTTTTAATCGCCGATTTGATTCGAATTTCCGTAAAATCCGCCAGCTGGTTCAAGAAGGGCAGATTGGGAATCCACATCTTTTAAGGATTACATCACGCGACCCCGAGCCTCCAAATGTGAATTACGTAAAATCGTCAGGCGGGCTTTTCATGGACATGACGATTCACGATTTTGACATGGCCCGTTACATCATGGGCAGTGAAGTGGTTGAGGTATTTGCAAAAGGGGCTGTGTTAGTGGATCCAGCCATTGGTGAAGCAGGGGATATTGATACTGCTATCATTACTTTAAAGTTTGCGAATGGTGCTCTCGGAGTCATTGAGAATAGCCGCCGCGCAGCTTATGGATATGACCAGCGCTTAGAAGTTTTTGGAGACAAAGGCGCCGCCCATGCCGACAACAATCGTGCGAATACAGTTGAGGTATCTACAGCGGAACATGTCTCTAAGGAAAAGCCATTGTACTTTTTCCTGGAACGATATACACAGGCTTACATAGATGAAGTAAAGGAATTTGCGGCTTCCATTCTTGAGAACAAACCAGTCATGTGCGACGGATTTGACGGTATGCAGGCAGAACGGATTGCAAAAGCCGCAAGACAATCGCTTGAAACTGGGGCACCGGTTAAATTGGAGCAGGTTGGCCATTCCGCATCAATCTATTAATTTTTTATAGGGAAGGATCGAATAAATATGAACCCTCTAAAATTCAAACTGGATCGGCCGCTCGATCTTATTGCAGTGGGCCGGCTATGCATTGACTTAAATGCCAATGAGACGAACCGTCCGATGGAGGAGACGCGGACCTTCACGAAATATGTTGGTGGTTCTCCTGCAAATATCGCGATTGGTTCTGCAAGGCTCGGTCAAAAGACAGGTTTCATCGGAAAAGTATCTGATGATCAAATGGGCCGTTTCATTACGGATTACCTGGAAAAAAATGCGATTGATACAACTGGGGTAAAGATTGATCGAACAGGGGCCGTTACTGGGCTTGCCTTTACTGAAATTAAGAGCCCTGAGGATTGCAGTATTCTGATGTACCGCGATAATGCTGCGGATTTGAAGCTGCACCCATCTGAGGTCGATGAGGAGTATATTAAACAAACAAAGGCTTTGTTGATTTCTGGTACGGCTTTGGCTAAAAGCCCATCTCGTGAGGCTGTCTTCGTTGCACTGGAATATGCCTTGAAACACGGCGTAACGGTGTTTTTCGACCTTGACTATCGTCCATATACGTGGACAGATGAATCTGAAACAGCGGTTTATTATAACTTGGCTGCTGAAAAATGCGATTGCATTATTGGAACACGTGAAGAATTTGACATGATGGAAAAATTGTTAAATGTGAATGAATCAGATGATCATTACACAGCCTCCCGCTGGTTCTCCCACCGCGCCGAACTGGTTGTGATTAAACATGGTGGTGCCGGCTCGATTGCCTATACAAAAGATGGGGCATCCCACCGAAGCGGCATTTTCCGGACGAATGTCTTGAAGACATTCGGCGCAGGTGACTCTTATGCATCGGCATTTATTTACGGCCTTATGAATGGGAAGGACGTATCAGAGGCAATGAAGATGGGCAGTGCTTCAGCATCGATTGTCATTTCGCGCCATAGCTGCTCCGATGCGATGCCAACAAAGGAAGAACTGCAGCATCATCTGGAAACGGCTGTTTATGAATTGGCTTAATGATATTTTTTGATATTGGTAGATTTTAAAATAGAAAGGAAGAAACTCAGATGACATTGACAACAGTACAAACCTTGAAAAATTATATTGGCGGCAAATGGGTCGAGTCTACTTCAGATAAAACAGAGGTCGTTTATAATCCGGCAACAGGGGAAGAGCTGGCGGTTGTCCCGCTTTCGACAAAGGAAGAGGTCGATCAGGCTGTAAAAGCAGCGCATGAAGCATTTCAAACATGGTCTCAAGTTTCCGTCCCAAAACGTGCACGGATTCTTTTCAAATATCAACAGCTTTTAGTGGAAAACTGGGATGAGCTTGCGAAGCTTGTTACAAAAGAAAATGGAAAAAGTTATTCAGAAGCACACGGTGAAGTCCTGCGCGGCATTGAATGTGTAGAATTTGCGGCAGGTGCACCAACTTTGATGATGGGCAAACAGCTGCCGGATATTGCAACAAATATCGAATCTGGCATGTACCGCTATCCACTTGGAGTAGTTGGCGGAATTACTCCGTTCAACTTCCCGATGATGGTCCCTTGCTGGATGTTCCCGCTAGCGATTGCTTGTGGAAATACATTTGTATTAAAGCCATCTGAGCGGACTCCGATTCTTGCTGCTCGTTTAGCGGAATTGTTTGAAGAAGCTGGCCTTCCAAAAGGGGTGTTGAATATCATTAATGGTGCCCATGATGTGGTAAATGGACTCCTTGAACATAAGCTTGTCAAAGCCATCTCATTTGTTGGTTCACAACCTGTTGCAGAATATGTCTACAAGACTGGTGCTGCTAATTTAAAACGAGTTCAAGCACTTGCAGGGGCAAAAAATCACTCCATCGTATTAAAGGATGCCAATCTGGATGTAGCTGCGAAGGAAATTACCAGTGCGGCTTTCGGTTCAGCAGGCGAGCGCTGCATGGCTGCGGCTGTTGTCACGGTGGAAGAATCCGTAGCAGATGTGCTGATTGCCAAGCTTAAAGCAACTGCTGATGAAATAGTCATTGGAAATGGACTGGATGAAGGAGTCTTCTTAGGGCCTGTTATCCGTGAATCACATAAAGTGCGGACCCTCGGCTATATTGAATCAGGCGTTGAGCAGGGAGCAGTCCTCATCCGGGATGGCCGTGAGGACGAGGCGGTAAAAGGTGATGGATATTTTGTTGGCCCAACCATTTTTGATCATGTAACACAAGAAATGAAGATTTGGCAGGATGAAATTTTTGCACCAGTGCTTTCTGTCGTTCGTGTGAAAGATCTAGCTGAAGCGGTGGAATTTGCTAATGCTTCACCATTTGCAAACGGGGCATGTTTATATACAGACAGCGCATCAGCTGTCCGCCAGTTCCGTGAAACCATGGATGCAGGAATGCTTGGCGTGAATGTTGGAGTCCCAGCACCAATGGCCTTCTTCCCATTCTCAGGTTATAAAGATTCCTTTTATGGTGATTTGCATGCAAATGGTATGGATGGGGTTGAATTCTATACAAGAAAGAAAATGCTGACAGCTCGTTATCTAAAGTAATTTAGTCAATAAAAGGGAAGTGGTGGGAGGGACAAAATCCGTGCCGCATCCCTTTTTCTATTTTGAAAGATTTTGAATGAGAGGGGATTTAAACGTGGAAACAATTCGAATGACGACCGCACAGGCTCTTGTAAAGTTTTTAAACGCGCAATATGTAGAATTTGATGGAAAACAAGATAAGTTTGTAAAAGGGATCTTTACAATTTTTGGCCATGGTAATGTGCTTGGACTTGGTCAGGCTCTGGAAGAAAATCCAGGTGATTTGGATGTTTATCAAGGACGGAGTGAGCAGGGAATGGCAAATGCTGCTATGGCCTTTGCTAAACAGAAGCATCGCAAACAGATTATGGCCTGCACCGCATCTGTCGGGCCGGGATCGGCCAACATGATTACATCCGCTGCTACAGCAACGGCGAACAATATCCCCGTTCTATTGCTTCCTGGTGATGTGTTTGCGACTCGTCAGCCTGACCCAGTCCTGCAGCAAATTGAACAAACACATAATTTATCTATTTCCACAAATGATGCGTTCAGGGCTGTAAGTAAGTATTGGGATCGTGTAAACCGGCCAGAGCAGCTTATGTCTGCGATGATCAACGCCATGCGTGTTTTAACAAACCCTGCTGACACTGGAGCTGTAACGATTGCCCTGCCGCAGGATGTACAAGGAGAAGCATGGGATTATCCAGAAAGATTTTTTGAAAAGAGGGTTCATCGAATCGAACGCCGTCAGCCATCTGTGGAAACGGTACAGGATGCTGTCAGCCTCATTCAATCCAAAAAGAAACCATTCTTAATTTTAGGCGGTGGGGTCCGCTATTCAGAAGCGGCTGATACTTTCTTGCAATTTGCAGAAAAATATCATATTCCATTCGGAGAAACACAGGCAGGCAAAAGTGCGGTTGAAAGTACACATCCGCTGAACCTTGGCGGACTTGGAGTAACAGGCAATTCGGCTGCCAACTCCATTGCAAAAGAAGCAGATCTAGTCATTGCGGTTGGCACTCGCTTTACTGATTTTACAACTGCTTCCAAGCAACTGTTTAGTACGGCGGACATTCTCACTATTAATATATCAGAATTCCATGCAGCAAAATTGGATGCAGTGAAGGTAGTTGCTGATGCGAAGGCTGGTCTTGAGGCCATTTCCTCCAAGCTGGGAAATTATGTTTCCTGTTATCAATTTGAAATCGTGGAAGCGAAGCAAGAATGGGCGGAAGAATTGAATCGCCTTTATAAGGTTACATATGGAGAAAATTTTACACCGGAAATCGAAGGACATTTGGATGATAAGCTGCCTGAATATTATGAAGTTTTTCAATCTGAACTGACCCAAACTAGTGTGATTGGCAAAGTGAATCAACTGCTTGATGACGATGCTGTAATTGTTGGTGCGGCGGGAAGTCTGCCGGGCGACTTACAGCGCATGTGGGTTCCCCAGGCTCGTAACACCTATCATATGGAATACGGCTATTCCTGCATGGGATATGAAATTGCCGGTGCATTAGGTGTGAAGCTGGCTGAGCCAAACAAGGAAGTATACGCGATGACAGGCGATGGAAGTTACTTAATGCTTCATTCTGAACTAGTAACAAGCCTTCAAGAAGGCAAAAAGATTAATGTCATTCTGTTCGATAACTCTGGATTTGGCTGTATTAACAATTTACAGATGGAAAACGGCATGGACAGCTACGCTACCGAATTCCGCAAACGGAATCCGGAAACAGGAAAATTAGACGGTGAGATCATGAAGATTGATTTTGCAAAAGCCGCTGAAGGTTACGGGGTAAAAACTTACTCTGTTCGTACAATGGAGGAATTAGAAGCTGCGATTATGGACGCGAAAAAGCAGAAGGTCAGTACATTAATTGACATTAAAGTATTGCCTAAGACGATGACACATGGCTACGGAGCCTGGTGGAACGTTGGAGTGGCTGAAGTCTCTGAAAAAAGTAGTATCAAGAAGGCATATGAGAGTAACCAAACGAATCTAGAAAAAGCACGTGCGTACTAATAGGGGGTGTATGAATGTTTGAGGGCAATCAAGTAATGTTGGCGATTGCGCCAATCGGGTGGACAAATGATGATATGCCGGAGCTTGGCGGCGATGTGACGTTCGAACAATGTATAAGTGAAATGGCACTTGCAGGTTTTTCCGGAAGTGAGGTCGGCAATAAATATCCGCGAAATCCCGAGGTTCTAAAAAAGGCCTTGTCCTTGCGAGGCCTGGAAATCGCAAGTGCTTGGTTTAGCACCTTTTTAACTTCAAAACCATTTGAGGAAACTACCAGGTCATTTATCGAACACCGTGATTTTTTACATGAAATGGGTGCTAAGGTCATTGTGGTATCTGAACAAGGAAATAGTATTCAAGGTCAAATGGAGACACCGCTCTTTGAGCAAAAGCCTGTTTTTACAGAAAATCAGTGGAAGCTGCTAATCGAAGGTTTGCATCTACTTGGGGATCTTGCTTCTGAAAAGGGTATGAAGATTGTATACCATCACCATATGGGTACTGGTATCCAGACAACAGAGGAAATTGACCGGCTGATGGCAGAAACGGATCCTGAAAAAGTAGCTCTGCTTTACGATACAGGTCATCTTGCATTTTCCGGTGAAGATCATTTACATGTGTTAAATAAATATATCGATCGAATTCATCATGTTCATTTAAAAGATGTACGAATGGATGTGGCCATTAAAGTTCGTGAAGGGGACTTAAGCTTCCTCCAAGCAGTTAAAGATGGTGTCTTTACGGTTCCAGGAGATGGAGTTATTGACTTTAAACCTGTTTTTGAAGTATTAGAAGCAGCAGGATACAAAGGTTGGTTTGTGGTAGAGGCAGAACAGGACCCCTCCGTTGCGAATCCTTTTGAGTATGCATTGAAAGCGCGCCAATACATTCGTGAAACCAGCGGACTATAAGGGAGTAAAACAATGACATTAGTAAAAATGAAAGAGATACTGGAGCATGCCGAGGCTAATCAATACGGAGTTGGAGCGTTTAGTGTCGCAAACATGGAAATGGTCATGGGGGCTGTACGTGCAGCAGAGGAGCTTCGTTCACCACTTATTTTGCAAATTGCGGAAGTGCGTTTGAAGCACTCTCCCCTCCATATCATTGGTCCGGCGATGGTTGCAGCGGCTAAAGCAGCAACCGTCCCGGCAGCTGTTCATTTTGATCATGGCTTGACAGAAGAAAAGATCAGAGAGGCACTTGAAATTGGCTTTTCTTCTATTATGTATGATGGATCCCATCATCCACTTGGAAAAAATATTGCGGAGACCCAGAAAATCGTGGCCATTGCTCGTGAATATGGGGCGACAGTTGAAGCAGAAATCGGACAGGTTGGCGGCAGCGAGGACGGTTCAGTGGATCTTGAAGTGTTAATCACCTCAACGGAAGAAGCCAAGCAATTTGCTTCAGAAACAATGATTGATGCACTGGCGATTGCAATCGGAAATGCACACGGGATGTATAAAGGAGACCCTCATTTACGAATGGATCGATTAGAAGAAATCCATGCTGAAGTGGATATCCCACTTGTACTTCACGGAGGATCGGGTATTTCCGAGAAAGTTTTCCGTAAATGTATCCACCATGGCATTCGGAAAATTAATGTGGCTACTTCAACTTTTAACCAAGTTGTCAACATGGTTAATGAAGAAGCTCCATTCCACAATTTTTTTTCCTATCACGAATCTGTGATTGAAGCAGCGGCAGAAAATGTAAAACGTCATATCCGTATGTTCCAAAGTGATGGGCGTGTCGAGGAGGTAAAAGCATATGTATGAAAAGCTCGGTGAATTAAAACATGGCTATACGAAGATTACAGATATGGAAAGCAAACATCCTGATATGCTCCAAGATATTGGTATTTACACCTTAAATGAGGGAGAAATGGAGGTGCTATTTGACGGTGAAAAAGAGACTGCCATCCTTTTGCTTGAAGGAACCGTTTGTTTGGAATGGAATGGGAACTCACAAGGAATAAAGCGCCAGAGTGTTTTTGATGAAAACCCATGGTGCCTGCATGTTCCAAAAGAGGTGGAAGTGAAGGTCACTGCACTTGGGAACAGTGAAGTGCTTGTTCAAAAAACAGATAATGAAAAAACCTTTGAAGCAAAGCTATATACGCCGGAGGATTGCTCAAGTACCGTTGCTGGTGAAGGAGTTTGGAGCGAAACGGCGGAACGTGTGATCCGGACGATTTTTGATTATAACAATGCTCCTTATTCCAATCTGGTCATCGGCGAGGTTATTTCTTATCCAGGACGCTGGTCAAGCTATCCGCCGCATCATCATGACCAGCCGGAGGTTTATTATTATCGATTTGATAAGCCACAGGGGTTTGGATGTGCAATGGTAGGCCCCGAGGCCTATCGCGTTGAACATAACAGCTATATTACGATACCGGGGGATCTCGACCATCCGCAAGCGACTGCACCTGGTTATGCCATGTACTTTTGCTGGATGATTCGCCATCTTGAAAACAATCCATGGACAGACCGGATCATGGAGGAAGAGCATAAATGGCTGCTCGAGCCTGATGCGAAAATTTGGCCAGAAAAGTAATGAGTAAGCTATTTTATTAAATAACAGTCACTATTGTCTGTGCAGTAATCTGCTTGGATGAAGGGGAGTTGATTTTGGGGAATGTTTAAATGGATTTTTGCGACGGGCGACACCAGCGAAAACAGGGTTGCTGCTTTGGTAGTAGGGAAGGGCAATCAGTCCAACTGACAAGGCCCATCCACGCCCGCGTGCCCAGGTCGCGTCGTCAACGGAATGCGCTGCACGCAACCTTTCCCGGCCTTCGACGGAAAGCAGATTCCACGCGAACATCCAGTCTTGATGGCCCAATCGCCACGGGGTAATCGTACGAACATATCCTCACCGAGCCGGTAGATTGCATTTTCCGTCCCGGAGGAGTTGAACAGCTCAAGGGGAAGGTCCGCCCATTGCGGAAATTGTCCGGAAATCAACCGTTTCACGAGAGGTAGGTTGATTTCTGGTGCACTATTTGAATTGGTCATGAGGGACCTCCTTTTGAAAAAGCTTAATAAAAAGTTACATTAATCTAAGCTAGAATCTGATTGACTTTATTCATGACGGCCTCTTGGATTGAGGATAGCTTTTCCTTGCTATCTGCCATCGATGTACCTTTTACCGCAAAGTAAAATTTAGCTTTTGGCTCTGTGCCGGATGGACGAAGGCAGAACCAAGAACCATCCGTTAAATGATATTTCAAGACATTGGAACGTGGCAGGTCTATCTGGGTATCGGTACCATTTATAAACTTAGTAGAAGTTGAATAATCTTCCATTGCAGCTACTTCCATTCCAGCCACTACACTTACTCTTTCACTTCTAAATGTATCCATTAATCGGGCAATTTGTTCCGCTCCATCTTTACCCTTTAGGGTAATCGATTGAAGAGCTTCTTGATAAAAGCCGTACTTTTCGAAGATGGATAATAGACCTTCATACATCGTCATGCCTTTTGATTTATAGAAAGCAGCGACCTCTGCGACAAAAACGGCCGACTGTACAGCGTCCTTGTCGCGGACAAAATCTCCAATCAAATAGCCATAGCTTTCCTCGTAACCTAATAGGAAGGTGTGCTGTCCTGTTAGTTCGAAATCATTTATCTTTTCACCGATGAATTTAAACCCAGTCAGGGTATCCATGGCTTGTACACCATAATGTTCAGCAATCGCACGTCCGATTTCAGAGGTAACAATGGTTTTGATCACAACACCATTGTCAGGCAGAAGTCCTTTCGCTTGTTTTTGCGATAACAAGTACTCAAGCATTAAGGCACCTGTTTGGTTTCCGGTCAAAACCACATATTCTCCCTCATTGTTTTTTACCGCAACACCTAAACGGTCGGCATCAGGGTCTGTGGCCATTAGGATATCTGCACCTATTTCTTCCCCATATTGAATGGCCAACTCGAAGGCTGCATGTTCTTCAGGGTTTGGTGATTTTACTGTAGAAAAGTTCGGATCTGGAAGCTCCTGCTCTTTAACAACCGTCACATTTTCAAATCCAAATGCCCTCAAACCAGCACGAACTGGCTTATTCCCTGTCCCGTGTAAGGGTGAATAGACAATTTTAAAATCTTTTGCCACTTCTCGAACCAATTCGGGATTTAATTGAAGTGTCTTTAATTGCTCCACATAGGCGTGATCAATCTCTTCCCCTATGTAAGTTAACAATCCGCTTGCAAGTAATTCTTGTTCTTCCGCTACTTCAACCGTTAATTCATTTTCAACGGCATTCACATAATGAATAATCGTGTCGGCTGCTTCAGGTGGAATCTGGCCACCGTCTTCACCATACACTTTAAAGCCGTTATATTCAGGTGGATTATGACTGGCAGTAATCACAACTCCAGAAAAAGCATTTAAATATCGAAGGGCAAAGGACAATACCGGCGTCGGACGCAGCTCTTCAAATAAATAAGCTTTAATCCCGTACTTTCCAACTGTTTTGGCGACCTCTAACGCAAACTCCGGAGATTTATGACGGGAATCATAGGCAATGACAACTCCGCGTTGTTTTGCGGATTCACCTTGTTCCAAAATATATCTTCCGAGACCTTTTGCTGCCCTGCGAATAGTATAGGTGTTTAAACGATTAATGCCAGGGCCAAGTTCTCCGCGCATTCCGCCAGTTCCGAATTCGAGATGTTTATAAAAATGCTCTTCCACTAAACTTGTATTGTCTTGAATTTCCTTCAGCTTAACTTTTAAATCTTCTTCTAAACCGTTAAAGGAAAACCATTTTTCTGCTTCTTTTAACCATTTCATTTTCAATCTCTCCTTTTTCTTCGCTGCTACATTTTATCTAAATTAAAATCAGAAGAATTCAAGATATCTTCTAAAATTTCAGCTGGTTTTTTATTAGTAGAGTCGTAGAGATATTTCGCATTTGCTGATTCGTTTTCAAGTTGATTAAGCAAAAATAGGGAGCGGTCAATTAAGAATTGATCGCCGCGCTTATTCAAACGGTCAATTAAAATATTCTCATCAGCCCGCAGGACAACATATTTAATCCGCAGGTCCAGATGAGTAAAATGCTTACAGAACCACTCTAACTCATCTTCCACCACAATATCGATAATCACATTATAATCATGTTGAATTAAAGTCTGTGTTATGGAGAGCATGCTTTTCCACATGATAGATAAATTTTCCTCCCAAGGAGGTGCAGAACCTTCCTCATACATGGAAAGGAAATCATCCCCTTTAATAAGAGCACTTTTCTTTACGGTTCGTGCTAGTTCTTTTGCTAAAGTGGACTTTCCAACTCCGCAAGGTCCAGAAATAATATAGATGGTTCTCAAGTTACTCACTCCGATGATTTTAATTTTTTCTCAGCAGTGGACTCTCGAATGATTAATTTGGTCGGTAACAGGATCTCGTGAATCGGCTCCTCTTTGTTTTCCATTCTCCAGCAAAGCTGCTCCACAGCTTTTTTCCCGAAATTATTTAAATCAATATCCATGGTTGTAATCTTTGGGGTTGAAATTTGTGATAATTGTCCATTATCAAAACAGCATACTGATACATCTTCAGGTACTTTAAAACCTCTATGCTGCAAATTGGAAGTAACAAGGAAACCGTGTCCATCGTTCACGCAAAACCATGCTGAAGGCTGGTTCTGAAGGTGATCAAGGAATACATTGATGTCACCCTGGTTTTCCTGTGCGTTTGTGAACATAAATTCTTCATTAGGCTTTATCCCGTATTTTTTTAAAGCAAGCAAGTATCCCTCTAATCTCTCTTGATAGCTTGGAGAAATGTCAATATCACCTACGAATGCTATATCACGATGTCCTAGCTGAATTAAGTGTTCTACAGCGATAAAAGCACCAAATCGGTTATTCGTTAAGATGGAATCAGCCATTAAATAGGGTGAATGATGATCAATTAAAATAGTAGGGATACCGGTATTGATAATGTGAGAAATATAATCGGTACTAATATGAGATAGAATTAAAATCCCATCAATTTCGAGATTCGTTAACAAGGAAGGAAGAGTTAAATTCACTTTAGAATCCCTATCGATCGGCTCAATGAATAAATTCATGCCGCGGGCCCGAACTTCTTTTTCAACGCTTAAGTAAATTTCACCAAAGAAGCTTTTAAGTGAAAAAGCATAATCAGAAGCGATTAAGGCGATATTTTTGAGCACCTTTTTATCACCTTGTTTTTGATTTCTACTATTTAAAATGGAATAACCCATTTCCTCAGCTGTATTCTGTACAAGCCTCCTTGTCTCTTCACTTACTCCTGGTTTTCCAGACAAAGCTTGGGAAACAGAGTTTTTTGAGATATTTAACCGATCCGCAATATCCTGCATTGTCACTTTTTTTTTCATATATATAATTCTCCCTTAATCTATATCTTAATGGTAAAAGTAATGTGTCATTCTTTGTAATTATATTGTAACGTTACAAAATATAAATTACAAGAGGATTGTGAAATGAAGTATTAATTTAGTAATGTACTAAAATATTAATTTTTTGTAAAAATAATGTTTGACATTACAAAAGTAAGGTGCAATAATTGGTTTTGTAAGGTGACTAATAACGTTATTACACAATTATTTTTTAATTTTGTAATTCTATCTTTTTTGCTTGTTAAGAAATGAGGGATTACGGCTAGATACCATATTTTTTGACCTAGATTACCATTAGTATACTTTTTTTTAAAAGCCAATGATAGCGCTGTCACGTAATGTGCATGTATCATTTGAAGTCAGTGCAATATTTGTATAGTTTTGGGCATAACTACTTTTATAGAATTTGGATCAGATATTAAACATTGGAGGAATATAAGATGAAAATGAAAAAAGTAGCATCAATCTTATTTGCAGCTTCACTTACTGTATCAGGGCTAGCTGCATGTTCCACTGGTAACCAAGAAACAAAAGATGCTGGCAAAAAAGATGGGGTAACAACGATTGAATTCTGGGCTGCTCCAAACCCTACGCAGCAAGTGTATTGGAAAGAAGTCGCAGCAGAGTTTACTAAGGAAAATCCGAAAATCAAAGTTAATGTTAGTCCGATGAAAGAAAGCCCAACATCAGAAGCGAGTATCCAATCTGCGATTGCAGGTAAAAGTGCACCGACCATGTCTGAAAATATTAACCGTGGTTTTGCCGCTCAATTATCTGAGAGTAAAGCGCTAGTACCTTTAGATACGTTAGACGGCTGGGATGATGTAAAGAAAAGCCGTAATATGAATGAAACAATGAAGGGCTGGGAATTTGCTGACGGTCACCAATACGTATTGCCAATTTACTCTAATGCAATGTTATTCGGCTGGAGATTAGACATCTTAAAAGAACTTGGATACAACGAGCCGCCAAAAACATATAGCGAAATGCTGGATGTGGCAAAGAAATTAAAAGCTAAATATCCTGATAAATATCTATGGGCAAAAGCAGACCTTGCCGATCCTACAGCTTGGAAAAGATGGTTCGACTTCTTCATGTTATATGATGCAGCGTCAAACGGTAACAAGTTTGTGGAAGGAACGAAATTCACTGGCGATCAAAAAGCCGGCGAACAGGTTCTTGGTTTAATGGATGATCTTCGTAAATCCAATGCGTTATTAACAAGACAGGCTAAAGATCCGTTTGAAAGTGGTTTAGGAATTTTCGTCGATGTTGGTCCTTGGACGATCCCATACTGGGCTGACAAATTTCCGAATATGAAATTCAACGAAACTTATACATTAACACCACCACCTGTTCCAGATGGTACAGATACTAAAAATGTTAAAACATTTGCTGATACAAAAGGTCTAGTTATTTATGCTTCTGCAACGAAAGAACAACAAAAAGCAGCGATGGAATTCATGAAGTGGGTGTATTCAAAGCCTGAAAATGATGTGAAATGGCTAGAGAAGACAAGTTTACCACCAGCTCGTGATGATTTAACAACGAACGATGCGTTTAAAGCGTTCTTTGACAAAAATCCAGCATTACAACCATACGCAGCAGCCGTTCCAAATGGTATCCCGCCAATGGATAACTCAAAATACAATGATATTCAGACCTTTATTGGTCAACAGGCTTTCAATCCAGTAGTAAAAGGTGAGAAAGATCCGAAAACTGGATGGAAGGATATGCAACAAGCAATTGAGGGGGCTCTGAAATAATGAGCACAAAGCAAGGAAGGTTGGGCTGGCTGTTTGCCAGTCCTTATCTTTTATACGCGGTTGTTTTCTTTTTAATCCCACTGGTATGGTCACTGTTTTTATCAATGACCGATTGGAATTTAATTGCACCAACGTTTACGTTTGTTGGATTTGATAATTATATGGAGGCTTTTAAGAGCCCGGGTGTTCAGAGTGCCTTTTTTGTATCGTTTAAATTTATGGCCGTATTTGTACCATTAGTTGTGGCATCTTCGATTATCGTTGCGTTAATCGTTCAAGGACTACCTAAATTTAAAGGATTGTTTCTAATTGGTTTTTTCCTTCCTTATTTAGCATCAGGCGTTGTGTCTTCCTTTATCGTTAAAGGGATTTTATCTTATAACAGTCCGGTGAATGAATTCTTAAGAGGTTCATTGGGCTTGGACATTAACTGGCTTGGAACACCTTTTGCTGCACTGTTTGTGGTTGCGATGATTATCGCTTGGAAATTCACTGGCTACTATGCGCTGATTTTAACGTCAGGGTTTGAGAGTATTGATAAGGAAGTTTATGAAGCAGCTAGTATTGATGGGGTGACAGGCTGGCAGCGTTTTTGGAAGATCACCTTTCCGCTTCTGTACCCGGCTTTGTTTACGGTATTAATCCTATCAATCGGTGTGACGTTTGGTATTTTCACGGAGGTTTACCAATTAACAGGTGGAGGCCCTGATTTTGCAACCAATACGTGGCAAATGGAGATTTTTACAAGAGCGTTCTCGAATCTTCAAGCTGGTTATGCTTCAGCGATTGCGATTATAGCCTCTGTCGTAACGTTTATTTCAATATTTATCATTCGAAAACTCTTAGAAATGTGGGGGAAACGAAATGGGTGGAGCTAAGAAAAACGGATTATTGTTTCGTTACCTAATTGCCGTTGTTCTCTTACTGATAATGATCTTTCCGTACATTTATATGGTGCTTAATTCTTTTGCTGTTTGGGATCAAGTAGATAAGAAGCTTATCCCAACCGAGTACAGCTTGAAATCCTATCACTGGTTGTTAGCCGGAGGAGAAGCAGTTATTCCAAGGCCATGGCTTAATGCGTTTTTTAACAGTTTTATCGTTTCAAGTGCATCCACCTTTTTAATGATGGTAACTGGGGTAATGGTTGCTTATGCATTAGCGAAAATGCCCTTTAAAGGAAGAGACACAGTTAATAACGTGATTTTATTTCAAATGTTTTTCCCAGCGATTATATTATTGATTCCTACATTCCTTGTGATTCAAAGACTCGGCATGTATGACTCTTATTGGGGAATGATTCTGCCAAAAGCCCTTAGCTTATGGGCGGTATTTATGTATACGAACTTCTTTAAGGCGATACCAGATACCTTTATTGAAGCGGCAAAATTGGACGGCGCGAGTGATTTGCAAATCATGTTCAAAATCGTCCTGCCCATGTCGAAATCGATTACGACTGTTATCTTCTTATTCTTGTTTATGGAAAGATGGACAGAGCTGTTATGGGATATGCTAGTGGCAAAGAGTGACAATATGCTGACTTTGAACGTACTTTTATCACAAATGTTCGGTCCATATGGCGGGTATCCAGGCCCGATGTACGCGGCAGCTGTGTTATTAACTCTTCCGATCATTATTATCTTCTTACTGTTTGCAAAAAAATTCCAAGAAGGTATGCAATTTACACTTAAGTAATAGAATTGGAGTTCTTACACAATGGTGAAATGGTGGAAGCAATCGACTTTTTATGAAATCTATATGCCAAGCTTTAAAGATGGAAATGGTGATGGAATCGGCGACTTTGCTGGGATGACCTCCAAACTCGACTATCTTAAAGAATTGGGGATTGACGGATTGTGGCTTACGCCGTTTTATCCATCACCAAAGGTTGATAACGGCTATGACATTTCCGACTATTATGAGATTGATCCAGATTATGGAACGATGGCGGATTTTGAAACGTTTATTCAAGAAGCACATCAACGTGGTATCAAGGTCATTGCAGATTTAGTGCTCAATCACACTTCTTCTGATCATCAATGGTTCCAGGAGTCAAAGTCCTCAAAGGATCATCCGAAGCGTGATTGGTATATCTGGAGAGATTTTCCAAATAATTGGGTGTCTTTCTTTGGCGGCCCGGCTTGGGAATACGATGCTAAGACGAATCAATATTATTACCATGCCTTTGCGAAGGAACAGGTGGATTTAAACTGGGCTAACCCTGAAGTGAAACAGGCCATGTTTGATGTTATGAAATTTTGGCTTGAAAAGGGAGTCGATGGTTTCCGGCTAGATGTCATCAATTTCTTAAAGGTTAACGATTCGTTTCAGGACAATCCATATGATTTGGAGAAAAAGGAACAAATTCATTTATTCGATAAAGACCAAGAAGGAGTTATTGCGATTATTGAGGAAATTGCCGAGTTTGTTCATCAGTATCCGGATAAATTTCTTGTTGGTGAGGTTGGTTCCGAGGAACTGGATATCCTTAAGCTATATTCTGGGCTTAACAAATTAGATGTTGTATTTAATTTTAATATCGGAAGCATGGCTAAGTTTGATGTGGACAAGCTCTATCAACAATTAGTGGGAACTGAGCAAGCTTATGATTCCACTCAAATTCCAACTTTGTTCTTTTCAAGTCATGATATGTCCCGGCATATTTCACGATTTGGCGGAGATGAGGATCTGGCTAAACTGGTTGCAACATTGATGCTTACGGCCAAAGGTGTCCCGTTCATTTATTTTGGCGATGAAATTGGGATGAGAGATTGGATTACAGACGACCTATCGAAAATGAAAGATGTTCAAGGAATCACGGGTTATAAGCTTGCACTACAAGAAGGAAAGTCGCATGAGGAAGCCCTTCTTGTTGCAAATGAAAAATCGCGTGATAAGTCACGTACCCCGATGCAATGGAATGCACGTGCCAATGTCGGTTTTTCAGAGGGGAAGCCATGGATTACGGTTCCTGAGGATGGATACAAAGTTACTGTTGAAGACCAGATAAATGACCCGGAATCGATGCTTTCTTTTTATAAAAAATTGCTGAAGCTGAGAAAGAAACATTCATCTCTACAGTTCGGAGATTATGAATTTTTACGAAACGAAGATGGAATGATCTATTTTGTCAGAACGGATACAGTTGAAAAAGTATTAGTAGTTTTGAATTTCACTGATCAACCCAAAACGCTTGAAGTGGAAGTAGCGGCCACAATGAAGTTGTTACTTTCGACAAAACGAACAGGGTTGGATCGTGAAAGTGTAGTAACAATTTTAGCAAATGAAGCAGTGATCCTAAAGGGGGATATAGGAAATGGCCTTGTTAAGGAAAGGTAATGCTCAAACATGTGAACAGCTTTTAGAGAAATATACTTCAAAAGTACAACCAACCAATCCTGAAAAAATTGTCTTCTCAGGCGTTGGAGAAAATGATGTTTATAATATTAGCGCACCGTTTGAGGATGGAGGGGAGCTTGTGATTGCAGGGCGAGTGGAATCACGTGACAGCGAACACTCAAATGTGTACTTTTTCGTTGAACGAAATGGCGAATGGGTGCCTAGGGATGGTGCCCCTGTTCTTGAATTGCAAGATCCATTCTTTACGCGTATCGCGGGAGAGTTAGTAGTGGGGGGCGTTCAAATTTTCCCTCACCCAACGAACGAAGGACAGCTCGGTTGGAGAACTGTTTTTTATAAAGGTCAAACGATTTCCAGTTTGCAGGAATTTGCGAAAGGTCCGGACGGGATGAAAGACCTCAGGCTTGTTGAACTAAAGGATGGCAGTATTGGGGTATTAACAAGACCTCAAG
Source organism: Neobacillus sp. NRS-1170 (assembly GCF_050468025.1). NCBI lineage: Bacteria > Bacillati > Bacillota > Bacilli > Caryophanales > Bacillaceae > Neobacillus > Neobacillus sp. NRS-1170. Next base: position 70,800 of record NZ_JBITPF010000049.1, on the reverse strand, counting down.
GAGAAAAGGGTGGAAGAGGAAAAATTGGCTGGACTCGCATCTCTTCATTATCTGAACTGACCATTGATGTGGTCAACGAAGCGCCGTTACTTCAAGGGCAGTTCATTGACGAAGAATGGGGTGGAGCGAACGAACCGCATCTTTTAGTAAATGGTCTTGTTGGAGTATTGGGACATGTTGCCTCCTTTGATGGTGAAGGAAACCGCCACTATTACCCAATGGTGTTTGCCCTTGATCCGGAAACAGGAATATTCACTGATATGGAGCTAATTGCAACAAGAAGCCAGTTCCTTCCTGGTCCATCGAAGCGACCAGACTTAATTGATGTCGTCTTTAGTGGTGGATTAGTTCGAAAACCTGATGGCACAGCTGATATTTATGCAGGAATTAGTGATGCAGAAGCTCAAAAAATTACCATCGTCGATCCGTTTTTACAATACGAACGGTAAATCCTAAAACAAAGGAGTAAATAAAATGAATGTATATAGATATGAAGAGAACCCTCTAGTCACTCCAGCAGATGTGAAACCGCATCGAACTGATTTTGAAGTTATTGGTGCTTTTAATGCTGGGATTACAACATATAACGATGAAATTATCATGCTTCTTCGTGTAGCAGAGCGCCCAATTAGCGAAGACGTTAATATTGTGAAAGCGCCGATTTATAATCCTACAACAAACGAACTAGAGATTTTAGAATTCCGTTTAGATGATCCTACGTATGACTTCTCTGATCCACGTGTGATTCGAAAAAGCGGGGATATACATTCATGGGACTATTTAACATCGATAGCATACTTGCGGATTGCAAGAAGCAATGATGGTGGTCATCATTTCACGATTGATGAGAATCCGTTAGTTTACCCATCCAATGAGTTAGAAACATTTGGGGTAGAGGATCCGCGGATTACCCAAATAGAAGATACCTATTATATCTATTTTAGTGCGGTTTCACCCGTTGGTGTCGGAGAATCAATGGTTTCCACGAAAGATTTTGTGTCGATTGAACATCATGGAATGATTTTTGCGCCGGAAAATAAAGACGTATTAATTTTTCCGGAAAAAATTAATGGAAAATACTATGCGATTCACCGTCCTGTACCAAAAAGTGTAGGGATGCCAGAAATGTGGATTGCTGAATCCACAAATCTTTTGCACTGGGGTAATCACAAGCATTTACTAGGGTTACGTCCGGGGATGTGGGATAGCGCACGAATGGGTGGAGGAGCTGTTCCATTTAAAACAGAAAAAGGCTGGCTGGAGCTTTATCATGGTGCAACTGAGGATCACCGCTATTGTATGGGGGCAGTATTACTTGACTTAGAAAACCCAACGAAGGTCATTGCCCGTTCAAATCAACCGATTCTAGAGCCTGAAGCAGACTATGAAGTAGAAGGGTTCTTTGGAAATGTAGTCTTTTCATGCGGTGCTGTTGTTGAAGGTGATGTAGTTAAAATGTTTTACGGTGTTGCTGATACATCAATGGCATGTGCGGAATTAAGCTTAAAAGAAATCTTGGATTCTTTGACTTATCTATAATTTGAAAAAATACGTGCCAAAATCGCGAGACTGATTTTGGCCTTTTTACTATGTTTTAAGCTTAGATAGGCTTCGCTAGTAAAACTGATATATCGTAAGTATTTTTCAATGGCAGGTGACGAACTATGAAAATAAATGATAACTGGAAAATAAAACATTTTGATGTAGGGGCTGCACGTGATCTTGAGGTCGCTGCACCTGAATATATTGATTACTTCTGGATGACATCATCAGTACCTGGTGATGTGCATTCAACGCTGATTGATCGTAAGTTGATTGAAGATCCTTTTTACGGACACAATGATTTGAAATGTCAGTGGGTAGAGGAAAAGGTTTGGTGGTATCGCAATACTTTTGAGTTCAATGATGAAGTTAGTAAAGACCACCGTTATGAGTTGATTTTTGAAGGTCTGGACACATTTGCAACTGTTTATTTAAATGGTGTGGAGCTAGGTTCAACGGAGAATATGTATATTAGTCACAGCTTTGAAGTAGCACGGGAGCTGAAGCAAGGGAGAAATGTTCTGGCGGTAAAATTTGATCCAGTCCATGTTCATGTGAAAGACAAGGTTCAATATTATTGGTCAGGATTTAGCAAGAAACGAATCTGGACGAGGAAAGCCCAAAGCCATTATGGCTGGGACTGGGGGCCGCGCTTAGTTGCTGCAGGGATTTGGAAGGAAGTTCATTTAGAGAAGAGAACTTTCGCGAAAATTGATCATGTTTTTGCGAAAACGAAATCAATTTCTCCAAACAAAGCGATTGTCGAGGTCGAAATGGATATAGCTTCATTTAGAAAAGATAAAGATTATGTGGTCGATGTTAATCTTTCCTATGGGGGAGAAGGTTACTCTACTAAAGGAAAAGTAGACCGCAAACAAGTAAAAGTTGTATTGGAAGTAGAAAGTCCAAAGCTATGGTGGACTCATGACATTGGCACGCCACATCTTTATCAACTAAAGGTTGAATTGTTTGCCAATGGTGTTAAAGTGGATGATCACCAAGAAGACTTCGGGATTAGAACCATTGAGGTACTGCGTAAGGACGGGGAAGGAAACCATTGTTTTACCTTTGTTTTAAATGGAGAAAAGGTATTTGCTAAAGGTGCAAATTGGATTCCGATCGATAGCTTCATCGGAGCTGTTCCAGATTCCCGTTATAGGCACTTAATCAAGATGTCCAAGGATGCGAATATGAATATGCTTCGTGTTTGGGGCGGAGGTATTTATGAAAAAGAAGTTTTTTATGACGAGTGTAATCGGCTTGGCATTTTAGTCTGGCAGGATTTCATGTTTTCCTGTGCACTCTATCCTGATTACAATAAGAACTTTATGGCCAACGTCAAAGAGGAGATCATTCATGTCGTTAAACGGCTGCGTAATCATCCTTGCTTGGCACTTTGGTGTGGAAACAATGAGAATGATTGGCTGTATGAAGCGTTGTTTTCATCAGGTGAAATCACTCATCCTTTTTACGGTGAAAAAATCTATCATGAATTAATGCCTGAATTACTCGAAGAACTCGACCCAACTCGTTTGTATTGGCCAAGCTCGCCATTTGGTGGAAATGATCATAACTCAAGGGAAGAGGGAGACACGCATAATTGGCAGGTTTGGCACGGGAATATTGAGCCGCGAATGTTCGGTGAACCCCAGACGGTGAATTACAGTGTTGAAGGGCTCTCATTTAAAAATTTTAAAAATGATACGACACTCTTTGCGAGTGAATTTGGCATGCATGCTTCTTCTAATCGCTATACATTAGAACGAAATATCCCAAAGGATCAATTTTACTGGGGAAGCGAAGAAATGGCCTATCGCAATAAAGATATCCATCATCCAAAAGGAATTTTGCTGATGGAAGGCTATACAGGAGTTCCAAAGGATTTAGATGAGTACATTTCTTTTTCGATGTTAACGCAGGCAGAAGGATTGAAATTTGGTATCGAACATTATCGACGTAACAAACCACATACAAGCGGGGCATTATTTTGGCAGCTGAATGACTGCTGGCCGGGTACGAGCTGGTCTGTCATCGATTATTATTTATTGCCAAAGGCTTCGTATCATTATGCAAGAAAGTTCTTCAGTCCGGTTCTTTTAACGATAGACCATGAACCTGGAAAAGAGCTGAAGTTATGGGTTGTAAATGACTCTTTAGAAGCTTATGAAGATGAAATAGAACTCGCTGTTTATCAAATGAATGGTGAAAAAGTTTTTTCAAAGCAATGGACGGTGTCGGTGCAGGCTAATGTCTTAGTGCAAGTGGATGTTGTTCTAGAGCTAGATGCTCTTAGCGGACTTCAGCCAGAAGAGGCGGTCATGGTCCTCCGCTCAAAGAGTAATAAAACCGAAGAAAACTTCTATTATTTCCGCGATCAAAAGAACGTAAGATTTGGAGATTCGAAATTAATTGTTGCCATTGACAAAGAGAAAAATGAGTTGGAGATTTCAACGAATGTAATAGCCAGGATGGTAACAATTGAACTGGATATGGAGCAGCTTGTGATTGAGGATAATTTCTTTGATTTACTGCCAAATGAGAAACGAACGATTAAGGTGTATCAGGCTGAGGGGAAAGAGGTTCCTTGGGATACATTGAGAGTGAAGGCGATCAATAGTAAGGAAATAAAGGAGTGTTGATTATGAAAGCGGCAGTGTTGCAAGGGACAAAGCAACTTGAGGTATTGGATTGGACGTATCGATCACCAATTGCGAGAGAGGTAATCGTCAAGGTTAAAAGCTGTGGTATTTGTGGTACCGATCAACATATTTATCATGGTCATCCAGGTTCGGCTGAAGTCATACCGCCGATTGTCCTCGGTCATGAACTGGCTGGAGAAGTGGTGGAAGTTGGGGCTGAAGTATCGATACTCCAAAAAGGCGATCGTGTATCAATTGATCCGAACATCTATTGCGGAACTTGTCAGTATTGCCGCAGCAATCGAGCTCATTTGTGTAATCATCTCCAGGCCGTAGGGGTAACAAGAGATGGCGGTATGGGTGAATTTTGTTTGGTGCCAGAAGCCAATTGTTACAAGATTCCTGACCAAATGACGTTTGAAGAGGCTGCGCTTGTAGAGCCTTTAGGCTGTGTATTACATGGTTTTAAAAAGGTTCAATTATCCCCTTTAAGTAAGGTGCTCATTATTGGCGGCGGTTTTATTGGACAATTGTTTTTGCAATTGGTGAAACACCAAAATGTACAGTCGATTACCGTGAGTGAGCCTGCTGAAAATAAACGGGAGCTTCTCTATCAGCTGGGTGCAGATGAAGTAGTTCATCCAATTAATGCTTCTAATCTGGAAGCAGATGTTGTGATTGAATGTGTGGGCAAACCGGAGAGTATGGAGCTGGCTGTTAAATCTGCAGCAAAGGGCGGCCAAGTGTTACTGTTTGGAGTAGCTGCACCTGAAACGCTTATTTCTGTTTCGCCTTTTGAAATTTTTTCTAAAGAACTTACCATCAAGGGCTCGTTCGTGAATCCTTTTACACACGATGAAGCTATTTCGTTAATAGCAAAAAAAGTGGTGGATGTTGGGCATCTCATTTCTCATCGTTTTACAATTGAAGAGCTGCCTGAAGCAATGGCTGGATTCGTTAATCTTAAAGTTTCAAAAGCAGTCATTAACCACTAGATGTTGCAGTATTTGCCGGTCCCCTTTGGCCGGATCTGCTGCAAAAGGAGAACACAAGGATGTATCAAATATTTAAGTCTTTTTCTACGGAATTGAAGTTTTATTTACTGATGAATGCCTTTTTTGGCTTCGGAACAGCCTTATCAAGTATTTTCCAAAGTGTATTTTTGTGGAAACTTGATAAAACGTATTCATTGCTAGCCTATTATAGTTTGTATTGGTCGATCGCCATAATCTTTTGCTTTGGACTTTGTGCATGGGTGGCGCGGAAAACGAGCCCTATGATTACAATGCGCCTAGGGTTTGTCTTTTATCTGATTACGTATCTAATTATGCTTATTTTTCATGACACATTACGTGAGCATATCCTATTGTTAGGACTTTCAAATGGGTTGGCGATGAGCCTTTATTATGTTGGCGTACATATGGCCGTATTAGATTTAACAACAAATGATAAGCGGGACCAATTTTTATATGTACAAGGAATCTTATTTACTATCGGAGGGGTCATCGCGCCGATTCTGTCAGGGATTATCATCTCGCAATTCGAGGGTATGAAGGGTTATTATGTCGTTTTTATTGGTACATGTCTATTCTTTTTTATTTCCTTTTTAACCTCTTTAAAAGTGAAGGGACATCCCATTACAACAAACAGTTATTTTTGGGATGTCATAAAGAATCCATCACGGGAATGGAAGAAGATGTATAAGATCATGTTAGCCGATGGAATTGTATCGGGTGTGTATGGGACCTTTTTAGTCACAATGATAACATACAGAGTAGCTGGTGGAGAGTTGAGCCTAGGAGTTTATAATACGGCAGTTGAGCTTGTGGCCATTGCTACATTTTATGTGCTTGCTAAGTTTTCTAATCCAAAATATCGTCTCGTGATTTATGCGATCGGTTCGGTAAGTTTATTTTTGAGCTCTGTTTTGATATCAGTCCTGCCTGTTCTTATTTCGTTGATTATTTTTGGCATTGTTTCACCTGTAGCCTGGAATATGAATACCACTTCGATGAATGCCATGATTTATGAGGCAATTGAGAAGGACCCCAAGTACAAGGAGAAGCGCTTAGACTATATCATTATTCGTGAAATTCCATTAGGGGTTGGAAGAATCATTGGTGTATTTTTGTTTTTAGCTATGAGAAAATACTTTGATATAGAACAGCTTTTACCTATATCGTTTAGTCTTTTTCCGTTCGTATATGTCATCATGATTCCACCATTATATGCTATTTGGAGAAAATCGAAAGAAGGTTCAATGCTTAGTTCTAATAAGACTTAGATATTGGGGGGATTTTTTTATGTTGGGTGCCATTGAAGCAGGCGGGACAAAGTTCGTTTGCGCAGTCGGTGATGAAAAGGGAACGATTATCGAGCGGATTCAAATTCCCACAACTGTACCAGAGGAAACGATTCCGAAGGTGATTGAATTTTTTAAGCAATATCCGATTAAAGCCATGGGGGTAGGTTCATTCGGTCCTATCGATGTCATTAAGGAAAGTCCTACATACGGATCTATCACATCTACTCCCAAGCTGGGCTGGAGAGATTTTCCGTTTGTGAATAAATTACAAGAGGCTTTTTCTGTTCCGATTGGATTCAATACGGATGTGAATGCGGCAGCTTTGGGAGAAGCTAAATTCGGTGCGGCGAAAGGTTTGGACAGCTGCTTGTACATCACGGTTGGTACCGGGATTGGCGCTGGAGCGATTGTGCAGGGGAAACTCCTTCAAGGGCTGTCTCACCCAGAAATGGGGCATATCCTTGTAAGACGCCATCCAAATGACGAGTATCAAGGGAAGTGTCCTTATCATCACGACTGCTTAGAGGGTCTCGCTGCCGGTCCAGCGATTGAAGCCCGTTGGGGGACGAAAGGTGACCAGCTTGTTGAGCGGTTGGAAGTTTGGGATTTGGAGGGTTATTATCTTGCCCAAGCATTGATGCAATTTATTTTGATCCTTTCGCCCAAAAAAATCATCCTTGGCGGAGGAGTGATGAAGCAGCAACAAGTGTTTACTTCGCTTAATAGGTATCTGAAGGAATTTTTAAATGAATATGTCTCTTTGCCAGAGCTAACTGATTATATTGTGAGTCCTGGTTTAGGTGATAATGCGGGAATTACGGGAGCTTTAATGCTTGCTTATCAAGCGTTTCAAGAGGAATTTATAGATTAATTATTTCTGGAGGGATTTTTGTGCAGCCACTATTTTTAAAGCCTGTTTTTAAAGAGAGAATTTGGGGCGGAACCGCCTTAAAAAAAGAATTTGGATATGAGATTCCATCAGACAGTACAGGGGAATGCTGGGCGATTTCCGCTCATCCGAATGGTCCTTCCGTCATTGAAAACGGACAATATGCGGGAATGACATTGGATAATCTATGGCGTGAGCATCAAGAACTTTTTGGGAATCCGAAGGAAGAGGTTTTTCCACTGTTGACCAAGATTTTGGATGCCAATATGGATTTATCGGTGCAGGTTCATCCTGATGATGCCTATGCTAAGGTAAATGAAAACGGCGAGCTGGGAAAGACGGAGTGCTGGTATATTATTGATTGTAAAAAAGATGCTGATATGATTTTCGGTCATAATGCTAAAACAAAGGAAGAATTAATCCAGCAGATTAATGAGGGAAAATGGAACGAATTGCTGCGCCGTGTGAAGATTAAGCCGGGAGACTTCTTCTTTGTGCCAAGCGGAACAATCCATGCCCTATGTGAAGGAACGCTGGTATTAGAAACTCAGCAAAGCTCGGACACTACTTACCGTGTGTATGATTATGACCGCAGGGATGCTGAAGGAAATTTACGTGATCTTCATTTAGACAAAGCGATTGAGGTAACCACAGTGCCGCATCATGATGCGATGAGCACTCCGCGAATGGTGGAGCACGAAAATACCGCCATTACCACTTTTGTAGAATCCGAGTTTTTCTCTGTTTATAAATGGGATATCTACGGGAAGGCTTCGTTTGCATTTAATGAGCAATATTTACTTTTCAGCGTTATTAAGGGCCAAGGCTCACTCTCTCATAATGGTGAGAAGTATGAATTAGGGAAAGGAACCCACTTTATTATTCCTGTTGGATTTGGCGATTTTGAAATAGATGGAGAATGCGAAATCATTGTTTCGCATACGTAAGAGGAGTCCGCGGGGACGGTTGAACCGTCCCTGTGGAGTTATTCCTCATATATCATTTTCCGTGTCATACCACCATCAATAACAAGGTTAATCCCTGTTACAAAGTCATTCTCTTTTGCTGTTAAATAAAGACAGGCTCGTGCAATATCATCTGGCCTACCTACACGCTTTGATAAATTATGAATAATCCCCTGTTTCTATCCAGCCAGGGGAAATAGCATTTACCGTTATCCTATCATCAATTAATCAAGCGGCGAGCGCATGGGTGATGGCAAGGATTCCACCTTTTGTGGCAGCATAAGATTCTGAATTGGGCTCTGACATGATGGCTCTTGTGGAGGCCCTGCGGAGTCATTTTAAAAAAGACGCATTTCGACGTTCTTTTTACAGATTCAATGGAATAAAACCAGGAATGGAAGGGCTATAGCACGAAAACATGGATATGAATCGATTTATGCAGACTTGCTACTAATAATTTTGTCTAGAAATTCTTTGAACATTTTCAGAAAATAGAACAATATTCCCCAGAAAAATGACTCCATTCTTTCTAACTAACAGAATTCTACCTACTTTCCCTTTTTTCAACATTACACAAACGTTTAATTAAAACTGCCTTCTGAAAATCTTACCCATTGAGAACCTAAAGGCCCGATTAGCTCCTATCAGCTAGTCGGGCCTTTTCACGCGCTAAACTTCCGATTGCCCCCTTAAAGCCAGGAGAACCGTCCCCCCATAGACTGGAAAAACCTTAAGAATTATGGAAAAACTAAATCACCTTTTGTGCATTCGTTGACGGAGCAATCTGCTCAGAATAAGATGGGAAAAAATGAGTCAAATGGGAATGACTGACGGAAAAACATCATCGAAGGTAATTTTGGCAGCGCTATCATTCTATAGTCCCATAAGGGAAAGGGGAAGCATGCTTACTTAAGCTTCAATATAAAAAATAGATAGAGGGCGAGGAGAAACAGTGAAAAACGTGAAAAAGGGCTATTTGTGGCTGGTTTTCTTTTTGGGCATCTTGATTGTGGGGTTATCACCCAACACAAGCTATGCCAAACCGCCAGAATCATCTTATTGGTATCCCGAGCAATTATTGAATTGGACGCCTGAGAACGATCCGGATGCTGTGTTTAACCGCAGCCAAATTCCATTGGGCAAACGGGACGTGTTATACAAAGTCAATGACCATGCCCAGTCAGAAGCAAAGCTAGTGGCTTTATCTGCACTCAACCCCACTACGAGTGGTGTCCCTTCCCAAGGCGGGAAAGAGTTTTTAGCTAATACATTCAGTTATTGGCAATACGTTGACATCATGGTGTATTGGGCCGGTTCTTCCGGTGAAGGGATTATCGTGCCGCCAAGTGCGGACGTCATTGACGCAGCCCATAAAAACGGCGTACCGATTTTAGGAAACGTTTTCTTTCCGCCAACTGTATATGGAGGAAAGGTGGAGTGGTTGAACCAAATGCTGACCCAACGGGAGGACGGCTCCTTCCCAGCGGCGGACAAGCTTCTTGAGTCTGCACGCTATTACGGATTTGACGGCTGGTTTATTAATCAGGAAACCGAAGGTGGAGATGCCAAGACAGCTCAAAAAATGAAAGATTTCCTTGTCTATCTTCAGCAGCATAAGAGTGAAGGCATGCATATCATGTGGTACGATTCGATGACAAAGGACGGGAGGGTTAGCTGGCAAAATGCGTTGACCAATCAAAACAGCAGCTTCCTGCAGGACGGGGAAACACGTGTTTCTGACAGTATGTTTTTAAACTTCTGGTGGCGCAACCAGCAGTCTTCTGTTAACAAGGCTCAGGAAATTGACAGAAGCCCGTATGATTTGTTTACCGGGATTGATGTGGAAGCAAATGGGACAAGCACCAACGTTCCTTGGGAGGGTATCTTCTCTGAGGGTAAAGCACCATTAACTTCTTTAGGCATTTATCGTCCGGACTGGGCCTTTAAAACGGCTAGCACCATGGAGGAGTTTTATCAGAAGGAAAATGAATTTTGGGTAGGAAAGTCCAAAAACCCTGCAGCAACCAGCAATAACGGGGCATGGAAAGGGATGGCCCACTATTTTACGGCAAAAACCGCGATCGAGGAGCTTCCTTTTGTGACTCACTTTAATACAGGAAGCGGCAAGTTTTTCGCTACAGATGGAACGACGGTAAGCAATCAGTCCTGGAATAACCGCAGTCTCCAGGATATCCTCCCGACCTGGCGCTGGCTGAAAGAGGGCGGGCAGGCTGTAGACGTCGATTTCGATTGGGATACGGCCTATTACGGCGGCAGCTCGTTAAAACTATCAGGAACAATTGAGGCTGACAATCCCACACATATCAAGCTTTATAAAACCAATTTGCCGATCCAAAAGGATACGGAAATCTCGCTGACATACAAAACAGATTTGAAAAAGCCTAATATGAAATTGGGAGTAAGCTTTACTGACAAACCCGACCAATTTGTGTTCTTTGATGTGAAAAAACTAACGGATCAACCGTGGACTACTGATTCATTCAAACTAAAAAAATACAGCGGTAAAAACATCGCAGCCATCTCGCTTTTGGTTGAAAGCGACCAGGAAGTGAAAGATTTTACGACCAATATCGGAGAAATCAAGGTTTATAACAAACAGGAAAAACACAATTCTATCCAAGCTCCAAACGATGCAAAGGTAAATAAAATCGAGTTTAATAAAGGAATCTATGCGGACGTTGCGCTTGCATGGAAGCCGTCTGATTCCGATGTAAGCCACTATGAAATTTACCGCAAGCTGCCGAACAATGAAAAAGAGCTTGTTGGTGCTACCCCTAATAAGGTGTATTACCTATCAAATCTAAAGAGAAGCGGCAAAGAAAGCAGCACCACATTGGAAATTGTTGCGGTGAACAAAGAGTTCAAACGCAGCGAGCCGACAGCAGTTACGTTCGATTGGCCGCCATATCCTAAGCCGGAGGCAGATTTCGGTGCCGATCAAACGGTAGCGGCTCCAGGGCAGAAAATTCATTTTCTTAATCGTTCATCAGAAGTAACAGAAGAAGTGGAATGGCACTTTGAAGGTGGAACTCCAGCAGTGAGTAATGAGGAAAATCCGGTCGTCACCTATCAAAAAGAGGGCGTCTACACGGTTACCCTGATTGCGAAAAACAGCGAGGGTGAAAGTGTCCTGACAAAAGAAGCGATGATTACCATTTCTGAAGCAGCCAAGGACATTAAAAATGTGGCATTGAATAAGACCGCGATCGCCAGCGGACAATGTGCTCCGACTGAAGCAGCGAAGTATGCGTTCGATGGCAAAGACAACAGTAAATGGTGCGCATTGGGGAATGCTCCTCATTGGCTGCAGGTGGATCTGGGCGACCAGTTTGCCCTTTCCAAGTTTGTCATTCGCCATGCACAAGCGGGCGGGGAACCGCAAGCCTTTAACACCCAGGCATTTAGGATTGAAGTAAGCACGGATGGAGTCAATTGGACAGAAGCTGTTAAGGTGACCGATAATACAGCAGCGGTTTCAGAACACAGCATCGCGTTAACAAACGCGCGCTACGTCCGTTTGTGGATTGACAAACCAACCCAAGGCGGCGATACGGCTGCGAGGATATTTGAATTTGAAGTCCATGGATTTCTGAATCCATAACCATGACCATGTGGCCATGGGGACGGTTCCGCTGGCCTTTTTCCAGGTGAACAATTGGCGAAAGCCATGAGAACCGTCCCGGTGGCTCATTAACTAGATTAAGAGGAGGAGCAAGATGAGGAGAAATAGAAGCAAGTTGTTCGGCCGCATTTTATCTGTATCGGCGGCTTTCATGTTACTCGGTTCACTAGGTGTCCCTGAGGCAAAAGCTGCTGTTAATGGGGACGGGACGGACGTCGTTAATGAAAATTATGCGGACAGGCTCAGTCTAAAGCCGCTGGCTCCGGCCTTCAGGGTGGAAACACTTCTGAACTGGTTGCCGGAAAACGACCCGGATGCCGAAATAAACCGTGCCAGCGTTCCGTTAAACAAAAATCGCTTTAAAGGTTCCCAGGTTAATCCGCTGGCCAATCCTAAGGCTGGCATTACCTCTGCGGCGATTACGAACTGGAATCATGATGAGGCTAGCTCTGTCGGAAGCAATGATTTTAATGTATACGCTTTTGATAACTGGCAATTACTAGATTCCTATATTTACTGGTCAGGAACCAACGAAGGGATTTTTGCCATTCCTACACCGGATATCGTCGATGCCGCCCACCGTAATGGGGTGCCTGTTTATGCCACACTTGGTTTCCCATGGGGCAGATCAGCTGAGGGAGTCGCTGAAATCGAAAAGTTCACACAACAGAAACAGGATGGCAGTTTCCCTGTCGCCGACAAGATGATTGAGGTAGCGGAATACTTTGGTTTTGACGGCTATTTTTTCAATCAGGAAACGTCTGGTGTCAGCAAGGCTACTGCTGAACGCATGAATGAAATGATGCGCTATATAAAACGAAATTCAGACCTAAATGTCAGTTGGTATGACGCCCAAGACAATACGGGAGCCATCAACTATCAGGATTCCATCAACAGCAAAAATGACATGTATGTGAAACCGGCAGAAGATGGGAAATATGCTGTGGATGAGTTCTTCTTAAACTATAACTGGACAACCAGTAAGATTAACACCACCGTACAGACGATGAAAGGCCATAACCGCAGCCCGTTTGATGCCTATGCCGGTTTTGAAATTCAACAGAATTCTTATAATACCAAAATTAATACGGATGCACTGCTCGATGAAAAGAAACAGCCGAAAGTGTCGATTGCCCTTTATGCGCCAAACTCGACCATGGGATTAGCGGCTGATCCTGCTGACTTCCATGAAAAAGAAAGGAATTTATGGACAGGGCCGCAGGGCGATCCTACCCTTGCCGATGATTCGGCTGCTTGGAAAGGGATGGCGCGTTTTGTCACGGATGCATCTGTTATTCAGTCGAAGCCTTTTACCACAAACTTTAACAGCGGCCATGGAAAACAATACTTTGTGAACGGAAAAACTACCAGCAGCCTTGAGTGGAATAACCGTTCCATCCAAGATATCATGCCGACCTGGCGCTGGTGGATACGAGGCGAAGGCAGCAAAATCAAGGTTTCCTATGATTTTGATAAAGCCTATAACGGAGGCAATTCGCTGAAATTCAGCGGTGCGCTCGAAGCGGGTTCAGTCAATGACACGATGCTATACAGTTCCAAACTTCCGGTTACGGACACAACTAAGGTCCGTGTTGTTTATCAAAACCAATCGGGAGCGGATGTGTCATTGGGTGTGGCCTATAGTGAAGACTATGCACAAAGCAACATGAAATATTATCCGCTGCCTACGTCGGATGATGGCTGGCAAACAGCGGTTGTCGACCTTGGAAAGGATGCCGGGAAAACAGCCTATGCGCTAAGTCTGAAAGTCAACAACGTTGAAAAAATGGAAAACTACTCGATTCATTTAGGGGAGCTGTCCGTCTATGATGCCGCCGCCGCCGCCCTCACCAAACCTGCTGACGTGAAAATTTTAGAAAAGATGCCGAAAACAGCCTTTGAGGCGGAAGCCCGCCTAAGCTGGTCCGAGCAGAAGAATGTCTTGCATTATGAGGTTTATCAGGAGAATGCGGATGGTGTAGAAACACTATTGGGCGTAACACCGAATAACTATTTCTATACACCAAATATTACGAGAACGATTGAAAATGCTTCAGCCGATAACATCACGAAACTGAAAGTGGTGCCGGTTAATCAGGATTATGTACGCGGTCAAGCCGCCACCATTTCTTTTGATTGGGGTATGGGAACGGATGCAACAGAGATCGAGAAAAACCCTACTTCGCCGAATGTGGCGTTAAAGGCCAAGGTAACCTCTGTCTCCGCAGAAAATGCGGCAGAACCGGCCTCTAAAGCACTGGACGGAACAGCCTTCGCAAATAGTAAGTGGTGCGCAACCAATATGAAAACCGGTTATATGACGATTGATATTGGTGAGGAGAAAACCATCCGCCGCTGGCGTGTGGAGCATGCAGAATTTGGCGGGGAAGCCAATAACATGAACACCGTGGATTTTGAGCTGCTTTATAAAAATCAAAGCGGCCAATGGATCAGCGCCAAACGGATTACTGATAATACGAAAGCTGTGACAGATGTGGTGTTAGATCAGCCTGTTACGGCAAGGGAATTCAAACTGCAGATTTATAATAGCGGTACTTCCCCTTGGGGTGCTATCCGTATCTATGATTGGCAGATGTTTGAAAGTGCTGCCTTGCCGAGAACAGAAAATGTGATGATGCATTTTGTTAAGGCGGAAAACAACGCAGGAGCTGAAGATAAGGTAACGATTGAAAGAGTGAAAAAAGGCCAAACGGTTCGATTATATAAGTCCTTGGATGCTAAGGATATTCTGGCAGAAAAGAAGGCTGACCAAGACGGACCGATTGCCTTTGAACAGCTGGATTTCGGTTCTGAGGCTGGAAGAATCTATTATACCGTCCAGCAGGAGGATGAAAGAGAAAGCCTAAGGTATAGTGCCGCTTACTTGGATGAAAAGGTAACGGAAGTCATTCGTCAAATCCATGCTCTTCCTGATGTGGATCAATTGACGTTAGCTGATAAGCATCGTGTCAACGACTGCAAAGTGGCCTACAACAAGCTTCATCCAACCTTAAGAAGCCAGGTTACAAACTATGACCGTCTAGTTCAGTTAATGGATCGGATGGAGGAATTAAAAAAGGATTTTAATAATGGAAATTAAATAAGAGAAGGGGGCAGACCTCATTGCAGGAAAGCAATGAGGTCTGCCCCCATTTTTCATGAACTATTTTTAGATACACTGTAAAATCCATAGGACTTACTAGCAATCTATTGCTCGAAAATCCTGGCTTGTTAAAATGAAATCAAAGAAAATGATAGCGTTTTCGCAAAACTGAAATAAAGGAAAGCGGGTAAGATTCAATGAAAAAAACAGCACATATTATCTCCCATTCCCACTGGGACAGGGAATGGTACTTGCCTTTTGAACAGCACCGTTACTATTTTATAAAGCTGATGAATGATTTGATAGACCAGTTCAAAAAAGAAGGAAATGCCTTTGAAGCGTTCCATCTCGATGGCCAGACTGTTCTTTTGGAGGATTATTTTGCGGTGCATCCGGAAAACCGGGAGACTGTCAAACAATTAATCGAACAGAAGAAGCTGCATATCGGACCATGGTATGTGCTCCAAGATGCTTTTTTAACAAGCTCTGAAGCCAATGTCCGGAACCTGCAAATCGGTTTATATGATGCCAAAGCTTATGGGCATGTATCAAAAATTGGCTACTTTCCTGACACTTTCGGCATTTATGGGCAGGCGCCCCAGCTTTTAAAGCAAGCGGGGATTGATACGGCGGCCTTCGGAAGGGGCGTAAAACCGACCGGCTTTAATAACACGGTGTCGGATTCTCCTGATTATGAATCTCCTTATTCCGAGATGATCTGGAAATCACCGGACGGCTCGAATGTATTGGGCATTCTTTTTGCCAATTGGTACTCGAACGGAAATGAAATCCCGGTGGACGAAGCGGAAGCGAAGAAATTCTGGGATGTAAAGCTCCGCGATGCCGAAAAGTATGCGTCCACCAATCAGTTATTGTTTATGAATGGATGCGACCACCAGCCGCTGCAAAAACCGATTCCGCAGGCGATTGAAACGGCAGCTAGTTTATATCCTGATTACACCTTTAAGCATTCCAGTTTTGATGAATATACAGAAGCGTTAAAAGAAGCACTTCCTGAGAAGCTGCAGGTTATTGAAGGGGAATTGCGCAATCAGCGGACCGATGGCTGGTCAACGCTAGTCAATACCGCGTCCAGCCGGATTTATTTGAAGCAATGGAACAACCACTGTCAAACCCTTTTGGAAAAAATCGCCGAGCCGCTCGCGAGCATGGCCTTTTTAGCAGGCGGGTCTTACCCGAGGGAATATCTCCGCTTTATGTGGAAGTCATTGATGAAGAATCACCCGCATGACAGCATTTGCGGCTGCAGCGTGGATGAGGTGCACCGCGAAATGGTGACCCGCTTTGAAACGGTTTCGCAAATGGGAGAGGTGTTTGTATCGGAGCAGGCATCGGAGCTTGCCGGTAAAATTGATACATTGGGCGCACCGGAGGGCGGAATTCCTCTTGTTGTCATGAATACAACGGGGTGGAACAAAGACGAGGTCATAACGAAAACGGTCGATCTAGAAAAGGTGTATTTTTCCCAAATGCATTTTGAAGAAATTCCAATGTATTTACAGGATAAAGACATGCCGGCCTACAAGCTGGTCGATCAAGCCGGCAAGACCATTGAATGTCATCTGGAAAGCCCGGTGGTTGAGTTTGGCTATGATTTACCGGATGACAAATTCCGCCAGCCGTTTTTTGCTAAGCGGGCCAATCTTTCCTTCTTTGCAGAAAATGTACCGGCATTCGGCTACAGGACCTTCTATCTTATTCCGCAGGAACAGCCGGACGGGCAGCGTCCAGAACACGCGGCGGATGGCGGCATGGAAATGGAAAATGAATATGTTCACCTTCTGTTTCATGAGGATGGCACCTATGATTTAACGAATAAAACAACCGGCAGGACCTTCCATCGTCTCGGTATTTACGAGGATAAAGGGGATGTCGGGAATGAATATATGTTCAAGGAAGCAAAAGGACAGAAGCCGATTACGACAAAGGGTGTGCCGGCCGTATTTCGTTTCATTGAAAAATCACCGCTTCGAACCGAGCTTGAATTTACACACACCTTAACCATCCCGGTTTCAGCGGACGACCGATTAGCCATCGAACGGAACCGCTTGATTTGGCATAAGGAAAGAGAAGCAGGCAGATCGGACGAAACGACGACCATCACGCTGTGCACGGTTGCGACTCTCGAAAAAGGAATGAAGGGTCCGGCTTTCAAGCTGACCATTGACAATCAAGCAGCGGACCACCGCCTGCGTGTCCTTTTCCCGACAGGATTGCAGACGGAAACACACCAGGCCGACAGTATTTTCGAGATTGTGACACGTCCAAATACACCGGAAAAGGAATGGGAAAATCCAAGCTTCTGTCATCATCAGCAGCGCTTCGCCAGCATTAAGGGTGACGAGATGGGCTTAACCGTGGCCACGGACGGCCTTCAGGAATATGAAATCCTGCCAGCGGACGGAACGATTGCCCTCACCGTACTTCGTTCCGTTGCCGAGCTTGGCGACTGGGGCTACTTCCCGACACCGGAGGCCCAGTGCATCGGGATTCAAACAGCCGAGTGGCAAGTGCTCATGCATGAAAAAGATGTGATTGCATCAAACGCATTTGTGGAGGCTTATCAATATAAAGTTCCCCTTCAGGTTATTCAGACAAGCGCCCATGAAGGGTCCTTGCCGGCTGACCATCAGTTTGTGAACTGGGAGTCCGAAGGCCTTGCGTGGTCATCGATGAAAGTGGCGGAGGAATGTGATGACGTGATGATTCGCTGGTTTAATCCAGCGCCAACTAGTAAAAGTCTTACAGCAGCCATCCCCGCCCAGCCGGATTTTACATCTTACAAGAGTACGATACTTGAAGAACAAACCAATGATTCTAGCGATCAGTATGAAGTCGCTGGCTATGAAATTATCACACTAGGCTTTCAAAATAAGCGATAGGAGAGGGAAAGATGACAGCAGTAATTCCAGAATCGATGCAAAAATTGATCCAACATGTGAAGGAATGCTTTCCTGGGGACGAAAAATTACACCATATGTTCGAGCAATGCTTTGTTAATACGTATACCACGACGCTGAAAAAGCTGGAAGACGGAAAAACATTTGTCGTAACCGGCGACATTCCGGCGATGTGGTTAAGAGACTCAGCGGCACAAGTGCGCCCCTATTTGCTGGCTGCAGAGAAGGATGACGAGCTGGCCGAATTACTCGAAGGGGTGATTCGCCAGCAATTCGCCTTTATCCTGCATGACCCTTATGCCAATGCGTTTAATGAAACGGAAAATGGCAGGGGCCATCAGACCGATCTTACCGACATGACCCCCCATATTTGGGAACGGAAATACGAAATTGACTCGTTATGCTATCCAATTCAGCTTGCCTATCTGTTTTGGAAGTCTACCGGACGTACAGCTTATATAAAAGAAACGCTCCAAGAAGTGCTGGAGAAAATCATTCATGTTTGGAGAACGGAGCAGGATCATGAAAACAAGTCTCCTTACTGGTTTGAACGGGACGATGTGCGCCAGTCTGATACCTTAATCCGCGAAGGAAAAGGGGGGCGTGTGGTTCCGACCGGAATGACGTGGAGCGCCTTCCGCCCAAGTGATGATGCCTGCACATACGGATACCTGGTCCCGGCAAATATGTTTGCCGTTGTCGTGTTAGGGTATGCGGCGGAAATGTGTGAAGAGGTGTTAAAAGATTCTTCCTTAAAAGAAGAGTGCTTTAAGCTTCGTGAGGAAATCAGGCAGGGGATTGAACAATATGCGAAATTGGACCACCCGATCTACGGTGATATGTATGTCTATGAAACCGATGGGGAAGGCCGTGTAAATCTAATGGATGACGCCAATGTTCCAAGTTTGCTTGCGGCCCCGTATTTAGGGTACCAGCCATTTGATGATGCGACGTATCTCAATACACGAAAGTTCCTTTTGAGCAGGGATAATCCCTATTATTACGAGGGTAAATATGCCAATGGCATCGGCAGCCCGCATACGCCAGACCACTATATTTGGCATATTGCCTTGGCCATCCAGGGGATGACCGCGGTAAGCGAAGCGGAAAAACAGCAAATTTTGGCTTATTTTAAAAACACCGATGGCGGTACGAATTTTATGCACGAAGGCTTTAACGCCGATTGTCCGGAGGAATTTACTAGAGACTGGTTCGCGTGGGCCAACACGATGTTTAGTGAATTCGTGCTGAGTTTAACCGGTAAAGCCGTCAAAGGAAGTCCGCTTTATCATCATTTGCTGAAAAATAACTAGTTTAGTTCATTGGAAAGGGTGGTGCCGTATGAAAAATGGTTCATGGATGATTGTTGTTTGTGAATGGATATGGAGGGCAATCTCAGCAAATATATGCTGGATTGCCTTTACCGCCTTGGGAATGGGGGTATTTGGCTTTTTCCCGGCAACGGTTGCCCTGTTTACAATCGTCCGTAAATGGCTGAGAAAAGATACCGATGTGCCTGTTTGGAAGACATTTAAGCAGGTGTATTTTAAAGAATGGAAGAGAAGCAATGGAATAGGCCTTGTTTTTTACAGCATCGGCCTTTTTCTTTTTATCGATATCAGGATTACAGAGAGCTTTATGTCGGGGATTTTTGCCAGCTTCCTTTCTATCATCCTTTACATCCTGGTGATCCTCCTAATATTGGCAGTCGGCCATTTCTTTGCCGTCTATGTCCATTATGAGCTTTCGAGTAAGGAATATATCAAACAGTCCTTTCTCATCACCTTAACGGGGCTGCCTTCCACCATCTGGATTGGTGCCGGATTTTTTGTTATTGGCTACCTGATCAATCAGGTTCCCGGCCTCATCCCGTTTATTTCTGCGGTTGCCCCTGCCTATTGGATGATGAAGGTATGTCTCAATAGATTTGCTCGTTTAGAAAGGCTCTGTTAGAGGGAAAATTGTAGCTATTTCCGATTCGCTGATAAAAGTGTGAAATTCGCTGATAAATGCTCCGGATTCGCTGATAAAATCAAATATTCGCTGATAAAAGGTAAAAATCCGCTGATAAATCTATCAGACTAGTTTTTCTGGTGTAAAAATACAATTTTATTTCGCGATTTTGTATGTAAAAACCACCAAGTTTACAAAAAAAAGTATGAACCAGATTGGAATTCGGAGAAAAACAGGGGGAATACAAGTGGAACTGCACTTAAAGGGGGACACATCTGCTGTCGCAGATGGTCTCGAGCTTGTTTCAAAACGATTAAATGTTCTACTTTCTACTGATGGATATCCAATTCAAGTGAAAAATCAGCAAAGCCCGTTAAGGGTGGTGAATAAAAACGGCCAGGGAGAAATTTCGTTTGAAAAGCCGGTTCATTTTTTCCGTGCGATTGGATTGTGGCTGGAGAATTTTCAAAAAAGCAGCGAATTCGATATAACCGAGAATCCTCAGTTTAACATGAGTGGTGTGATGCTGGATGCGTCGAGAAATGCGGTTCCAACAGTGTCGGACGTAGAGAAGCTTCTGCAGCACATGGCCGTCATGGGACTAGACACCCTGATGCTTTATACGGAGGATACGTACGAGGTAAAGGAGTATCCTTATTTTGGATATATGCGCGGAAGATATACATTTGAGGAACTCAAAACATGTGATGAATATGCCGGGAAGCTCGGGATTGAAATGATTCCCTGCATTCAAACCTTAGGCCACTTACGGGAAGCCCTGAAATGGAATTATGCCTCAGGCTTCAAAGACACCGATGATATCCTGCTCGTTGATGAGCCTCAAACGTATGAGTTTTTAGAGAGCTGTCTAAAAGCAGCCTCTGAGCCATTTCGGACCAAACGGATTCATATCGGCATGGACGAGACGTTTCAGCTTGGCCTAGGAAAATATTTGGAGAAGCATGGCTATGAGAACCATATTGATCTCATGAACCGGCATCTCCAAAAGGTGGTCTCCATTACCGATAAGCTGGGGCTTAAACCGATGATTTGGAGCGATATGTACTTCCCGCTGTTTGCCGAAAACAGCCCTTATAAGGATGAAAGCGGGAGTATTCGGGAGGATATTCTTGAGGGCATTCCTGATGTCGAGCTTGTTTATTGGAACTATTACCGGAAAGAACAAGAAGTGTATGAACGAGATTTTCAAAACCATAAGCTGCTTGGCTCCACGCCGATTTTTGCCGGCGGGGCTTGGACATGGAATGGACTAGCGCCGAACTATGGCAAGGCGATTGCGACAACAGAAGCGGCACTGGCTGCCTGTAAACAGGAAGGAATCGGCG
Organism: Neobacillus sp. NRS-1170; assembly: GCF_050468025.1. NCBI lineage: Bacteria > Bacillati > Bacillota > Bacilli > Caryophanales > Bacillaceae > Neobacillus > Neobacillus sp. NRS-1170. The sequence continues at coordinate 49,494 of NZ_JBITPF010000049.1, read as the reverse complement.
AGATCTTTGTAACATTGTGGGGAGATAACGGAGCAGAAACGCCGGTTGCGACCGCTTACCCGATTATGCAATTATTTGCCGAGCACACCTACCATGAGGAAGTATCCATTGAAAAGGTGTCAGAGCGCTTTGCATTTTGTGCTGACGGGCATTTTGCCGATTTTATGAATTTGAAATTATTGGATGAAACACCGGGTGTCATGAAGGATAACATGAATACCTCGATGACGTCGAAGGTGCTGCTTTACCAAGATAGTTTAATAGGCTTATATGATGAGAATGTCCGCGGTCTTTCATTAGGGGAGCACTATCAGCAGCTGGTGTCCGTGCTTGAAAAAGCCAAAAGGGAAAATCCAGTATGGGAAGCATTGTTTGATTTTTATGAACAGCTGGCAAGGGTGCTGGCTGACAAAGCGGAAATCGGCATCAAGATTCTAGCGGCGTATCAGAACAACGATTATGAACAAATGAAATCGATTCTAATTACTTTGGATCGAATCCAGAAGAATGTGGACCTTTTAAGGCAAAAGCACCGGGACATCTGGTTTGCAGCATACAAACCATTCGGCTGGGAAGTGATCGATATTCGTTATGGCGGCGTCATTACCCGGATTGATTCCGTCAAATACCGGATTCAGGAGTGGCTCGAGGGAAGGATTCAGCGGATGGAGGAATTGGAAGAAAAACGGCTGTGCCATGATGGGCCATGGGAAATCGTAGATGGGCTGGTTGGCGGTAATGTCTATCATCGAATCGTCACTGCAGGCAACTTTTCATTGTAAAAACTAGTCATAATGAGGTGAAAACATGTTCTTAACGGAAAGAAAATTTGAAGAACGTATCAGGGAATTAGAGGGTTACCGGTACCGGGACCTTAAGGGAATTCAGCAATTTTTCGCGCAGGAGGATGATGGTGCGATTGGTGCCTATCCACCGGCTGCGTATGATGAACAAAAGGTGATGAAAATCGGCGACTACTGGAAAGGCCGCGATCGCTATATTTGGCTTCATGCCGAGATCGATACTCATTTGCCATATGCCGATCAGCCAATTGTCGGTCTATTCTCGTTTGGAAAAACGGGCGGGGGCAATAATTCAGGCTTTGAGTCCCTGCTATATGTCAATGGCAAACCCTATCAGGGTGTCGATTCCAACCATGAAGAAGTACTCTTCGATGACCAAACGTCCAAGGGGCCGATGCGTTTGGATTTCAGGCTATGGTCAGGACTTGAGGGTGGAGGAGTTCCAACAGAAAATGAATTTAAGCTGCAAATGGCCGCGATCGGCTGGCTGGACCGCCGGGTGGATAATCTATATTACACCCTATTAGCTGCTTATGAAGTGATAAAAGAAACAAGTGAGTCGGACTCCGCCTATACCATTTTGAAAAAGTTGATTTCGGATGCCCTTCAATTGATTAATTGGACCGAGCCTGGCAGCCCGGAATTTTATCAGTCCTGTTATGCGGCGGAGGAAAGCCTTACGGAGGCGATTCAGTCCTTCACCAAAACATCAGACATCACTATCCACACTGTCGGCCATACCCATATTGATGTGGCTTGGCTTTGGCGGTTAAAAAATACACGGGAGAAGTCTGCTCGTTCCTTTTCAACGGTCTTGCATTTAATGAAGCAATTCCCTGAATATTTATTCCTGCAAACACAGCCGCAGCTCTATGACTATATCAAAACGGATTATCCCGAGATTTACGCTCAAATAAAGGACAGAGTGGCAGAGGGGAAATGGGAAGCCGGCGGAGCGATGTGGCTTGAGTCGGATTGCAATATTCCGAGCGGCGAATCGCTGGTCCGCCAAATCCTGCACGGGAAGAACTTTTTTAAAGAAGAGTTTGGCGTCGATTGCGGGTACCTATGGCTTCCGGATGTGTTCAGCTACAGCTGGGCGCTGCCACAGATCTTAACAAAATCAGGCATCAAAACAATGATGACGACCAAAATCAGCTGGAATCAGTATAACCGGATGCCGCATGATACTTTTTACTGGAAAGGTATCGATGGTTCCGAGATTTTAACGCATTTTATTACGACGCCGGAGCCATGGAATTCTCCGGACTCTTGGTTCTATACGTATAATGGCTATATAACCGCGAAAACGGTGAATGGCGCCTGGAAGGGCTATCGTGATAAGGAGTTATCGAAAGATTTGCTTCTTTCCTATGGATATGGTGATGGCGGCGGCGGCGTCAACCGGCATATGCTTGAAATGCGCCGCAGATTTGATGCGCTGCCAGGGATGCCAAGAGTAAAAACGTCGACAGCTGGGGAATTTTTTAACAAGCTTCACGAAAATGTTTCCGAATCGGATGGCTATATTCATAAATGGGATGGCGAGCTGTACCTCGAGTACCACCGGGGCACCTATACAAGCCAGGCGTTTATGAAGCAGATGAATCGAAAATTGGAGCTGCTATACCGACGGGCCGAATTCCTCACTTCATGGCTATCTGAAAATGGCCAATGGATGGGAGATGACGAGCTCAAAAATGGCTGGAAGATTATTTTGCGCAATCAATTCCATGATATTATTCCTGGTTCCTCCATCCATGAAGTGTATGAGGATGCCAAAGAAGAATACAAGGTGGCGCACGACCTAGTCCGAAACGTGGAAACCCGTATCATTGAACGCGGAATCGAACAGGATGACCGCTCTGTCGTGCTCTTTCATGCGACCCACCACCAGGGTAAGAAAAATGTGGTGGTTCAGCAATTTGCCGATTTTGCCGGTGGTATTTGGAAAAACAGCAAGGGAGAAATCTTAACCCATCAAAAACGGGATAACGGCTGGCTGATTGAGGTCGACACCCTTCCATCCTTTGGGGCCAAGACGTTATATTTTGAGCCGGCGGCAGCCGTTCAGGAAACGAAAACGAATTTCAGCTATCATGACCGGAAACTGGAAACGCCGTATTACCTGGTTGAATGGAATGAATTTGGCCAAATGACGTCCCTCTTTGATAAGGAAGCTGGCCGTGAGGTCCTAGCTGAGAATCAAAAGGGGAATATCCTGCAAATTTTCGAGGATAAGCCGCTTGCCCATGATGCTTGGGATATCGATCTCTTTTATCAAGAAAAAATGGAAGAAATCCGCGATTTAGTTAGATTTGAAGTCGTGGAAAATGGGGAATTGACGTTTACGATTCTTGCTAAGTGGACGTATCACCATTCTGAAATCTCCCAGCGGATTGTCTTTTATCAAAATGTCCGCCGCATTGATTTTGAAACAACGGTGGATTGGCATGAAAAGAGAAAACTGTTGAAGGCAGCTTTCCCAGTGGATATCCGCGCCACCGAGGCCACTTATGATATTCAATATGGAAATGTGAAGCGCCCGACTCATTGGAATACAAGCTGGGATATGGCCAAATTTGAAACAGTCGGCCATCAGTGGGCCGATCTGTCAGAGCCGGACTATGGGGTAAGCTTACTGAACGATTCCAAATATGGCTATGACATTAAAGAAAATATCATGCGGATCACCTTATTAAAATCCGCGATTCATCCTGATCCACAAGCAGATCAGGGAACCCATTCGTTCGTTTATTCGCTTTACCCGCATATCGGGGAATGGCGCAAAGCGAAGACGGTCGAGACAGCGTGGGATTTGAACGATCCTGTTACGAGTGTCGAAGGGAAATGGGCAAAGGAAGAGTCTTTCCTCGAAATGGATGCGGATCATGTTTGGATTGATGCTATTAAACCAGCCTATGATGGCAACGGGATCATTATCCGCCTTCATGAATATGAAGGACGCAGGGGCAAGGTTTCTCTCGATGTTCTAAGAGGCATCACCTCGTGGGTGGAGACCAATTTAATGGAAGAACCTATCGGAGTTGAATCTGCAGCGCCGATTGAGGTTGAAATCAAACCGTATGAGATTAAGACTTTTAGAGTTTTATAGATAAGCTGTGTAAAAAGCTATTGTTGATTTTTACCACTGTTGATTGGAGCGGAAGGCGCGAAGACTCCTGCGGGAGTACGGGGCAGGGAAGACCCCACAGGCGCCAAAGCGCCGAGGAGGCTTCCTGGCACGCCCGCGAACCGCTCGCGCCTGGAGCGCAAATCAACAACTAAGTTTAACAGAGCTATAAGACAAAAAAGAACCGACTAGACTGCTTCAGTCGGTTCTTTCATTTTATTGTACTAAATTCTAAGATTTTTGCACTTAATCCCAAATTAGTCAACTATAATTAGCTCTCTTTTCCCTATAAAATAAAGGTATGGAAGTGCTTACATAACATTCGGGGGGAGGAGAAATATGAAAAGGATATTAAGCGATCTCTATAAAAATCGAGTTTGGCTGCTTATGGTGTTACCAGGAACAATTTGGCTGCTTCTATTTTCGTATTTGCCGATGTTTGGACAGGTATTGGCCTTTAAAAAGTTCCGAATTGATCCCGATGGATTTTTTGCCAGCGTCATGAATAGTGAATGGGTTGGCTTTGACAACTTCAAATATTTATTCAGTACAAATGATGCCTGGATCATAACCAGAAATACCATCCTCTACAATCTTGTCTTTATCGTATTAGGGCTGGTAACGGCGGTTGCAACAGCCGTCTTGCTCAGTGAGTTAATCAATAAGAGGCTGTCTAAGGTTTACCAAACTTCTATCTTGTTCCCGCATTTTATTTCATGGGTTATCGGCAGTTACTTTGTCTTCACTTTCTTAAGTACGGAACACGGTTTGTTAAATCATATTCTTGGCTGGTTCCATATCGACCCTGTTTCGTGGTATAGCGAGTCGAAATATTGGCCGTTTATTCTCGTATTCATGAGCATGTGGAAAGGCGTTGGTTACGGCAGTATCGTTTACTTAGCCTCCATCGTCGGAATTGACCGGACGTATTATGAGGCAGCGATGATTGATGGCGCCTCAAAATGGAAGCAGATTAAACATGTTACCCTGCCAATGCTTAAGCCATTAATGATTATCCTGACGATCATGAATATTGGCCGGATATTCAACTCGGATTTCGGATTGTTTTATCAAGTGCCAAGAGATTCGGGAGCTCTATATGGAGTCACAAATGTAATTGATACATTCGTATACCGTGGTCTTATGAATCTGGGGGATATCGGCATGAGTACGGCAGCAGGTCTTTATCAGTCAGCTGTTGGATTTATCCTCGTGATTATTACCAACTACATTGTCCGTAAAGTGGATGAGGAAAGTGCCTTGTTTTAAGGTCCATTTCTTGACGAAAGGAGGAAAAGTCGCCCGGCGGCTAATGATATGCCAAAACTAGAACAAACCCAATCAACGCTTCTTATTCAAAAAGCAGTAGAAGAAATGAAAGAGGGAAAGGCTAAGATCACCAGGAAGAAGTATCGGGACCCTCAACATATGCATCCGGCTGCAAATGCCATTATTAGTGTGCTGCTTGGGATTCTCGCATTTACGTGTATCTTTCCGTTTATCTATGTCATAATCATTTCATTTACAAGTGAGGAAAGTATTGTTAGGAACGGTTTTCAATTGATCCCGAAGGAATGGAGCCTGGATGCTTATCATTATCTCTGGAGTATGAAGGAGTCCTTTTTCCGCTCCTATGGTGTTACGATTTTTATTACGATTATCGGTACCATGATTAGCGTGTTCATGATTACCTTTTATGCCTACGCGATTTCAAGACCGCAATTTAAGTATCGAAGATTTTTCACGTTCTTAGCATTCTTTACCATGCTGTTCAGTGGCGGTCTGGTGCCGACATACATTGTTGTCACTCAGTTCCTGCATTTGAAAAATTCCGTTTGGGCACTGATCCTGCCCCTTGCGATGAATGCGTTTTACATTATCATCATGAGAACTTTCTTCCTAAAGTCCGTTTCTGAATCGATTTTGGAATCGGCAAGAATCGATGGGGCAAGTGAATGGAGAATCTTCTTCCAAATCATCTTCCCGCTTTCCTTACCGGGAATTGCCACAATCGCTTTGTTTAGTACACTGGGTTATTGGAATGACTGGTTTACAGCCTTGCTTTATATTGATAACCCTAATCTGGTGCCGCTTCAAGCTTTACTCATGAAAATAGAGGCAAATCTTGAATTTATGAGAAAGAATATGGATGTCGCCATGATGCAGACAAGTTTATTTGATACCATCCCGCAAGAATCGGCCAAAATGGCCATGGTTGTAATCGCCACCTTGCCAATTGCAGTCTCCTATCCGTTTTTCCAAAAGTACTTTATTAGCGGACTGACGATTGGCGGCGTTAAAGAATAATCAATAGAAAGAGGAGAAGAGGAATGAAGAAAAAGAAGTTAGGCATTATTCTCGCATCCGTTCTGGCAGCTGGTACCCTGCTATCTGCCTGCACCAGCAAAGACAGTGCCACATCCGCAAAAGACGGTAAAAATGGCCAGCCTTATGAAATTAAATGGTACACCATTGGAACCCCGCAAAAAGATACTGAAAAAGTCTTTGCAGAAGTCAACAAGTACACAAAGAAAAAAATCAATGCCACTGTGAAAATGACGCAAATTGACTGGGGTGATTGGGATCAAAAATCACAGGTGATGATCAATTCAGGGGAACCCTTTGATATTATCTTTACGAATGGTACCTCTTACGTTCAAAATGCTCAAAAAGGTGCATTTAAGGACATAGACGATATGTTAGGGAAAGAGGGGAAAGAGCTTAAAGAGACTCTTAATCCGGCCCTGTTAGAAGGAATTAAAGTCAATGGAAAAATTTATGGCGTTCCTACTAATAAAGAGGCAGCAAGACAATCGGTTTATACCTTTAATAAACGCCTCGTAGACAAATACCACTTTGATCTTTCAAAAGTAAAAACCTTGGAAGACCTTGAACCGATGCTCAAAACGATTAAAGAGAATGAACCTGGCGTCACTCCAATGGCTACATTTAAAGCCTATCTTCCATACGATTATATCTTTAATAATGAAATGCCATTTGCCTTTGCTATGGAAGGCGATAGAGACCATGTGATTAACCAATTTGAAACTGATTTAACCATGAAAACCTATAAAACCATGCATAAATATTATAAGGCTGGATTCCTTAAAGAAGATGCAGCGACAAGTAAAGACAGCTGGCCAATGGATGTAGAAAACTGGTTTGTCCGTATGGGTGATTCTCAGCCATATGCTGATTTATTATGGTCTCGCTCGGCTAAGTATGATGTTGTTTCCGTTCCGGCTGAAGATCCGATTACCATTAATGATTCTGTATCCGGTTCCATTCAGGCCATCTCAGCTACTTCCAAGAATCCTGAGAAAGCAATGGAATTCCTGACACTGCTTAACACTGACCCATACCTCCGTAACCTTGTTGACAAAGGTATCGAAGGCGTTCATTACGAAAAAAATGACGATGGAACGATTAAAGACCTTCCAGCACGTATCGATCGTTATAATGTTCCATCTTATTCACTTGGAAACTTCTTTGTTTTGGATTTGTATGAAAATGATCCTAAAGATAAATGGGCTAAATTCGAAGAGTTTAACAAATCTGCCAAAACAGCGCCAACACTTGGTTTCCATTTTAACAGCGACTCAGTAAGATCTGAACTTGCATCGATTACGAATATTTCAAAAGAATTCTATCCGGCATTGGCAACAGGTTCTGTTGACCCAGAAGAGTACTTGCCAAAATATAATAAGAAGTTAAAAGAAGCTGGAATTGACAAAGTCTTAAAAGAAATTCAAAAGCAATTTGACGAATGGAAGAGCAAGCAAAAATAATAACAGAAAGTCAAGCTGGGTGGAAAATCTCAGCTTGATTTTATTTAAACCATGCAGGGTGTTGCGGATTCGTAACCAGTGGTAGACTAGAAAAAACAATAAGTATAGTTTGAGGACATCAAAATGGGATTAAGAAGAAAAGGACGTTTTACTCAAAAAATATTTAATAAACTATTCTTGGCATCATCTATCACTATTATTTTAACCATCATTGTTTTAATCGTTACGATTACGAACTATTACTCTGAAGTTATTATTCAAAAAGAAGTGAACGTCAATACAAGAACGATGGAACGAGTGGAGGATTACTTTTCCGCTAAAGATGCAGATATTAATCGATCCAAAAGGGATTTTTATGTTAAAGGGGATGTCATTGACGATATTTCCTTTGCCCTTCAAAACGGGTATGCGAAATATTTGGAATACCGTCTCGATAAATTTTCGGAGGGCAAATCATTTGTACCGAATAATATTGATACGTATTTCAATGCCTATTTCGGTCAAGATAGCGATATTAATGCGATCAGTTTACGTTCGTTGGAAACCCCCTCTGTAGAATACCTGCTCATTTATCAAAATTTACGATGGAATAAAAGCATCATCGGTCATTCCATGGATGTGGCCAGCCCCCTTCTTTCAGAAGGGATTCCCAGGTTTGGCGGGGATGGTATTCCAAGAGTCAGGCAACTAACAGATACCTTTACCAAAAAGATTGTCGTAAACAATCCAGTGACCTTGAAAAAAATAGGTGAGATTACTATTTTTTACTCAACTAATCGTCTAGACAAAATGGTCAAAAAGCGCGATGGAGTACCTTCTTCCTTTTTTATAAAGGATGCTGAAGGCAAAATCATCTATTCCGTCAATAAGGGTGATGTTCCCTTAGATATGATCAAACAAATACAGCCTGAAACAAATGAGAAAAAAATAAAGTGGCAGAATGACCATTTTTATATCAGTACCATTGCGAACCAGGGTGATTATACGTATGTCAGTGTTATTCCCGATAGAGGGTGGCAAAAGCTGACGATTGTCAGGGGAACCATGTGGGGAGTTATTATATTCTTCATCATTATTTCTATTTTAATTTCCTATTCCTTTACCCGAAATTATTCCAGGCGTATTAATAAAATTGTTTCGACTATTCGGCAGGTTGAGAATGGAAATCTGGATGCCAGGATACCAGAATCCAAACATGAAGATGAACTATCAAGGATTGCTGTTAATATCAATTCGATGTTAGATGAATTGAATAATTATATTGAACAATTTTACCTGTTAAATTTAAAGCAGCAGCAAGCGGAGTTGAAAGCGCTTCAGGCCCAAATCGATCCTCATTTTTTATTTAATACGTTAGAGGCAATACGGATGGTAGCTGTCGTAGAGGGTTCAAAAACTTCTAGTAAAATGATTTTCCATTTATCAAAGCTATTCCGCTACTCGTTAGAGTCAAAAGACACGGTGCCTTTATATACAGAAATTGAATATGTAAATCAATATTTAAAATTAATGCAATTTAAATTCCCAAACAAACTACAGGTTGATATTCATATTCCTAGTGACGTGGAGCAAACACCTTTGCAAAAGCTCATTTTGCAGCCGATCATTGAAAATTATTTTGTTCATGGTTTTAGAAAGGACCGTTCTGACAATGAGTTACACATTCGTGCCACTCAGCTTGGGGAAACGTTGGAAATCACAGTGGAGGATAATGGTAAGGGGATAACGGAGGAGGATCTTGCGATGATTGTCCAGCATCTTAATTGTGAAGAGGGAGATGAAATGGATTCAATTGGATTAAGAAATATCCATCAACGTTTAAAACTGAAATATGGAGATACATTCGGCATTTCTGTGAAAAGTATCAAAGATAAAGGAACAATTGTTACCCTTTCTATTCCAGTAAGAGGGAACAGCCATGTATAAGGTGCTTCTTGTTGATGACGAGCCGTTAATTACGATAGGTCTTCAAGCCCTTCTGGACTGGGAGGACTATGGGTTTGAAATTGTGTCGCGTGCCGAGAGCGGGGAAGAGGCTCTTGCTTATCTTAAAGAACATCCAGTCGACCTCCTTATTACAGATATTTTAATGGGAGAAATGTCCGGTTTAGATTTAATTGAGGCAGCGAAAAAAATCCAGCCGAAGGTGAAATGTATTATTTTAACTGGTTACCAAGAATTCGAGTACATTAAGCAAGGTCTGTTATTAGGGATCGAAAACTATCTAGTCAAACCAGTGGATGAGGACGAGCTATTAACGACCATTCAAAATGTAGGCCGGAAAATGAATGCTGTGTCGGGAGGCAATCAGGCACAGGAACCGTCAACCCTATTGGATAATACCTTATGGCGGTTTTTAAATGGCGAGATTGAGAAGAACGACTGTCTGGAAAGATTGTCATTATACGATATCCAGTTTACTCAGCCGTATTATGCTGTTTCTATTTTAAGCTTTGAAAACTATTACAGGGTTGAGAGTTTAAAGGAAATCAGAAGCTTTATTGAGGATCATTTTGCTGCCGTCTGTTTATTTAGTCCAAATCAAGACCTGGTCATTATTTTAGGGGGCGAAAAGGAAGAGGAATTGTATCGATCTAACCAAGGCCTGGTAGAGCAGCTAAAAGAGGAAAAAAGCGGAGCCGGTTTATTCTATTTAGCGATGGGAACGCCGGTAAAAACAGTAGACGAATTAGAAGAAAGTTATATGAGGGCAAGGGAGTATAGCTTATTGCAGCTATATTCATGCCCAAATGTTCTTCTTTCCGAACATTTGACGATTGATAAGCATGAAGAATTAAAAAAACAGCAGGAATTTAAAGAAACGATTGTCAAGCAGCTATTGAAAGTGGAGGGAGAAGTTATACAACGGATTGATTCCTTTTTTCAGGATCTCACCAGGAATTCCAGCTTTATCTCCCCGCCAGCTGCCAGAAAATATATCTTTGATTTACTTTCTTATATCCATTATTCGTTGCAGCCGAACGATCTCTCCTATCATACAGCTGCAATCGAAAGAATAGCGTATAGCTCTGATATTGACGAGATGAAAGTCATTTTGAAGGAATATTGCCAGGAATTAATTTTTTCGATCCACAAACAAGTCCATAATCGCAGTCCGATTGTCCAAAATGTCCTTGATTATATCCATGCCCACTATGATGAAGGGATTTCGTTAAAGACATTAGGCCAGCAGTTTCATGTCAATGCTATCTATTTGGGACAATTATTTCAAAAAGAAGTAGGGGCGGTTTTTTCAGAATACCTAAACCGATACCGATTGGAAAAGGCAAAGGAACTCCTCAAAACCACCCATTACCGTGCAGGTGAAATTGGCAAAAAGGTCGGGTATTCGGATACGGCTTATTTCTATAAACAATTCAAAAAAAGTGTGGGAACCACACCAAGTGAATGGAGAAAAATTAAATAAAACGATGGAGATGAACAATGGATATTAGTAGTTTGCATGAACATAACCTTACCTATCGTTTCCCAAAAAACTTTTGGTGGGGAAGTGCCGCATCAGGCCCGCAAACCGAAGGCGCAGCGCTGATGGACGGAAGAAAGCAAAGTATCTGGGATTATTGGTACAGCACGGAGCCTGCTTGTTTTCATAATGGGGTTGGCCCGGAACACACATCGGATTTCTATCATCGGTTTAAAGAAGATATCCAGCTGATGAAAGAAACGGGCCATAACTCCTTTCGGACCTCGATTCAATGGTCACGTTTGATTCCGGATGGAACCGGTAAAGTAAACGAGAAGGCCGTTGCCTTTTACAACCAGGTCATCGATGAATTGATTGCTCATGACATCGAACTATTTATGAATTTATACCATTTTGATATGCCGATGTGCATGCAGGAAAAAGGCGGCTGGGAAAGCCGGGAAGTCATCGATGCCTATGTGAATTATGCGGAGACCTGCTTTCGCTTATTCGGCGGACGTGTGAAATATTGGTTTACCTTTAACGAACCGATTGTCCCGGTTGAGGCCGGGTATTTATATAATTGGCATTATCCTAATGTGATAGATTTCAAACGGGGTGCAACGGTTGCCCACCATACCATTGTGGCCCATGCGAAGGCAGTAGAAGCCTTTAAAAAATTAAAAGTTGACGGGAAAATTGGCATTATCCTAAATCTTACCCCCTCTTATCCACGGAGTCAGGATGCCGAAGATGTAAAGGCTGCCCATATTGCTGATTTATTCTTTAACCGCAGCTTCCTTGATCCGGTCACAAAAGGCGAATATCCTCGTGATTTGGTTGATATTTTAAAAGAAAGAGACCTGCTTCCAGCCGTAGAAGCAGGTGATTTAGAAGTGATCAAAAACAATCCGATTGATCTTTTAGGCGTGAATTACTACCAGCCGCGCCGTGTTAAAGCGAAAGAGAAGCCTGAGCCGGAGAGTGCTCCGTTTATGCCGGAACATCTCTTTGATCCGTATATCATGCCAGGACGGAAAATCAATCCGCACCGCGGCTGGGAAATCTGCGAGGAAGTTATCTATGATATTATGATTGACCTCCGTGACAACTATAGTAATCTGCCATTCTTTATTTCGGAAAATGGAATGGGTGTTGAAGGGGAAGAAAAGTTCCGTCATGCAGAAGGGTTTATTGAGGATGATTATCGGATTGAATTTATCCAGGAACACTTGAAATGGGTGCATAAAGCCCTTGAAGAGGGAGCGAATTGCTTGGGATATCACCTATGGACCTTCATGGATAACTGGTCATGGACGAATGCTTATAAGAATCGATATGGATTAGTGGAAGTAGATTTAAAGAACCAGTTAACACGAACAGTTAAAAAATCAGGGAAATGGTATAAACAGTTGTCCGAAAACAATGGGTTTTAACCATGAAATGGGCAGAGGAAGAAAATGATTAATAAGGGTGAGTCGGATGAAAGCGTACATGGTATTCGATATTGGCGGCACCTACATAAAATATGCTGTTATGGATCAAGAAGGAAAGAAATTAGAAAGTGGGAAGTTTCCAACTCCTTGTGATGGATTAGAAAGCTTCTTGCAGAAACTTAGCCAAGTTACAAAAGAATATTCGAATTCATTTGAACTGCAAGGCGTTGCTTTAAGTTCACCCGGTGCTGTAGATGTTAATACGGGGTTTATTGGCGGTGCAAGTGCGATTCCGTATATACATGGAGTTAATATGACTGACCTTATAAAGGAACGAACGGGTCTTGTCGTTTCGATCGAAAATGATGCCAATTGCGCCGCTTTGGCGGAAGGATGGTTAGGTGCAGCTAAAGGCACGGAATACTATATTTGTATTGTCATAGGTACCGGAATTGGCGGCAGTATCGTTATTAACCAATCGATCTTACGCGGGGCTACGCTTCACGGCGGGGAGTTCGGTTACATGATTATGGGAGCACAGTCTAAAAATCCGCTTGATCAAACCTGGAGCAAGACTGCTTCGACCCATGCTTTAGTGGAGGAGGTTGCCGGGAGAAAGTCACTGGCAAAAGGAACGTTGAACGGTGAAGAAGTATTTCGTATGGCCGATGAAGGTGACACGATTGCCAAAGAGAGTATTGCAGAATTTTATAAACGGCTCGCCATCGGAATTTATAATTTAAAATATGCCTTTGACCCGCAAAAAATCCTCATTGGCGGCGGAATTAGCAAGCGGCAGGAAGTGATTGACGGGATCAATCGTGAATTGAAGAGGTTAAGGGACGACATTTCAACGTTACAAATAGAAGTGCAAGCCTGTCAATTTGATAATGATGCAAACCTAATCGGGGCATTGTTTCATTTCCTGAAGGGCGCAGGCCGGTTTAATGAATAATAGATTAGGAGGAGCTGCGAATGCTGGGTGGAATTGAAGCTGGCGGGACAAAATTTGTTTGTGCCGTTGGAGACGAAAAGGGAACGATTGTTGACCGAATTCAAATCCCTACCACTACCCCGGATGAAACGATTCCGAAGGTCATTGAATTTTTTAAAAAATACCCGATCGAAGCGATTGGAATTGGATCGTTTGGTCCGATTGATGTTATCCGGGAAAGTCCGACATACGGGCACATCACGTCTACCCCAAAACCAGGATGGAAGGATTATCCGTTTGTGCAGGGTTTTGAGGATGAATTTGGGGTTCCCATCGGATTTAATACGGATGTGAATGCCGCCGCGTTAGGCGAGGCGACTTTTGGTGCAGCTAAAGGACTGGATAGCTGCTTGTATATAACGGTTGGAACAGGAATTGGCGCAGGAGCACTCGTTCAGGGGCAGATGCTTGAAGGGCATTCTCATCCGGAAATGGGGCATATTTTGGTTAGGCGTCATCCGGAGGATCCCTATAAGGGGCGGTGCCCGTACCACGGTGATTGTCTGGAAGGATTGGCGGCCGGCCCTGCCATTGAAGAGCGCTGGGGACAAAAGGGCATTGAGTTAGTGGACAGGAATGAAGTATGGGAATTAGAAGGCTACTATATCGCCCAGGCCCTGATGCAATATCTGTTGATTCTTTCGCCGAAAAAGATTATCCTGGGCGGCGGCGTGATGAACCAGAAACAGATATTCCCTTCTATCTTTCAGCATTTGAAGGAGTCTCTGCGTGATTATGTTTCCCTGCCGGAGCCGTCAGAATATATTGTAAGCCCTGGTTTAGGCAATGATGCCGGGATTACAGGGGCGCTTTTGCTGGCCCATCAGGCATTGACTGAGAGCAATAAACGATATTAATAGAAGAAACGTGCCACTCGGAAGGGTGGTACGTTTTTTTTTGTGGGCAGAAGACTTTAATTTAACCAATGAATCTATGTTTTTGCCAATAGGACGGAAAGAATCGTACTGCTAGAATGGTGGAAAGGCTTACATGGATGCCGGTTTATGGCCCTAAAGGAGGTAGAGTTTATCAAAAATTTAAACAACCTAATTTACCGATTTTCGAAATATTTCTGACTTAAATCTATATAAATGTAAGGTATGTAAATTTATAGGTTCCATAAGGAGGAAAAAATGTTCGTTTTTAAAAAGTTAAAGTCGTTTTATCTTCCTTTTAAAAAGGACTTTATCTGGTCGCTGCTTTTTATGCTGATTGTTGCAGTGATTACCGTCATCTATCCGGTCATTTTGCAGGTAACCATTGATGACGTTGTGCTTGGGCGGAAATATGACTGGGTGCCGTGGATTGCCTTGGGGTTTATCGCGATTATGGGAATAAAAGCCTTCTCTACTTTCATCCAACATTATTTGGCAGATATGTTCGGCATTAATTCCGTGTATTTGCTCCGAAATGCCCTATACGAAAAGCTGCAGCGGCTATCGTTCAGTTATTACGATAACGCAAAGACAGGCGATCTAATGTCCCGTTTGACCGCGGATGTGGAAGGTTTCCGTTTTTTTGTATCCTTCGGCTTTAGCGAGGTTCTTCGTTTTGTCATTGTTGTGGGCACCAGTCTTTGTGTGATGTTCTATTATTCCGTTTCCCTGACTCTGGTCACGATGATGTCACTGCCTTTTTTAAGTGTGGTGGTTTATAAGTTCGACAGAGCCGTCCATCCGGCGTTCCGAGGGATTCGTGAATCGTTCGGGCGCTTAAATACCATGGTGCAGGAAAATATTAACGGGATCCATACGGTTAAAGCCCTGTCAAAAGAAAAGCAGGAAACGAAGCGCTTTAACTCCTCCAATCAGGAGTACAGGACCAGACAGCTGACTACGGCGGGGGTATGGTCGAAATATTTTCCGCTGATGGAGCTGATCGGCAATATTTCCGTTGTCGCTTTGCTGGCCTATGGCGGATTTCAAGTGATCAATGGAGCCTTAAAGCCCGGGGAACTGGTCGCCTTCTACAGTCTTGTTTGGTATATTATTTGGCCGATCATGAACCTGGGATTCACCATCAATATGTTCTCCCAGGCAAAAGCTTCCGGCGAGAGGCTTCTTGAAGTATTGGAAGCAGATGAAACGATTATGGATGGCGATGACATCAGGAATACCGGCAGAATGGCAGGTAAGGTGATCTTCGATCAGGTCACGTTCCATTATCAATCGGAAGAGGCGGCCGCACTCAAGGAGATCACTTTTTCCGCACCTCCAGGAACAACCATTGGACTTATTGGCGCAACAGGTTCTGGAAAAACCAGCATGATTCAGCTTCTGTCCCGTTTTTATGAACCGACGGCAGGAAGGATTGTGATTGATGATCGTCCTATTCAGGAATATGGGTTGAAAATGCTGCGTTCGCAAATTGGCGTTGTCTTACAGGAGACCTTTCTGTTTTCATCCACCATCAAGGCAAATATCGCTTACGGAAGGCCAGATGCGGCGATGGAGGAAATTATCGATGCGGCCAAACGAGCACAGGCCCATGACTTTATTATGGAGCTGCCTGATGGATATGACACGAAGCTGGGAGAACGGGGGATGGGGCTCTCCGGGGGACAAAAACAAAGGATTGCGATTGCACGCGCCATCTGCATGAATCCGGCGATTCTCATTTTAGATGATTCCACAAGTGCGGTCGATATGGAAACTGAATTTCATATTCAAAAGGCCCTCCGAGAAGTCATGAAGGGAAGAACGACGTTTATTATTGCCCATCGTATTTCATCGCTTAAGCATGCCGATGAGATTTTGGTGCTGGATCAGGGAAGAATCATCGAACGTGGTACACATGAACAGCTGCTCGCCCATGATGGAGCGTACCGGCGTATCTACAACATTCAATATCAGGATCAGGCAGCGATTATGCAAAAGGCGGGAGGATAAGTGAAACATGGAGGAAAAACGAAAGAAACAACTCATCCTCGAGCGGTTTCATTACTCTCAGGATGAAGTAATTGATAAATCGTTTAATTGGCAACAGATGTGGCGCTTGCTGAAATACTTAAAGCCCTATACAAAAAATTTACTGCCCCTTTCGTTTTTGACTGTGATCATTTCAACAGCCATCCGTTTAATCATTCCGATTTTAATTGGCGTCTATACCCTTGACAAGGCGATTGTTGAGAAAGATACAACCTTATTGCTCCAGCTGATTTTCATCATTTCAGGGTTGTATGTTTTATCCTATTTTGTCAATTTGCTAAGAATTCGCTGGATGAATAAGCTTGGGCAAAATGTCATTTATGATCTGCGGCAGCATTTGTTTACACATGTACAGTCCTTATCACACAGGTTCTTCGACCAGCGTTCGGGCGGATCGATTCTTGTGCGGATTATGAATGATATTAATTCCCTGCAGGAGTTGTTTACAAGTGGTGTTATTAATCTATTAACCGATTTTCTCCTATTGCTGTCGGTCATTATTATCTTATTTTCTTTGAATGCAAAATTAACGATTGCGATTATGGTGATTTTGCCAATCATGTTTTTCATCTCCACCAGCCTGCGAAAAAAAATCCGGCTGCAGTGGCAATCGGTTCGGCTCGTCCAGTCGAAGCTCAATTCCCATTTAAATGAAAGCATTCAAGGCATCCGCGTCACTCAGGCCTTTACTCAAGAAAAAGAAAACATTCAATTTTTTAAAGGAGTCAACCAGGAAAACTTTGAAACTTGGAAACAAGCTGTTCATAAAAATGCCATGTTTGGACCGTTTGTCGAGATCACCAATGCTTTGGGGACGGCCATTCTCATCTGGTACGGGGCTTTTCTTGTTTCGGGAGGTGAAAGTACAATCGGGGAATTTGTCTCCTTTGCCTTTTATTTAGGGATGTTCTGGGAGCCGATTTCACGTCTTGGCCAGCTGTATAATCAGCTGCTGATTGGGATGGCTTCCTCGGAACGGATTTTTGAATTTTTAGATGAAAGGCCGGTTGTGGCCGAGGCTTCCAAACCTATGATTCTCTCTTCTATTAAAGGGCAAATTGATTTTGAGGATGTGGAATTTTCCTATGATGCATCAAGGAAGGCGTTAAACGGTATTTCCTTTTCAATAAAAGCGGGGGAGACGGTTGCGCTTGTCGGCCATACGGGATCAGGAAAGACGACCATTGCCAACCTGGTCAGCCGCTTCTATGATGCTACCTCAGGTGTTGTCAAAATCGATGGCCATCCCATTCACGAATTGTCGATTGCGGGCCTCCGATCGCAAATTGGTGTGGTCCTGCAGGACACGTTTATCTTTTCAGGAACGATTATGGAAAATATTCGTTTTGGAAATCCGGAAGCCAGTGACGAGGAAGTGATCGCTGCCGCGAAGGTAGTAGGAGCCGATTCGTTTATTGACCAGCTCGCGAATGGCTATCAAACGGAGGTGGAAGAGCGGGGCAATATCTTGTCGGTGGGTGAGCGCCAGCTCCTTTCTTTCGCGAGGGCCCTTCTCGCTGAGCCGAAAATTCTTATTTTGGATGAAGCCACCGCAAGTATTGACACGGAATCAGAGGTCAAGATTCAAAAGGCATTAAGAACGTTATTAAAAGGAAGAACAGCGATTATGATTGCCCACAGGTTATCGACAATCCGGGAAGCCGACAACATCTTTGTGCTTGATCACGGAAATATCCTGGAGCAGGGAAACCATGAAACTCTCATGGCTAAACAAGGAGTCTATTTTGAATTAGTGAAAGCCCAATACAAAATGCTTGACCATGGGTGACCATGGGCCATGGGGGCGGTTCTTGTGGCTTTTTCGGGGCCGGGAGAACCTCCCCGTGGTGTCGAAATTGTGCAACAAATCTTTTGGTTATTTTTTGAAAATTTCGAATAATATCAGGGTTGGAATTCATTTATTGTTTTTTGCAAGCATTTGGAAAGTATCCAATTTATTTCATTAGGAGGAGGCTATTTTGCAGCCATTATTATTAAAACCTGTTTTTAAAGAGAGAATTTGGGGCGGAACGGCGTTACAAAAGGAATTTGGATATGAAATTTCATCAGAAATAACAGGAGAATGCTGGGCTATTTCCGCTCATCCAAACGGCCCTTCGGTCATCGAAAACGGTCCATATGCCGGCATGTCCTTGGAAAATCTATGGAGTGAGCATCCTGAGATATTTGGAAGTCCAAAGGAAGAGGTATTTCCGCTTCTTACCAAGATCTTGGATGCCAATATGGATTTATCTGTACAGGTACATCCCGATGATGCCTATGCAAAGGTTAATGAAAACGGTGAGCTTGGAAAGACAGAATGTTGGTATATTATCGAATGCAAAGAAGATGCAGATATGATCTTTGGACATAACGCTCGTTCAAAGGAAGAACTAATCCAGCATATCAATGAGGGGAAATGGAACGACCTGCTGCGCCGTGTTAAAATTAAGCCGGGTGACTTTTTTTATGTCCCAAGTGGTACAATCCATGCTTTGTGTGAAGGAACGCCCGTATTGGAAACGCAGCAGAGCTCTGACACTACCTATCGGGTTTATGATTTTAATCGCAAGGATGCGGAAGGGAACCTGCGCGATTTGCATTTGGAAAAGGCGATTGAGGTGACGACTGTACCACATCAAGATGCAATGAGCTCGCCGCGAGTGGAGGAAGTCGAAAATGCCAAGGTTACGACTTTTGTGGAATCGGAGTTTTTCTCTGTTTATAAATGGGATATCCACGGGAAGGTTTCCTTTTCATTCGATGAGCAATACTTGCTTCTTAGTGTAATTAAGGGCCATGGTTCCCTCATTCATAATGGTGAAAAATATGAATTAGGGAAGGGGACCCATATTATTATTCCTGTTGGGTTCGGTGAGTTTGAGTTGGATGGAGAATGCGAGATTATTGTTTCGCATACTTAATTTTTATAACCAAGGGGGCGGTTCTTGTGGTTGACACTATCCTTGTCAAAAGCCATGAGAACCGCCCCTGTTGTGTCTCTATACCTTTATCGTCTAATGGGCCTTATGAACCTCGCTTATCGACCGTCCCTGCAAAAGCGGGTAATACTTGTGTTCTAAGGATAAAAGACCTATTATGTTTTAGTAGGTTAAAAATATGCGTCATATCATCGGGTGGAATAATATTCTGAAAGTTTATTCTTATTTTAATATTGACAACAATTAAAATATTAATTAATATTAAACCAACCTATCAGACAGGTGAGACATGTAAGACGCATAGGACAGGTAAGATGCGATAAGTAAAACGAATGGGGTTCTGAGCATGTCGAAAAAAGTCAGTAGTATTGTAACTGAATATATTTTGGAAGAAATCAAGAAAGGTACATTTAAAGTAGGTGATAAACTGCATTCGGAGCGGGAGCTGATGGAAACCTTAAAGGTTGGCAGATCATCCGTAAGAGAAGCCCTAAATAGTCTAGTGGATATGCAGGTTTTACAGAAGCGTATGGGAATTGGTGTATTTGTCAAAAAAACGGATTTTAGCGACATGGTTCACAAGCATGTTGTGTCCGCTCTGCTCGATCCGAAAAGTTCCCGAGAGCTCATGGAGTTTCGTTTGATGCTTGAAGTGGAAATTTGCGGGAAGGCAGCGGAAGTGGCAAAAGAAGAGGACTTTGTTCAAATGGAGCAATCCCTGGAAATGATGAAGAGCGCGATCCAAATGAATTTACCTATTCTGGAAGCGGATCAAAAATTTCACCAGGCCATTGTCAAGGCAACAAGAAATCAGGTGTTGATGAAAGTCTATGAATCTATTACTGAATTTCTTACCACCGCTAAAAGAGAAATGCTTTTGATTTCGGATAAACTAACGACGATCCAATTTCACGAGAAAATTTATCAGGCAATCAAAGATCATAATGTCGAACTGGCGAGACAAATGATGAGGGAACACTTGTATGACGTAGCCATTCGTTATGAAAGGCTTTATGAAAAATGGGAGAATCAAGAACAGCAGCCAGAGAAAACGGAACAATAAAAAGAAACATAATGGTGATTATTTTTTTAGAATAAATTATCAGAAAATAAATATTTTTCAGATTCCACTAATCTTTTAACAATTAATATTAATCATAAATGGGGGTAGAAAGTATGTTTAGTAGAAAGGCACGCTTTACATTTGCAACAGCAATTATCGGATCAATGATTGCAATGACCGGATGCAGTGGTGGGAATCAATCTGCATCGACTGAAAAATCTGCTCAAAAGCCTGCGGCTTCCACACCTGCTGGCAAAAAAGTGATTAACATCAGTCTTAAAGCGGATCCGCCAAGCTTAGATCCCAGCCAATCCAATGCTCTAGTAGATCGCCAAGTTCAAAACAGCATCTATGATAAGCTCTTTGACCTGGACAAGGATGGAAAAATTGTACCTGTCTTAGTTGATTCCTATGATGTCTCTCCAGATGGAAAGGTGTATACCTTTAAATTAAAGCAAGGGATTAAGTTTCACGACGGAACTGATTTCAATGCGGATGTTGTAAAATTCAACATCGAGCGTGATAAAGCAGACAATTCCCGTCGAAAGAATGAACTAAGCTTTGTACAAAAAGTAGATGTAGTAGATCCGCAAACGGTGAAGATTGAACTATCTGAACCATTCTCTCCTTTAATTTCAATCCTTACCGACCGATCAGGAATGATGGTGTCTCCTGAAGCGGTGAAGAAGTATGGTGATGATTACTTGAACCATCCTGTTGGAACAGGTGCCTATGTTTTCGTGGAACATGTGAATGGCGACCATGTTTCCTTGAAAAAGAATGAAAACTATTGGAATGGCAAAGTCAAAATTGATGAATTAAATTACAAAGTGTTTACGAACGGTACAGCAGCAGTTCAGAACTTAAAATCCGGTCAACTTGATTTCATAGACGAAGTTCCGACTAAGGAAATCAAAGGATTGGATAATAATCCGACTGGAAAAGTAGTTGCTGAATCCGGAATGGCCTACCAAGGGTTCTATCTGAACACACAACAAGAGCCATTCAACAATAAGTACCTTCGCCAAGCTGTAAATGCGGCCGTTGACCGCGAAGCCTTCATTAAAGTAGTACTAGACGGCTATGGAGCACCTGCAAACTCTCCGTTCGCACCAGGCAACCTGGCATATGGCGATTCGGATAAAGTGGGCAAGCCGGATAAACAAGAAGTTAAGGACTTGTTAGCCAAGGGCGGAAAGCCAAATGGATTCAGCTTTAAATTTCAAATTGGCACATCTCCTGTCAATGAACAGTTCGGGGCTGTTATTCAGAACATGTTAAAACCTTATGGAATCAATGTAGAACTAGAGAAGGTCGAGTTTGGTACGATGTTGGAAAATGGGGCTAATCATAAGTTCCAAGCCCTTCAACTCGGATGGTCAGGACGTCCCGACCCAGACCAAAGCTTCTTCGATTTCGTCGTAACTGGTCAGCCAAACAACTATGCAGCTGTATCAAACCCAGAATTGGACAAGCTGGCTAAGGAAGCCCGAATCGAATTGGATTCGAATAAGCGTAAGGCCCTCTATGATCAAGCGATGGAAATTGTTCATGATGAATCCGATTACGTGTATATTTACCATGATTTCAACCGCTTTGGTGTATCTAAGAAAGTTACTGGCTTTGAATATATTCCAGACGGCATCATCCATACACAAAAATTAGACAAGCAATAAGAGCATTTTGAAATCACAGTGAGGGGGAGAAGGACATGAAATTTCTCGTAAGGCGTTTGCTGTTAACCATTCCGATTCTCTTCCTAGTGTCGGTTCTGACCTTTTCTCTTATCCATTTGATCCCGGGCGATCCAGCCCGGGTCATTCTTGGTCAAGAGGCGACGCCAGAAGCCTATCAAGCACTTCGGGCACAATTAGGATTGGATAAACCTATAATTGTTCAGTACTTTACCTGGCTTGGGCATGTTATGACAGGAAATCTGGGAATATCGATCACGGATCGGGTTCCAGTTACCGAACTGATTTCCCAACGATTGCCCGCTACTGTTGAATTAACGATTGGCACCTTTGTGGTCGCCTTACTGATTGCTTTTCCTGCCGGTATCCTTGCCGCTGTTAGAAGAGGAACGGTACTCGACTATACCAGTACATTTGTTGCCTTGGGCGGGATGAGTATCCCAAGCTTTTGGCTGGCGATGATGTCTATTATTTATTTTTCCGTTAAGTTAGGCTGGCTTCCGGCCTCTGGGTTTGTTCCTTTTACCGATAATCCAGGACAGAATTTAATGGCGATGATCTTGCCATGTTTGGCCACAGGTCTTCGAGAATCGGCGGTTCTGATGAGAATGCTCCGCTCTTCCTTGCTCGAAGTAGTCAATATGGATTTTGTCCGCACAGCGAAAGCCAAAGGGCTGAATGAAGTGAAGACCATTTTAGGACATGTGCTCCGCAATGCCATGATCCCGGTTGTCACTACTTCCGGTTTGATGATTGCCGGACTTCTTGGCGGATTGGTGATTACCGAATCGATTTTCTCCATTCCAGGCTTTGGTAGACTCATAGTTGAATCCGTTTTTAAACGTGATTATGTAACCGTGCAGGGAGCTATCTTAGTATCTGCCGTATTGGTTGTTGGTGTAAATCTAATCGTTGATCTGCTTTATGCCGTGATCGATCCTCGAATCAAAGCGGGCAAGGGGGTTTCCTAATGAAGACATTCAAAAAGTTTTTGCGGACAGGATTAGGGGTTTTCGGTGGGGTTATTATTCTATCTTTGATTCTAATGGCTATTTTTGCCCATCAATTGGCCCCTTTTGATCCGAACGCCCAAGACTATAATGCTATTCTGTTGCCGCCAGGCGGGGAGCATCTCTTTGGAACGGATGATTTAGGAAGGGATATCTTCTCACGAGTCGTTTATGGAGCACAAATTTCGATTAAAGCAGCGTTATTATCTGTAGGAATTGCTATCCTCATTGGTGTTCCGATTGGACTTCTTGCCGGATACTTTGGCGGATTCTGGGATGAATGGGTGGTCATGCGTTCCGTTGATGCGATGCAGGCTTTCCCTTTCCTTATCTTGGCGCTCGCAATTGCCGCCGTGCTGGGAAATGGATTCGGAAATGCGATGATCGCCATTGGGATTGGTTTTGCTCCGGCTTTTATCCGGATTACACGCGGACAGGTGCTGCAGCTTCGCAATATGGAATATATTCATGCAGCCAAAGCAACAGGTGTTAAAGATCTTCGCATTATTTTCAGTCATATTCTGCCTAATGCACTTAATCCGATTATCATTCAATCCACTCTGGCTATGGCATCAGGAATTCTAGCGGAAGCCTCCTTATCTTATTTAGGGTTAGGAGTGCAGCCTCCGACTCCATCATGGGGAAGTATGCTGAACCAGGCCCAGACGATCATGACCGAATCTCCCTATGCTACTATTTTCCCTGGTATGGCCATCTTTTTGGTTGTTCTCGGGTTTAATCTGCTAGGTGATGGATTACAGCAAACCTTGGACCCAAGAATTCGTAAATAATGGAAAGGAGAGGTGAACATGAGTGCCATCTTGGAGGTTAAGAATCTAAAAACAAAATTTAAAACAGACAAGGGTACCGTTGCGGTTGTCGATGGTGTAGATTTCTCCATTAAGCCGGGTGAAACGCTGGGCGTGGTGGGGGAATCCGGATGCGGTAAAAGTGTAACCAGCCTTTCCGTTATGCGGCTTTTGCCTTCCAATGCCAGCAATGAAGGAAGCATAACCTTCCAAGGTCGTGAGCTGATATCCCTTCCGGAGAAGCAGATGCAGCACGTTCGGGGAAATGATATCGCAATGATCTTCCAGGAACCGATGACTTCTCTCAATCCCTTACACACGGTAGGGAAGCAGATTGAAGAAGCCATTATTCTTCATATGAAGATTTCCAAGCAAGAAGCCAAAGTACGAGCCATTCAGATGCTAAAGGCCGTCGGGATGCCAAGAGCGGAAGAGATTTATGGAGAACATCCCCATCAGCTGTCAGGTGGAATGCGCCAGCGGGTGATGATCGCCATGGCGATGGCGTGTGATCCCAAATTGATTATTGCTGATGAACCAACCACGGCCCTTGATGTAACCATTCAGGCGCAAATTTTAGACTTAATGAGAGATTTAAAAGAAAAAACAGGAACCTCCATCCTGCTCATTACCCATGATTTAGGGGTTGTTGCTGAAATGTGCGACCGCGTAATCGTCATGTACGCCGGTCAAGTCGTTGAGGAGACAGATGTAGACACTCTGTTTGAAAATCCAAAGCATCCCTACACGATGGGGCTGATGGATTCTATTCCATCCTTTGAGGATGAAAAGGAATATCTGAATACCATTCCGGGATCCGTTCCCCTTCCATATGAAATGCCGCAAGGATGCCGATTTGCTCCCCGTTGCAGCTGGGCGAAGGAGATTTGTCATCAACAGGCGCCACAGCTGGTGGAAATCGAAAGCCAGCATAAATGCCGCTGTTGGCTCGTTACGGAGGAGGATGCATCATGAACGAAAAGATGCCAATTTTAGAAATCAAAGGGTTAAAAAAACACTTTCCGATCAAAACGGGTTTTTTCAATAAAGTAACGGGTCATGTACGTGCTGTCGATGGGGTAGATTTTAAAGTAATGCCTGGTGAGACCTTGGGAATTGTAGGGGAATCGGGCTGTGGAAAATCGACAACTGGACGTACGATTCTTCGTTTATTAGATCCTTCTGCCGGAGAAGTGCTGTTCAATGGCAAGGATCTGGCGAAACTGTCCAAGGAAGAAATGCGCCAGATGCGCAAGGATATTCAAATGGTCTTTCAGGATCCCTATGCTTCTCTCAATCCGCGCAAAACGATTAGGCAGATTCTGCTTGAGCCGCTGAAAGTGCATGGGATTGGATCATCCCGTGAGGAACGGATGAAAAGAGTGGAAGAAATTATTGAAGTGGTAGGGCTTCGGAAAGAGCATTTAGATCGTCATCCGCATGACTTTTCGGGTGGTCAGCGCCAGCGGATTGGAATCGCTCGAGCCCTCATTCTTAAGCCGAAGGTGATTATTGCTGATGAGCCGGTTTCTGCACTTGATGTTTCCATCCAATCGCAGGTCTTGAATCTATTAAAGGATTTGAAGAAGGAGTTTAATCTTACGCTCATCTTCATTTCTCACGATCTATCCGTGGTCCGGCACTTATGTGATCGGATTGCCGTGATGTATCTGGGGCGCGTGGTGGAGATTGCCGATAAAAAGCAGCTCTTCAACAACCCAAGCCATCCATATACGAGAGCTTTATTATCGGCTGTTCCTATTGCTAATCCTAAGACTAAGCGGGAGCGGGTCATTCTTAAGGGTGACTTGCCTAGTCCGGCTAACCCGCCGTCTGGATGTACCTTCCATCCTCGCTGTCCGGTCGCAAATGAAAGCTGTAAATCGAAAATTCCCATTCTCCAAGACATTGATAGCGGACATCAGGTTTCCTGCCATCTCTTTACGGAGGGGAAGTTAAAAGAAACCAAAGAAGAAATGATCGGATAAATCATTCAAACGCTAGAGAACGGAGAGGAACATAACATGAATTTTGATGCTTTGCATTATCCATATACATCACAACGAAATGTCGTATATGCCAAGAATGGGATGGTGGCTACGTCTCAGCCTTTGGCAGCACAAGCAGGGTTGGATATTTTGAAAAAAGGCGGAAATGCCATTGATGCAGCCATTGCAACAGCTGCTTGTTTGACAGTAGTCGAGCCTACCTCGAACGGAATTGGGGGGGACGCTTTTGCGCTTGTTTGGACAAAAGGACAATTACACGGTCTGAATTCAAGCGGTCCAGCACCAATGAATATCTCGATTGAGAAGGTAAAGGAAGACGGACATGAAAGGATGCCAAAGTACGGCTGGGTGCCTGTAACGGTCCCTGGTGCTCCGGCAGCTTGGGCAGAATTATCAAAACGTTTTGGCCGTCTGAAGCTGCTAGAAGTAATGAAGCCAGCCATAGAATATGCTGCAAACGGCTTTCCTGTTTCGCCTACACTTGGCCGCTTTTGGAAAAAGGCATTTGAAAAATACAAACAAGAATGTACAGGGACAGAGTTCGAAGCTTGGTTTGAGACGTTTGCACCAAAGGGAAGAGCACCAGAAATCGGAGAAATATGGTCGTCTCTTGACCACGCCGACACACTGGAGGAAATTGCGAGAACAGGTGGAGAAAGCTTTTACCAAGGGGCGATTGCTGAAAAAATCGCCGCAGCTTCTAAAGAACATGGAGGCTATTTAACAAAAGCTGACTTAGCAGCCTTTAAACCGGAGTGGGTTGATCCTATTAAGGTAAACTATCGCGGCTATGATGTATGGGAAATCCCGCCAAACGGGCAAGGGATTGTTGCTCTAATGGCGCTGAACATCCTAAAAGGCTTTGATTTCACAGTAAAAGAAGACACAGACACCTACCATAAACAAATCGAAGCCATGAAGCTTGCTTTTACTTGCGGCAAGAATTACATTACCGATCCTAAGCATATGGGGGTAACGACAGAAGAGCTATTAAGTCCTTCGTATGGCCAGCAGCGTAAAGCACTGATCGGAAGTGAAGCATGTACGCCGGCTCCAGGTGTGCCGCCGCGGGGAGGAACGGTGTACCTTGCCACAGCAGACGGCGAAGGCAACATGGTATCGTTCATCCAGAGTAATTACATGGGCTTTGGTTCGGGTATTGTCGTCCCAGGAACAGGAATTGCCTTACAAAACCGGGGACATGATTTCAGCCTTGACCCGACTCGTTACAACTGCCTTCAGGGTGGCAAGAAAACGTACCATACGATCATTCCGGGATTTTTAACGAAGGATGACCAGCCTGTTGGACCATTCGGTGTAATGGGAGGATATATGCAGCCGCAAGGTCATGTTCAAGTCATAATGAATACGATCGATTTTCACTTAAATCCGCAAGCAGCTTTAGATGCCCCAAGATGGCAATGGAAGAATCAAAAAACTGTAGAAGTAGAAAAATCCTTCCCATCCCATATTGCAGAAGAATTAGTACGAAAAGGACATGACGTTGAAGTGGCGGTTGACTCAGGGGCGTTTGGCCGCGGCCAAATTATTTGGCGAAATCCTGAAACAGGCGTACTGATGGGCGGCACAGAATCAAGGACAGATGGGACCATTGCCAGTTGGTAATTCACGGTGAAGGATTGATTCTATGAAACAACGAGACATTTTTATCGCATTTTTTCGCAGCAGTATGCTTGGATATGGCGGGGGACCTACCACGATTCCTCTCGTTCAAAAAGAGGTAGTGGAACGGTTTAAGTGGATGAACAATGAGGAATTTGGCGATGTGTTAGCCATAGCCAATACATTGCCGGGTCCCATTGCCACCAAGATGGCAGGCTATATCGGATTTCGCATTGGCGGTGTACCAGGAATGCTCAACGCCGTTTTTGCCACCATCCTGCCTACGATCATTTTAATGGTTGTATTGCTTAATACATTAATCCAGTTCAAAGATTTGAAATGGGTTCAAGGCATGACAAAGGCAGTTGTACCGGTAGTAGCAGTGATGCTTACAGTCTTAACGTGGGAATTTGTCCAGAGTTCGGTTAAAGGGCTTAAGTGGTTTTTCACCACCTTGCACATCCTTGTCGCCTTAGTTCTGATCGAATTCTTCGGCGTTCATCCCGGCATCGTTATAATAGCTCTTTTAGTCATTGCTGTCGTAAAACCTGCCAAAACATCTGAGAAAAGGGCCAAGCAGAAGGGATTGTCCATATAATGATTTATTTGCATATTTTTTGGGCCTTTTTCCTTACGAATATTTTAGGGTATGGCGGAGGCCCAGCCACCATCCCTCTTATTCAAAAAGAAGTAGTAGACCACTATCATTGGGTCACTGCACAAGAGTTTAATGAAGCATTAGCGATGGGGAATGCCCTGCCCGGCCCGATTGCCACCAAGATGGGAGGCTACATCGGATATCAAGTAGGAGGCTACATTGGTTCGGGGCTGGCAGTCTTGGCAACAGTCGCTCCGTCTCTTATTTTGATGCTTACGCTAATGGGGCTTCTCTATAAGTTTAGGAAGTCTCCACAAGTCAAACGCATGACGCTTTACGTCAAACCGACCATTGCCGTACTTCTTGGAGTGATGGCATTTGAATCATTCTATGATTCTTACTTTCAAATAGGGATCGGACACATTCTACTTTTAGGAATAGGCAGTTATTTATTAATGGAAAAAATGAAGGTACACCCCGGATTAGTCGTATTTGCTTCACTCGTATACGGTGCATTCATTTTATAGAAATTTTGCTTTCGGTCATCGAATCACCTTTTACTGCAAAAAGGTAACGGTTTTTTATTCGTTGTTGGAAGAATTGACTTTCCGAGACCAGGGGAACGGTTCCTCTGGTTTTTGTGCGTTGTTTGACAAATTGGCCTTCCCATCTAAAACCATGAGAACCGTCCCTGTGGCATTTCTAGGTATTTCCTCCCTAAATTTTTCATTTTTCATAATAAACACTACATTTTACATATTCTAATATCATAATTTTCTTACTATAATTATAGAACCTAGTTTAATGAGAGCAATTAAAATATATATTTATGTTTTTTTGTTTTTGACCTCATTCACATTGCTTTCAGTATCCATAAAAGGAGATGTTTAAATGTCGATTTGGATAATTGTTATTTCTCTAATTTTCATCCTATTGATCATACTGGAAGAAACAGGTCCTTATATTTTGAGTCAATATTTAAACGGATTGAACAATGGGAAGCAACTGAAAATGAAGAAAAGAATGAAGGACATTTTCCCTTCTTTTATGAAAAAACTACAATCAAATATACATGAATCAAATAAAGGAAAAAGTTCACAAGGTATTCTAAAAGGTTTAAGCAGGGGCCTCAAAAAGGATTTAGTGGTATTTTTCTATAAAGCTCTCATTAAGCCATTACGAATGATAAAAAGTGGCTATTTCTTAAAGGTAGTCAAGATGATTACAAATCATGAGGTGATTAGGTTCATCTACAAATATTTAAAGGGATTCTCCATTACGAAGGTCATAAAAAAATCAACCAACAACAGGCTTTGAAATTAAGAATGATAAAGTAAAAGGCTTTATGTAATTTCTAGATTGGAGGGAATCAAATGAAATTCAAGGCAAAGAAGATCGCAGAAATAGGGGATCATATCCTTTTTAAGAATGGAATCCAAGGGGTCGTTGAGAAGGTCCATGAAAATTCAGTCATTGTAAATATAACCGAAAATAAGACGGAATTGGAGTTTGGAGGAAATAGAACAGTTATATCGCATAAAAATTATAAGGTTATTGATTTTGCATGAAGCGAAAGGAAATCATTTATCCGCCATCTTATATGAAACTTTATTTTACTCCGTTCTATTCAAATATAAATATGTAAGCGTTTCCTTTGTGCGGTGAACAAATAGAAAATAACTAATGAGTCTTGGACCTTGGGGGGGAATATAACAATTAGGGGGAAACGACCAATGACAAATTATCAATCCTATCCACTGAGCGAAAAGGAATTGAAACGATTATCATTAGGAACCGTTACCAAGAAACTATTTGATTTACACTTACAAGATCCGAAACGATATTCCGCTGAATTTATCTTGAAAGAATTATTTATTTATTATAGTAACCTGCAATTGGATATGGAGGAAAAATAACAAGAAGCTTGGTATTCACTGACGGGTTTATTGAAGAGGTGTAATCATTAATATCACACTGTGAAACACACGGCATTTCAAATAGGAAAATAGCGTGTGTTTTTTTGTGGTGAGTAAAAGGGGCAAGTTTGTTGTGATGAAGAAAATAGAGATATACGCCTATGATAAAGTGAATAAAATTTAATCAAGGGGGGCAAATAGTGAAAAAAATCGCGTATCTGTTTGCTATATTAACATCCATTATTGGGTTAGCTGCGTGTAATCAACATCAGGATGAAAAACCAAATCATAATGACCCGAAATCACATGCACCAGAGGACAAAGTTTATGCAAACAAAGCGTTTAAAGATGTGGTCGTAGCTGAATCAGGAGATAAAATCATTGTAACAGGGAAGGCTCAAGTATTTGAAGGCGTGTTTCATTATGCTCTTTATGATGGGGAAAAAGTGCTGCTCGAAAATAAATACCAAACAGATGGTGCACCAGCCTGGGGAGAATTTGAAATTACCTTTGCAAAAAAGTTAGTAACTACGAATGATATTGAATTGGAATTATTTGTATTTTCAGCGAAAGATGGTTCAAAAGTGGATACGTTAGAAATTCCCATTCCAAAATAGCAATATATTGTTGGTCTTTTATGGGAAGTATAATAGGATTTATTGTTGGATTGGGTTTATAATTGAATATGTTGTAGATTGTATGAAAGGCTCTCTGTCAATTGTTTGGCAGAGAGTTTAATTATGAATAATGGTCAAGAGAGGTACGTTAAGTGAAATCTAAAACAGCTAAAATGGGAGTCGCAGTATTTATTCTGTTTGCTCTAATCCCTTTATACCTATATTTTTATCATGCTGGAGCTAAGGAAAATGGAAATAAGGAAATTGTAGGGCAGCAAAAGGAAGGTACAAAAACAGGTAAAAAAGGGGAGGAAAAGAAGGTTTCTGCTGTATCATTGGACAAAGAAAAGAACCCTTCCCCAAAAATTGGTGAGGTAGAACTCGAGAAATCTAAAGTTGTGTCTGACCCCAAGGGAACAGCCGCTGCTGAGGAGGAGAAGGCGGTGCCAAGCGGATTTTTAGTAGTAATTGATCCGGGTCATCAGGAGCGGGCTAACTTGGAGAAGGAGCCTATCGGTCCAGGAGGAACGGAAACAAAAATTAAGGTTACGGGCGGAACTTCAGGGGTCACAACAGGAAAGCCGGAATACAAATTAACTTTGGAGGCATCCCTCATTTTAGGTGAGTTGCTGGAATCTAGGGGGGGAAAGGTAATTTATACAAGGACAAGTCACAATGTTAATTTAAGTAATCGGGATAGAGCGGAAATTGCCAATGAAAATCACGCAGATTTATTTATTCGTGTCCATGCTGATGGATCCACAGATAGAAATGTCAGAGGTTTTTCGGTTCTCACGCCGGCGAAAAGCAGTCCATATACGAAAGCTATTTTCGAGGATAGTTTAAAAGCATCCCAATTTATTATAGATGAAACCAGTAAAAATGCAGCCGTAAAAGTAAATGGGATTTCTTATAGGGGAGATATGACGGGCTTTAACTGGTCTAAGGTTCCATGTACTCTTGTGGAAATAGGCTTTATGACTAACCCAACTGAAGAAAAAAATCTATCAGACACCGTCTACCTAACGAAATTACTTACGAATGTAGCAGATGGAATTTCGGATTATGCAAACTATAAAGAATAGGGTAGAACAATGAAGGGAACGTATATCGGGCAGCGATACACCCTCAGCAAAGAAATGTGATAGTAGGAAATGGGCTTCTTTTTAATGGAGAAATCGACAACCTTTTCACCGTATTACATGGAAGAAGCCCATAGGAGATAGGCTTTAAGTATTCTTTAATCAAACGTTTGTGTAGGAAAAGAAGATAAATAGTAGAATCAAGTAGGTTGGAACGAATCTAATCATTCCCTGGGGAATATTGTCGATTTATCTGACAGATCCCTATCGTTTTTTCTACAAAAAAATTTATTGACTAGATTATGGCTAATTTCCTTGATTGAAACAAAGCCATAGATTTAACGAGGACACGGGAATCATTTAATAAAGAAAACTTTCCACTACTGCAGTATGTTAAGACTTTATTAAGAATAATGAGCTATCCTTAGGACAAGCTTTTTCAAGACCCCCTTTTATAAATATTACTGGACGCCCTCAATGATTGTTTCGAACAGTCTTGAGGGCAATTTTTTTTGTGTAAAAAAACAAAGAATACCAAGGGGACGGTTCTCACGGTTTTTTGAACCATGAGAACCGTAGTCTTACAAGAATAGCTTCCTATTTGTCTTTAAAACATATATTTCTCAGCAGAATCAACAGTGTGTTTCAGCAACATGGCAATGGTAACAGGGCCTACACCACCGGGCACAGGTGTTATGGCACCTGCAGCCTGATAACAACTCTCATAATCTATATCTCCAATATTTCCTTTGTTATATCCCGCATCTAGGACAACGGAGCCCTCCTTTATCCAACTTCCTTGAATAAATTGGGGCTTACCAACGGCAGCAACCACAATATCTGCTAGTTTTAAAATATCAGGTAAATTAGCCGTTTTAGAATGACAAGTTGTAACCGTAGCATTTTCGTTAAGAAGCAACGCAGAAACAGGCTTACCTAGGATTGGGCTTCTACCAACAACAACGGCATGTTTACCTTCGAGTGAAATCTTGTAATATTTTATAATTTCCATAATGGCTGCTGGAGTACATGATGGATAATTTCCAAATCCCAATGCAGTCTGACCGTACCCAGCACTTGTAACACCATCTACATCTTTGCGAATATCGATTGCTTCGAAAGCCATTCGTTCATCAATCTGCGGTGGAACTGGATGTTGTAAAAGGATACCATGTACAGTTGGATCTTCGTTTAATTCTCTAATTGTTTCTAATAATTCGTTTGTCGTTGTTTCTTCAGGTAAATGTACACGAATAGAATTTATACCTAATTTTTTACAAGCATTCCCCTTCATTCTTACGTATGTTTCTGAGGAAGGATTATTACCAACTAAAATCGTGGCAAGGCATGGTGTGATTCCATTGTTTTTTAATGATTCAATTCGTCCTTTTAATTGATCCTTTATATTTTGAGCTACAACATTTCCATCCAAAATGATTTTCTCCATATTTTCGCCTCCAGGAATGATAATAAAAAAGAGATAAGGACAATATCCTTATCTCTAAAAAGGATAATCCCCTTATCTCTGCCCAGACGACCCGACAATTCCAATCACAGCTTCCTTGTGGTCTTTTCCACGGATGTCGTCAGTTACTGTGACTGCTTCATTTATAACAAAAAGATAACATATAAAAGAAAAATGTCAAGAAGACCAAGTGGAAGTTGGTGTTTTCAATTAATAAAAAAATATCTGTATTGAATCGATAAAATTCTATGTAGTTGTTTAATAAGAATAGAGGGAAGGTCAACGTAATGATTTATTGATTTAGTATGTTTAGCGTCCAATAATAACCTATTATAATCGTTCAGTAGTTTGTCTAGTTCTTGGCTGCAATAGATCGTTTCTTCATTTTGAAGTCCTTTTGTCATTCCTAAATGAATCATTTCGGCCTTTTTCTCATTAATTGCCTCTTCAAAGTGCTCCAGTCTCATTGCAGATATCACCTCGTAAATTTCAGTAAACTTTTAGTAAAGTAATCTTTATTGAGATGAATTATAGCATTCTTTACCTAATATGGAATAGATTCGATAAAACAAGATAAAAGGAGACAAAAATAGACGAAGAGTGTAGGTTTTCGACACGTGACATGGGGACGGTTCTTCTGGTTTTAACTAACCTCATCAGAAACCATGAGAACCGTACCTGTTGTGTTAAAACGAACATGCGTTCTATAATAGAGCAAGGGGTGATATTATGGAGTTCCTTCTGGATGTTAACTTAACGATCGATGGTTCAGGTGTTTCTTCTAGTGGATATTTTTATGCACGGAATAAAAGCGAAATTCCAAAGGTAGCCTATCAATTTATACAAGACAAAAAATGGGAAAGCGGATTTCGTAAAACGGTCATTAAAAAAGTGATTGTGAACGGGTCAGAAGATATCACTCAGGTAGTAAAAGAAATAGAAAGCCGGCCAATTCCTACATTGGATGATATCTATTGGTAAAAGCCAATCAATAGGGAAGCTCCTTGGGGACGGTTCTCCTGGACTCAACCTGCCATGGGAACCGTCCCTGTGGTCTCCAGCCAATCCCAGTCTGGGTCTATGCCATCAATAAATCCATAGGATATATGCCTTTTCGTGCCGGTTGCAGCGATCTTTTCTGAATAGTATTTCATGAATTTGTTGTTCACGATTCCATAAAAGTAAGCAATCGGCTTTTTAACAAGTTTGGTCAATTTTATTTTTCGAATAAGCTGCTTAAAGGCCTGAATGGAGATGTCCAGGATGTCATCGGTGTCATTCGCACAGTCAAAGCGAAAGGCAGCGATTTGTACCATATGCCAGTATTCTTCACAGCAAGGCGGAAGCATACGGACCGCGTGACCAATACGTCCTCTACTTTGCCCCAGTCAAAGACCGCCAAAACTGCGGCCTTCAAGTGGGCGATTTAAAAATTAACTTAAGATAAAATGGGAAGCTGTCTCAAAGTTTTTGAGTCAG
The DNA here is from genome assembly GCF_050468025.1 of Neobacillus sp. NRS-1170. Taxonomy (NCBI): domain Bacteria; kingdom Bacillati; phylum Bacillota; class Bacilli; order Caryophanales; family Bacillaceae; genus Neobacillus; species Neobacillus sp. NRS-1170. The sequence continues at coordinate 14,682 of NZ_JBITPF010000049.1, read as the reverse complement.
TTTTTTTGGTTAATGTATCGATGTTATGCGAATTAATTTAGGCTAAAATTTACTAAGTGTACAAAATTTCTGAAATGCTGGTGGCACCCCTCTGAATAAAAAAATTTTTCCGTACAAACAATATGTATTATAGTACCAGTTCTGGAGGGTTTCGCATGGTAAATATTTTGGAAACTGTCATTGATGCAATGAAATCACTTACAGTTCAAGACGAAGACCAACCACTTCATGTGGGAGAAGTGATGTCATGCTGGATTTACTTAGCAGGACTTGAATTGGCTAAAACAACTGTTCAAGCAGGTATAAATACCACAACAGATGAAGAACTAAAAGCAATACTTGAAGAAGATATGAAATTAGGAACCAGTCAAAGAAAACAACTCCATGATTTCATGATTAAGGAAGGAATTCCGCTGCCTTCTGCCCCTGAAGATATGCCAAAATCAGACTCTAATAGTATCCCCCCAGGAGTTAAATTAACGGATGATGTGATAGCAAACGAATTATCATTAAAAATCTTAAGTTTAATTATGCGTGCAGCTGGTGCTGCCTCTGAATCGATTCGTACAGATGTTGGTTTATTATTTATTCAGTTTCAAACAGAAAAATTTGCCTTCGCTACTAGATTAAAACATTTAATGCGTAAACGCGGATGGATTAAAGTACCGCCATTTTACACTCCGCCTGGTTCCTAACTGCTATTAACTAAAACGATCGGGTGCTTTACTTCAACAGGAGTAAAGCATTTTTCTTATTCATGTAATGTAGAGGATAGTTAAATTTTAAGCGAGAGGAGAGTATGAACAACTCCCTTTCTTTTTTTGCATTATCTGCCATATTTACAGGAATAATAAAAGAAAATATGTGATGGGATTGAATATTAATGGTTGAACACTTACCCAAAATAACATCTTCTGAACTTTCGATGTTGTGGAGTACCTATATTGGTGACACCATGTCTATTTGTGTTCTAAAACATTTTTTACAAACATGCGAAGATCAGGACATTAAACCCATTCTTAAACTTGCTCTTAGCTATTCTTATGACCATGTGGCTCAAATATCGGATCTATTTACAAAAGAAGATATTCCACTCCCAATTGGATTTGGGGAACAAGATGTTAACTTGCAAGCTAAGAAACTTTTTTCGGATGTTACTTACATGCGTTACTTGCATCATATGGGGAGAACGGGATTGAATTCATATAGCTTGGCCAAGTCCGTCTCTGCTCGTAAAGACATTCGTAACTTGTTCAAACAGTTTTCAAACCAAACAGAAACGTTGTATGACCGTAATACAGAACTGATGCAGGAAAAAGGGCTCTTTATCCGATCTCCGTATATAAGTTATCCTGATAAAGTGGAGTTTGTTACAGATAAAAAATTCCTTGGTGGATTAGTAGGTCATCGACGGCCGCTCCTTGCAATGGAAATAGCCCATTTAGGGGTTAATATCGAGGTCGCAAATGTGGCGAAAACAATCCTATTAGGATTTAGTCAAGTCGCTCAATCCAAAAAAATTAGTGATTACTTTAAAGATGGATATGAATTAGGAAAGAAAATGGTTGAAGATTTTATGATAAAACTAAAAGAAGATGATAATTCTTATCCCTCCACATGGGATTCCACTGTTACAAGCAGCACAGAGGCACCATTTTCAGATAAATTAATGTTATTCCATACGAATGCCCAAAGTGCTATTGGTCTTGGGGATTTTGGACTTGCCATTGCCGCCTCACTGCGAAAAGATTTAACGGTCAATTATGAAGGGTACATCCTTAGGATCGGGGCTTATGCAGAGGAAGGGGCAAGAATCTTAATTGAACATGGATGGTTTGAAAAACCTCCCCAATCCATTGACCGGGAATCACTTAGAAACCAAAATAAATAATGAATAGGGAAAGAATTCAAGAATAAAAGAAATGATCGCAGCGGCGGTTATTTTTTTTGTTTGACTAACGAGGCAGGATAGTGGAGAAAAAAAATGAATATCATTTCTCAATAAAATTGTACGGATAGTAAACGCTAGTATTTTTGTACCTAGCGTTTTTTTTGTTGATTTTATAAACATAAAGGAAGAGTATTGAAGTATAAAGAGTGGTGAGTATTCCAGCTCCAACAGCCATAAAAAAGATTGTAGCAAGTTTTTTCTTCAATCCAAAAAACATGAGATGGCTCCCTTATCTTATTTATTACCAAACTTTGGATATTTATGTATATTAAAGAAATATTGTTCAATTATTGCTTGTTATAATTTGTTATAATCAAATAAATCTAATCATAATATTCTGGGTGTTTTAGTAATTTACTCCATTTAGAAAAGGAAGAATTGATCATGGTAGAAATAAGAACCCCCATTCAAGTTGGAGAAGCAGTTGAAAAAGTTATGAAATTTGCTCGTTTTGGAGAAGTGGAAGAAGTGAAGCTTGAGCAAGCTTTTGGACGGTACTTAAGCGAAGATTTAATAGCAGACCATGATGTACCTCATTTTAATCGTTCTGGCTATGATGGTTTTGCGATTTGTTCAAAAGATTCACAAACAGCAAACAGTCACGATCCTGTTGTTTTTGAGGTCATTGAAGAAATCGGTGCTGGTCATGTTGTAACGAAAGAAGTGAAACCGTTTCAAGCAGTCCGTATTATGACAGGTGCACAAATGCCAGATCTCTGTGATACTGTTGTCTTACTTGAGTCAACAAAGGAATTTGAGAAAGACGGAAAAAAATACATGTCCATAGAAAGATCTTTTCAAACGGGTGACAATGTATCATTTAAAGGTGAAGATGTAAAAAAAGGAAATGTATTAGTACCGAAAGGCACATATATTAACCCTGGTGTTCAAGCGTTACTTGCAACATTTGGTTATCATCAAGTTAAAGTTGTTAAAAAACCCCGTATTGGCATTTATGCAACAGGAACTGAACTGTTAGATGTCCATGAAGAACTTGAACCTGGGAGAATTCGGAATAGTAATGCCCATATGGTGCATGCACAAATTGAACGTGTTGGTGCTATTCCTCATTACTTTGGAAAGTTAGCCGATAATTTCGAAGACTGCTATAAAGCTATTTCAAATGCAATTAACCAAGTAGATATATTGATCACAACAGGTGGAGTATCGGTTGGTGACTTCGATTTTTTACCTGGCATTTATGAGAAGCTGGGAGCACGTGTATTATTTAACAAAATTGCTATGCGGCCAGGAAGTGTCACGACCGTTGCCGAATTGAACGGTAAATTGTTGTTTGGTCTTTCAGGGAATCCTTCAGCTTGTTATGTGGGGTTTGAGCTTTTTGTAAGACCCATAATTAAAACCTTATTTGGCTCAAAAAAGCCTCATTTAAAAAAAGCAAAAGCAATTTTACAAGCAGATGTTGCAACTTCAAATTCATTTACTCGTTTTGTTCGAAGTTATCTGTCTTATAGCGATATGGGGTTACAAGTCGTACCAAGTGGATTTGATAAATCAAGTATGGTTTCAACCATAGCAACAGCAAATGTTTTAATGGTGTTGCCAGGCGGGCCGACAGGTTTCAAAGCGGGGTCGGCAGTCGATGTGCTGCTTCTTGAAGATGTTGAAGGCAGCGAGTGGCCGTGGTAAGGAGCTAGAGTAGTTTACAAGTATCAACTGTCCATCCAAAGAACTGATTTACGTTCAAAAAAGAAGGCTCCTGAAATGTTAGAAGCCTTCTTTTAGTATGTCTCGTATATAATTTTTCCTGTCTGTGAGGTATCATAATCTCCTAATGAGTTTATTTCTGACTGAAATTGCCGAGAAGATAGAATCGCTTTTACGGAACTTATTAGTCCTTCGGTTTTTGGGGTTTTTACTATAATCAGGTCATATCGTTCTGTAATTAATGGAACAAAATCAATTCCAACGATTTTAGCCGCTTTCTCAATTCCCACTCCTACATCTGCTATTCCAGTAGAGACTGCTGAAGCAACACTTAAGTGGTTGGTTTCTTCATGTTCATACCCCTTAATGTTTCTAAAGGGAATCTTGTTGATTCTAAGCTGTTCATCAAGAAGAATCCTTGCTCCAGACCCCTTCTCTCTGTTAATGATTTTCACATCATTTCGTTTTAAATCAGCCCAAGAGGTGAGATTTAAAGGGTTTCCTTTTTTTACGTACAAACCAGCTTTTCTTGAAAGAAGATTGATCAAAATAAAAGGATTACTCACCATAATTTTTTTAACGTACGGCAGGTTATACTCGCCTGTATCCCCGTCAAACAGATGCAAGCTAACGATGTCACCTTCGCCAGTATACATAGAGATAAGGCTGTTTAGACTTCCAGTAAAAGATCTAAGTGATTTAAAGGATGAATTTTTCTCAATGTGTTTACCTAGAATATCTAAAACGATGTCTTGTCCACTAATGACAATGTTTAGTGTATCCTTTGTTCCATTCTTGTGGAAATCCATAACAGGGGGTGTAGGCGAAGGCTCCTGATTCGTTTTATGACTTTTTATATAATTATCCAAGTCTTTTGCATCAATTCTCATCTGTCTTCCTACACGAAATACAGGCAGCTCCCCTTTTTTTACAAGGTCATAAAGGGTTAATTTCGATACTTTTAAAAGCTGTGAAACCTCTTCAATGGTATAGGAAAGCTCCTTTGACATATATATCCCTCCATCTTTTATTTTAACTTACTTCATTAAATAAAAGTAAATTCTCTATAAAGAAATGGCAAAATGTGATATATATTCTATTCATTTTAAATATAACTAATTATAATTAGTTATATGTAGTTATGATTGGTGTGAAAGGGAGAGTGTGATGAAAAAATTAAATCTTATATTTTTCACGATGATGCTATTTTTATTAGCATTATCTGGATGCGCAAAAGAAGAACAAACGAAAAAAACAGCTTCTGAAAAGAAAGTAGAATTAACCATTTCAGCAGCAGCAAGTTTGCAGAATGCCTTAACTGATATTAAAGCAGATTTTGAAAAAGAACACCCTAATGTAACTTTAAACTATAACTTCGGAGCTTCCGGTGCACTTCAGCAGCAAATTTCTCAGGGAGCACCTGTCGATCTGTTTTTTTCTGCTGCTGAGGACAAATTTCAAAAATTAGTACAAGATGGCCTTATTGAAAAGAAAAATGGAACAGATTTAGTAGGTAACGACCTTGTCTTGGTAGTACCAAAAGATTCAAATAAAGGAATTAAAACCTTCGAAGACCTTGCAAAAGCTGATAAGGTAGCACTTGGTACCCCCGAGTCTGTTCCAGCGGGGCAATATGGTAAGCAGACCCTGGATATGTTAAATGTTTGGAAATCAATCGAAGGAAAAGTGGTATATGGAAAAGATGTTCGACAAGTGCTTACTTATGTCGAGACGAACAATGTTGACGCAGGTATTGTCTATAAGACAGATGCATTAACTTCTCAAAAGGTTAAAATTGTTGCTACTGCAAAGGAAGACGCACACGATCCGATTATATATCCAGTAGGCGTAATCAAAAGTAGCACCCATACAAAAGAAGCCAAACTATTCTACGATTATCTTCAAAATGACCAATCAATGAAGACGTTAGAAGAGTATGGATTTAAAAAATTAAAATAGTGAAAAATGGCAACAAGATTTTGGTCGATCGAGGGCGATGCTTAAATAAGGCATCGCTTTTTTTATTCACTAAAGAAAAGTTCCCACTGGTTATGTTACTATTTTAATCTTCTTTGACTAATCCCTTTTTCTTTAGAAATAATGATAATAATGAAGAAAAATAATTGAGTGGTTACAAAATTACGCGGCTCATTATTTTATGGAATGTTTTTGATTTATCCCATAACTTATTGAAATAAGGGGAATTTATGAATATATCCATCATATCATCCGTCATTTTATTAATTCTCATTTCATCTTGTGTTACACCCAAAAAAATGCATATTTTTGAAATCATTTTTATTTGGCTTGTCGTGTGGCTACTCATGCAACCGATATCTTGGATCATATACGTTAATTTAACCTGGATGAAAGTATCGACGAAGATAGGGGATTTTTGGGCTTATGCTTTTGATAGATTAATTCTTCTTCCGCTTTTGATCGTGCTCTTTTTTGAGGTTTCGTTGAGATTCAATCGAAAAACAGCAAAATGTTTCATTCTTTTCGTGGCAATATTAATTTTAATGCTGGGTGAATATGGTTTGCTCAGTTTGGGAGTTCTTCAAGATGTTAAGTGGAATATTGTCTATTCTTTTATTGAAAAGTCCTTTATTTTACTCGTTTCTTATTTTTTATGGATGAAATTTAGGAGAAAATTTTTTTAAGAGGAGTTTTGGTACCCATGTTTTTATATTTACCGAAACACTTTGATCAAAATGAATGGTTCATTATCATTGTTCTGGTTTTAAGTATTTTCTTGGTGAGGCTGCCTAAAAGAATGCCTACCGAAGTTTCTTACTTAATCGTCCTATTAAGTCTTGCTATTCCGAACATCATCGACCATAGCATTGCTGCCATATCTCCTTATGACGTATATCGAATCAATGATTCGGAGAAGTATGAAGTGTTTGATATTTTATTAAGCGGAGCTTATATTCCGTTTGGGTATCTTTGTGTGTATTTTTATGAATGGTTTAGACCGAAAAAAATGAAGATTGTATTTTATATTCTAAGTTGGTCCCTTTTTTCTATTTGTTTCGAATTTGTCATTGTAAAATTGCATGTCTTTACATATCACGGGTGGAAATTGGTCTATTCTTTTCCCACCTATTTGCTGGTTATTTCTCTATTCATATCCTATTATGAGTTCCTTCTTTTCCACCACAAAAAAAAGATGGAATCCGAAACTCATTATAAGAACACTTAAGTTGCCGTATGTAGGGTTTCTTTATCGGAAATCTATTTAGCTGTCGTTGGGGCAGCTTTTTCTTTTTGTGCTAACGGGACAGGTTAGTTAATTAAGGGGTTGGTTATGAATGTCGAATTTGACATAATTGCGACGAAAAAAATCCAGTTTACCTACTGGATTTATTACGAGTTATGAATAATTGGAAGCCATAAATTACAAAAGCGTAGCAAATGGCAGTGTAAAAGATGAGTTTTGGCTAGCAGTATGCCTTGAGTTACTGATTAGTCTACTTGACCTTATTTTTTTGTCCAGTTAAGTGTAGCTGATTCAACGCATATATAATAAAATGGCATCAATTTGCTAGTACACCTTGATACTTACTTTCAAGAACACTTTTTGCGTAAGGACATACAGGAATAATATATAAGTTTTCATCTCTTGCATATTCAGCTATCTTATTTACTAATTTTTTGCCTAATCCACGACCATTATGTCCCTCGTATACAACTGTATGGCTTACAATAATTAAATTTCTTCCATTTACATCTTTTCCGCTTGGGATAAATTGAATTCTTGCAATAATTTCATTAGATTCCTCAATATAGAATTCATTCTTGCCCATTTTAATTTCAGTCATTTCCTCATTCTCCTAACTTTTTTAGTTCTGTTTATTTTTGCTCATAAGTAAGTGCTCTGCTTGGACAACGATCAATCACTTCCATGATTTTTTCAGCTGTTGCATTCTGTGGTGATACCCAAGGTCTTTTCTGGGTATTGAATACACTTGGCAATCCTTTTACACATTCTGCTGCATGTTTGCAAATATTGGGTTTCCAATATATTTTGATACCTTCAGCTTCATAAGTTTTAATATTTTCGCTCATAATATCCTCCTTCTAATAGTTCTGTGGGAATAAATTTTAAATTCCTCTTAATTCTTCCTCTGATCTAAATTTCACAAAACTGTATGATGGGTTTTTACCAACAAACGAGCGAGCCACTTGGTAGCAACATGATAAATTTTTGAAAAACAATATTAATTTAATAGTACTTTATGTTATGAGGAATCTCCAATTTGAGACTTGTTATTTAAAAATAAAATAATGTAGACGTAGTGATGTTATTTATAATTGGATTTTATTCCACAGAAATATAAACAGTAAAGGGGCAGCATTCATGTAATAAATAAGTGGTAATTGAGTAGGTTTGTGAAAAATTGTACTTAAACTAACGGGTGCAAGAGTTTCTATACATTCTTGTCTAGGCTGCCACTTAAGTGGGCATAAATTTTTGTATTCGTTGAGACAGAACTACAACCAGGAAGATAAAACCATAAAATGCAGTAGAACAGCATTAGAAATAAAAAATATAAATTCCGAGTTGACAGATTGGAAAAGTTTTTTTATATTAACAATATGAAAAAATTATTAATTATGAATTGTTTGTATTTATTGTGCTTTTGCCATAATTAAAATATACAGAGTCTATCAGACAACTGAAGGCTCCAACTCTTAGTATTTAGCTAGGAGTTGGAGTTTTTTTATTATAAAATATTCCCAATTATTTTAAGTTCTGTTAAAGTTTAGTGATTTTTTTGCCAATTAAACCAAGTTATCTTATAGGAAAAGTTATATAAGGGGGTGGCATTTAAAATGTGTGAAAACGTACAAATGCTATTCAGATAGAAAAGTTAATGATTGTTTATTCCACATTTAAAAGGAGGAGAAGGATCATGGGTGTTTCAGTGGAGTCATTGAATAAATCATTCATTAAACAGCATAAAAAAAACCAAGTATTACAAAATGTTAATTTCCAAATAAAACAAGGCGAATTCGTAACCGTTATCGGACCGAGCGGATGTGGTAAGAGTACACTATTGAAGCTTATTGCGGGCCTTGATAACGAATATGAAGGATCTATTAAAATCAATAACCAAGAAATTGCAGGGCCAAGCATCAAACAAGGATTTGTTTTCCAGGAACACCGCCTCTTCCCTTGGCTGACGGTGGAGAGGAACATTGCAGCTGATTTATCCCTCAAAGACCCTAATGTCCGCAAAAGAGTTGATGAACTCATTGAAATTGTAAGATTGAAAGGGTTTGAAAAAGCATATCCAAAGGAGCTTTCAGGAGGGATGTCACAACGGGTGGCGATTGCTAGAGCATTATTGAGGGATCCAGAAGTGCTGCTGCTGGATGAACCGTTCGGTGCACTTGATGCCTTTACTCGAACACATTTACAGGATGTGCTGTTAGATATTTGGCAACAGAAAAAAACAACTATGATTCTAGTTACGCATGACATTGATGAATCTATTTATCTTGCTGATCGAGTCGTGATCATGAGTGCAAGACCAGGCCAAATCAGCAATATTATTCCCATCGATTTACCGCATCATCGCAAAAGAGCGAGTCACTCATTTCAAGAATTTAGACAAAAGGTACTAAGTGAATTTGAGAAAGTAGAAGAACTTCAGTTGATTGAAGGCTCAGGTATTTAGAGGAGGATGGAAAAGATGTTTAAAAAGTTTAAGGTTTCTTTATTAATATTTACAGCAATTATGATAGGGATTTTATCGGGATGCTCATCAAAAACGACAACAGCAAATACAGCTGCAGGAAAGAATGGAAACTTGACAGTTAACATAGGAATCCAACAAAGCTTGGGACCGTTATTGATTGCAAAGCAAAAAGGTTGGTTCGAAGAAGAATTTAAAAAGGTTGGTGTAAAAGTAAACTGGACGGTATTCCAAAGCGGTCCTCCGCATTTCGAAGCAATGGCAGCTAATCGATTGGACTTTGGCGCAGTCGGCAATTCACCTGTAATTGCAGGGCAGGCAGCAAATATTCAGTTTAAGGAAATTGCAAGTTCTAGCGATGGGCTTAAAGGAAACGCGATTATTGTTCGTAAAGACAGTCCGTTAAAAACACTAAAGGATTTAAAAGGGAAAAAAATTGCAGTGGCAAAAGGAAGCAGTGGGTTCAATGTACTGTACCGTGCTTTGGAGAAAGCTGGTTTGAAGCCTGGTGATGTAGAAATTATCCAATTGCAGCCAGATGAAGCACAGCCGGCGTTTGAATCAGGAGCTGTTGATGCTTGGTCCATCTGGGAGCCTTTTGTTTCTCTACAGACTTTAAAGAAAAACGCAAGAATACTAGCGAATGGTAAATCATTGAATGTTTATTCACCGGGATTCGTAATTGCACGTACAGAATTTGCTAAAGAGCATCCTGATCTTGTTGTACGCTTTCTAAAGGTATACGAAAAAGCGCGTTTATTTGAAAAAGAGAACCGTGAAGATGCAATCGATTTGTATGCAAATGCTAAAAAAATTGATAAGGATGTCATAAGCAATGTACTCGAAAAAAATGAATCTCTTAATCTTCCAATATCTGAAGAAATCATTAAAGCACAGCAGGAAACAGCAGATTTCCAGTATTCCCTTAAAGCAATTACAAATAAAATCGATACATCAAAGGTAGTCGATAATTCGTACATTAAGAAAGCATTAAAGGAACTGAAGGAAGAAAAAACTAAGTGAGGTGGTTTTGAGATGAGCAAAGCAAAACTAGCATTTCCATCTGAAAATTTGGAGAGTAAATTTAGGAATCCTGCAGTTACGAAACAGGCGAAGAGCACTAAATTCCAAGGCTCTGCATTAATAATGACACGCGGCTTGGTGTTACCCATCATTATAGTAGTTGTATGGCAGTTGGCAGGATCACTTCTACATGTGTCTAATACGATATTACCTACACCTTTAGATATTTTTCATTCCTTTCTGGAATTAGCTAGAACAGGTGAATTATTTGGGCATATAAAAATTAGCGTTTTTCGTGCTTTAATTGGATTTATATTAGGTGCAAGTTTGGGTCTACTGTTTGGGACGTTGACCGGTCTCTCTAATAAAGCAGAGCAATTTGTTGATCCTTCTTTGCAAATGTTACGAACCGTGCCCCATTTAGCATTATCACCATTATTTATTCTATGGTTCGGTTTAGGAGAATTATCAAAGGAATTGTTAATTGCACTAGGAGCATTTTTCCCCCTATATGTAAATACATTATTGGGCATTCGCGGAGTAGATAAAAAATTATTTGATGTAGCACGCATTTTGGAATTTAGTAGATGGAATCAAGTAACCAAACTGATTTTTCCGGCTGCTCTCCCCAATATTTTACTTGGGGTTCGCCTATCCTTAGGCGCTGCTTGGCTGGGATTAGTTGTTTCCGAATTGATGGGGGCAAGCGAAGGTATCGGCTATTTGATTATGGATGCAAGACAATTTACCCGCACCGAGGTTGTTTTTGTCGGTATTATTATCTTCGCTCTTGGCGGTAAAATAGGTGATTCGCTTGTTCGTGTATTAGAGTCAAGATTCTTAAAATGGCGGGATAGTTATCAGGGCGAAAATGCTGCTTAAACATTCATAGGGTTATGGGAATAAAAGAAGATTACTAGTGCTTAAACGACGGAATAACTAAAACTTTAAGGTTTAATCTATTAATTACTATTATTTTGTCCTAAGAAGAGGAGAGATGTTTATGTCAAATATCGTTATTATTTCTGGCAGCCCTTCTACTTTATCTCGTTCGTCTGCTATCTCTGCATTTTTGGAAAGTATTCTTATAAAGGAAGGAAATCAAGTAAGTACGATTACTGTCCGTAATCTGCCTCCAGAAGATTTAATATATGCAAATTTTAATAGTCCAGCCATTCAACAAGCAAAATTGCTAGTGGAACAAGCAGAAGCAGTGATCATTGTAAGTCCAGTGTATAAGGCGAGTTATCCAGGAGTTTTAAAAACCTTTTTAGATTTGCTCCCTGAAAAAAGTCTTGAAGGTAAAATCGTATTTCCAGTTGCAACCGGAGGTACTTATGCGCATCTTTTATCACTTGAATACTCATTTAAGCCTCTTTTCTCCGTTCTAGGTGCAAGGGAGAGTGTAGAGTCTGTATATATGGTAGATTCACAATTAACTTATTCGGGACAAGAGATTACTTTTGTAGATTCTGAAATTGAGCAAAGGCTGAAATCTGCTATCGGCCAATTACTGGAACGATTGCAACGAAAAGAATTACAAGAAATTCGATAAACATAAAATGAACGATATTTAGTAAAAAAAACTAATAACATACAGGGAGTGTAATAATGGAAATTTTATGGTTTATTCCAACTCATGGGGACAGCCGGTATTTAGGAACAACAAAGGGAGGACGATTAGCTGATTTTACTTACTTTCGTCAGATCGCTCAAGCGGCTGATCGACTTGGATATACAGGGGTATTAATTCCAACAGGAAGATCGTGTGAGGATCCATGGACGTTAGCGTCATCATTGGCTGCTGTAACGGAACGTTTGAAATTTTTGATTGCTGTTCGGCCGGGAATAATGTCTCCTTCTGTTGCAGCAAGAATGTCTTCCACAGTGGATCGCATTTCAAATGGACGTCTTTTAATTAATGTCGTCACGGGTGGTGATCCAGTAGAATTGGCTGGTGATGGATTATTCCTTTCTCATGATGAACGTTATGAAGTAACAGATGAATTTTTAACTGTCTGGCGTAAGCTTTTAGAAGGAAAAGAGGTTCAATTTGATGGGAAGCATGTGAAAATTGAAGGCGGGAAACTGCTCTTTCCACCTGTACAGCATCCTCATCCTCCTATCTATTTTGGCGGTTCATCCCCAGCTGGCCAAGCCGTTGCGGCAAAACATACAGACGTTTACTTAACATGGGGAGAACCTCCTGCACAAGTGGAACAAAAAATAAAGGAAGTTCGCCGTTTAGCTGAACAAGAAGGAAGAACAGTACGATTTGGCATCCGACTACACGTAATCGTAAGAGAAACAGAAGAAGAAGCATGGGAAGCTGCTGATCGTTTAATTCAATATGTAGATCAGGAGACGATTGAGGCAGCACAACGTACTTTAGCCCGTCAAGACTCTGTAGGGCAGCAGAGAATGATGAACCTGCACAAAGGTGGAAGAGAGACGCTGGAAATCAGCCCGAACCTTTGGGCAGGGGTTGGTCTCGTTCGTGGTGGTGCTGGAACAGCACTTGTGGGAAATCCAACACAAGTGGCAGAGAGGATGAAAGAATATTTTGCGTTAGGTATCGATACCTTTATCTTATCCGGATATCCACATTTGGAAGAAGCATATCAATTTGCAGAGCTAGTATTTCCGCATTTACCGTTGAAAAAAAGAGACGCTATCAACATCACTCAACAAAACAATCAGCCTATTGGAGAAATCATTGCAAATCAATATGTGCCTGAAAAAGTTTAATAATTTATATTAGCGAAAAGGGAGGAGGACATAGACCTCTTCCTTTTTTCATAAATAACTATATATATTCCTGCATGAAGGCAAAATGCCATCGAAACCAATTGATAGAAAAAATGTTGATAAGATAAAAAGATGATTTAATCATTTACGAGGAGGATTTATATGAAATTCAGCTATGTGACCAACCTTAACTGCCCAAAGTGTCATACTATCTATTCTGTTGACGAAATTCAACAATTATGTGAGTGTGGGTCCCCTTTATTAGTGAATTATGATTTGGAATCGTTAAAGCAGGATTTAAATAAAAGTACATTACTAAATAGAACGAATAGTTTATGGAGTTCCGCTAACGGGGCAGGTTACTCGAAAAGGAATATTGACATTATATATAATAAATACTAATTAGCTAAACTTGAAAGAGAAACAGGAGAAATGAATGACGAAGAAAGCTATGATAACCATAAGCCTAGCGACAAAATAAAAGGTCGGTTAATGACTAACCGGCCTTATATGTACATTTTCAATTAGGGTTTAGGTTTTTTTGATTTTGTTAGCAGAATGTTTACTTAATTATTACGAAAGAAGAACCAGTGGATACATTACCACCGGAATACTCAAAACTATCAGTCACCTTACCATCGACGGTTCCGGAAACCGAGACATTATGGTAATCTTTGAAAGTACCCTTAGAAAGTTTGATGTACTGGTCGAAATCGATCTGGACATTTTTATCTGTATATTTTGAGGTAGAATAACTCTTTGGATTGAATTCCCAGGTAAGATTGATAGACTTAGTACCAGCAGGAGTTTCAACGCCAGTGCAATTTCCTTCTTCATCGCAAGTAAATTCAACTTTATTTACTTCTACAGTCTGATTCACTTTGGCAGTACCTTTGTGAATGTCAAAAACCACTTTGGTTGCTGGAACTACAGCGCTGCCATAAAAGGCTTCGTCTTTTTCATAATCGTAGGATTGGTAATAGAGGATGTAAGAATCCTTATCTTCAAAGTTAGTATTAAGGTCTACATTGGTATCGAGGGTACCTTCTGACCCATAGAACGAAGCACCTTGAAAAGAACCTTTGTAAACAGGGGAATTGCTTTGAGCCATTGCTGGCAGGGCCATAGTCAAAAGGAATACAACTGTCAGAATCAAAACTTTCACTTTTCTCATTAGGAACCCCCAATTATTGGAAACCTAAACCCTGTCCTAATTGTACAATATGGAAGACTAAATGTAATTTAGTAAAGTTCGACAATTTCCACAATTTTGAGAAATTGATAGGGAGTTGTATTGGCGTTTGAAGGGGAAATAATAAAGTTAGTTTGTGAAAAATTGTACTGATATGAACGAAACTGTCAATGCTCCCTACACAAATTGATTTTGGATCGGTTTTTGGGCAACTTTAAGAAGAGAAGCGTTTTTCGGCTTCTTTGCTTATTAGTTGGGATTCAGCCTTTCAAGGCTAGGGGATCTCCTTCTCAGCTTACTGACTGCTCCTCAATCTCAAAATTGGCTGTCAAGTGCTTTCCTTGACAGGCAATTTTGAGATTGAGATACTTTTTAAAGCTGAGAATGAATAAATT
>NZ_JBITPF010000048.1:0-80491 GCF_050468025.1 Neobacillus sp. NRS-1170 | reverse complement strand
CGCTCGACTTGCATGTATTAGGCACGCCGCCAGCGTTCGTCCTGAGCCAGGATCAAACTCTCCTAGAAAGTTGATTAGCTCAAAAATGTTACGTTGGCTCATGTTCTCTATATAATAGAAGGAACACGATTATTATTGTTTGTTGACGTTTTTGTTTGTTTAGTTTTCAAAGAACAATTTCGCCATCGCTCAAAAGCGACTTTTATAATGTAACATTCCAAGTTGTTAATATCAACAACTTTTTTTGTTTTTCTTTCATCGTCTCGCTGACGACTTCTCCTATATTACAGGAGGTTAAAAGAATGGTCAATACCTTTTTTTAATAAACGAGCAAAAATGTTTAAAGACGTTTTCCCCTATCAAAAGACTTCCTTCCCGGCTAGTAATATTATTTGCCGGCTTATAATACATGGGTTACCAGCTGGCAAGAAAAACACCCTTAAGATCAATTCGAAGAAGGGTACACAGATGTGATCAATATAATCGATGAACTCAATGCTACTCCAAAGAAAAAAAGTGTTATTTAAATAGGAACGATTACGGCTAAGGAGGGGTGGGAACAAACCACTCACCAATACAGTTTTACTTACACAGTTAAAAAGATCGATGGAGTATGGAGAATAACAAAAGAAAATTAAAAAAGTTGTCGTAACAAAGCATTATGTTTTGCAGTGCACCCGGGTCTCAGTTCCAACTGAGGCTTTTTTATTATTATAATAGCAGATGAATCCAATCAGCTTAGTTATCTAACTAAATGCAGAGTTGTTTTGTAGAAAAATTAGACTATTTACTTGTAAATTAATGATACAATTTTAGTATAAAAGTAGTATTTTTCTATCAAAAATTAAGGGGAATTAATGAATGAAAGTATTTCTAAGTTTTTTGCTAATCATAGGTTTATTGGTTGGTTGTAGTTCTAAGGAGACAGATAAAACGGTAAACGAAAAAGAAAAGGTTACAGAAAGCCAAAAAAACGATAAAAAAGAGACGGCTAAAGAAACGACAACTACAGAAAAAACAAAAATTGAAGAGCCAAAAAAAGAAGAAGCAAAGAAAGAATCACCATCGATCGATACCTCTGTTTTCGAATATGCCAAAGATGTAGAAGTCACAGACTCTCGTAATACAACGAAACATATAAATGTAGTTGTTTTTATGAGTAAAGAACTTTCAGACGGTCAAGCAGCTTCGCACGTTCTTAACCAGACATATGACTTTATTCAACAAGCTGATATTAAAGGTGCAAAAACTGTAACAATGGGTGTAATGATTGGAGACAAAAGAGTTTTTCAATATACTGTAGATGTTGCGAAGTTTGTTCCAAATGATAAAGAACCAATGGTTGATGTTGTTCTCGCAGCCTCTAAGGTTGAAATATTGACTCCAGCGGTTGAGGAGTTTGCAACAGCATTCCAATGGAAAATGAGTAAATAAAGTTAAAAATGGTGCGACTGATGAATTGGTTGAATAATTTTATCAAAAAACATCCAATATGGTCTTCAGGTATATTTATTATTATTCTTTTTTCCATTTCCTTTTGGTTTTCTTACGTAGTAAGATGGTACCTCCGGTACAATTTAAGCTTTCTTGACCTCGTAGAAATAATGGAGGAGCGTGGCTTATCCATTTCCCACACCACGATAATAGGTTGAGCCCATCAATATGCGCCAGAATTAGATAAGAGAGTTCGCCGTCACCTTAAGAAAACAAACGATTCTTGGCGAGTAGATGAAATATAAATTAACAGGGTTTTTTTCCGATTTACTGGCGGTACCCCTTTCTGTACTAAATCAATTATTAATGAGAAAAGACGATTTTCCATGGCAAATCGTTTCCTTTCTTCCCGATTCATCTTTCAAATGGTTGCGACTGCAACCGTCAAGCAGGCTCGACGCCTGCGTCATATAATCAAGAAAAAACGGATGTTTTTTTTCCATCCGTGCACAAACATCGGCGCTGATTCTGCCGATGTTTTTTCGATTTCAGTTTGACACGGATAAAATCATCGTATTTTTTGTAGGTTTATATTTTTCGTTCATTGCCTCCATAAATGGCAGGATATAGATTTTCTTCGGCTTAAACCATATTCCATTACATAATATTCAATTTCATCTTTTAGGCCAGCCTTTTCAATTGCTTCTGCCTCATCTTTGTAAAATTCTGATACGATAACCATGTATATATTTCCCTTCAAGCAAAGGGGAAGTCTCCCCTTTGCTATCTTGGTATTTTAATAGATAACCGTTCTCCTTTAAGCTCACATGCTTCCCGGTATGGCTGACAATCACATGGTCAAGGACCTCAATGCCTAATATTCTCCCTGCTTCTGCAAGACGCTTGGTGATGTCTAAATCTTCCCGGCTTGGTGTTGGCTTACCTTGTTTAATAAAAGCCTCTGTTAGCTTTCACGAATAGATATAAATTCTAAATTTATCCATTAAATACATTTGGACAATCTTGTTGACTTGGTTGATAAAACAATGGTTTTTATAACCATCAACTAATCCATGTCCATACCATTGCGGTGGGCAGAGTCCTGCCTCCCCTGGATGGTTAAAATACCATAATGAATATGTTGTTGGATGATAATAATCTAAATTTTTTTTGGCTAATCTTTTTTCTTGGGATCTAGCTCGCTGATCAGTTATAGGCCAGTTTAATGAAGCGAAAAAATTAAACAAACTCTTGTGATATTGGTGCAATTTAAGTAATTAAAATAACATGTGTTTGTTCTTTTTTTCAGAATATTTCGTGTTATATTTAAATGAATAAGGTTGACGTTAAATAAATAAAATACACGAAAAGGGAGGATTGCTAATGGATAATTGCATTTCATGCGGAGAGGAATTAGCAATTATGGAGAGGAATCGAGCGGAATGCTGGGAGTGCAGAGACACTTCAACTACAGCCCATTCAGAAGCGGAATAATCCATTTCATCTTTGAAACGTTCTTTACCAACATCAAAAATGGGGGTGCTACCGATTAAGGTAACACCTTCCTTTACTTTATTTTGATCCTAAAGGTCTAGATGGTTTTTTTCCCAATTTTATTTTTTCCGGCATAGATATATATGGTAGAAAATAAATGTCGTTTTTTGGAGCCATCCTCAAGGAGATGGTTTACCTAGCATAACTAAGTTCACTAAAGATTATTAAATTAAAATGGAGGAGAAGCATGAAATTTATTGTTAAAGCCTTTGATCGAAATAGACAGGAAATTGGGTTTCAAAACACAATCTTTGGAGAAAAAGAAGTGACTTTTGAAGATGAAAAAGCTGCCGAAGCATTTATAGTGGGAATCAAGAATAGTTTACCACCTGATTTCAATTATAAAATCATTCCAAAGGAAGCTCCAAAGGATGATTTATGGTCAAACACAGATAAATTCTGGTGATCAAGTATGTAACCTAAAAAAGTCGATCTCTGTACAGAAGTAACCGACTTTTTGTGTTGGCTTTTTAAGTAATACACTCGTTCTTTAACGTTAAATAATCGTTCATTATACATTCAGGAGCACGGGGCTGAAAGCGGATTGGGGATCTCAAGATAAGCCTTTTCTAATGTTTAAATTAGGGCAAAAAAATAACACGCCTTTTACAGCGTGTTCAAGAATTCTTATCTTTATCATGAAATTTCAATACAGCGATTACAAACATGCCAAAACTAAGCATCAAGGACAGAACTTCGAATGTAGCCATTTATTAATCGCCTCCTTACCCCTATCCTTCCCTGATCCAAGTTTGTCCCATACCAAGGAAAAGAAAAATAAAATATATCCACATGAAGGCCATGCAATCAATAAGGATGTACATCAGAAAAACATCCAGTATCATTCAATTTAGAATAAACAATTAGACTATGCGAAAGAAGTTGCTAAAAAAAGCAATTGAAGGAGCCCCAGGACTTCTTTTTTTGTGTTATCGGTACATTTAGTACCAAATCAAACGTACAGAATTACAGAAATACGTTTATCCCTTTCTGACCAGTCAGTAGTGCTACCACCCGAGAAAGTTCAATTTTGTTTTTACAAATTTCTATAAAGTCATGGTTTCTAAAGAAAATATCACAGCCTTAAGGCTGTCTGGCTAACAATCAGCAGAATAATAAAATAGGAAGTAACGGAATGGATTAATTATGACTATAGTTGGCGAAGCTTCAGGGCTTTTTTTGTATCACATAATTGAGTAGAGTAGAGAACTGATTTTAAAGGGATAGCTTACGCTATCTCTTTTAGTTTCAGTTCCCCCCTCATCAAACCGTACGTGAGTTTGTCTAACAATCCATAAATATTATAACGTGTTAGATGAAAATTGATGTTAATGTCTAATTACTTTAATAAAGGAGATGTTAATATGCCATTTATTCTAGGTCAAGATAGAAATCGACTTAACTTATTCCCAAATACTTTAGTCGATTATGTTAGTGATGATAATCCAGTTAGAGTAATTGATGATATGTAGATAGTGCTCCGAGATTGGCTACTTATCCGGCAATGATCGGCTGATCCGCGCTTTGTGAGATGACAATTAAAGGAACCCCACCGTGCTTTACTCAGAGGTCGTCCGAGTCCGTTTGTACGACCGGCCGCCTAGGTCGACCCCCAAGACAGCGCCAAACTCATCGCGGGTGAAGAAGCCACGCTCGTCCTTCATACTGCCACTGCTGACGACATAATCGTCCCCTATGCCCGGTAACAAGTCATGTCGGCCGGCGGGTTAGTCTGGGGGCAGTTCGGTGTCAGTCGCCGCACGGATCTCCAGTTTAAAGCCCCCGGCTTTTTTGTGTTTTTTGCAAAATACAAAAGACCCCGATTAAGAATCGGAGTCAATTGTAGTAGAATTTTCCAAAAATAAGGTTGATTTCATTTTAGCATATACAAGTATTGGTGAAAACATTAAGTAATTAAAAAATTGGGATTGTGGGGGTCAATCCAAGTCCTATATTTTACCCCTAGACGTAGGATTTATTGATTGATGGGAAAATTCCTGCTGAAGCAAAAAAGCAGGATGAATCCTGCTACTGTAGGTGACGTCTAAGTGACGTCAATGATTTTCGTTAAAATTAACAAATAAAAAGAACCGCGGTTCTTTTATATCCAACTGGCATTTTTACCAACTGACGTCAATATACTTTGTACAAAAATGGGATGAATAATGTGTTTTCGATCTTCAGTAAGCTATCCAGTTATTTAAAAGGAGTATGTAGGATTTTCAGGCCACTCACCTGGACCGAACCCGGATTATCCTGCTGGCCCTATTTGTAGCCGCGCATTCAGATAAATACAACGCTATCCTTAAAAAGCATCAAACATCTGACGTCCCTCTCCCCTGACCTGGTTGGGAGAAGGATGAAGAACTCTGCTGGAAAGACCAAATCTATGTAAAAATCCAAATCCTTACCTCCTCAAGAATATCGAACAGCGTAGGATAAAGATCGTTATCGGTCAGCCTTTTTTAAAGCTGGTACTTCTCCCATTTCTAAAGGTTGAAAGCTTTACTGGCTAGCTTGCTTTATGTTTTGTATCCCTAGAGTAAAGTCTTTATACAAAACAGGAAAAAAGCACATAGGCATCCTTATTACTGTATATAATGAAGCAAGCCATTTTATGGAAAAGGAAGGGAGGATGCCTTATACGATGAATTTTCAATTAACAGATAACCAAATGCTCACAATCATTAGAAAGGGTCTAAAAACCTCTCAATATACTAAACATATTTTAATTATCGGTGCAGGCATGGCTGGACTCGTCGCAGCATCCCTATTAAAGGAAACCGGACATAAAGTCACCATCCTAGAAGCGAACGATAGAGTTGGAGGACGTGTTTACACTATGCGAGCCCCCTTTAGTGATAAGTTATATTTTAATGCCGGACCAATGCGAATTCCTGATAAACATTATTTAACCTTGGAATATATTAAAAAATTTAAGTTACCTACAAATCTGTTCATTAACCGGACTCCAAGAGACATTATATACGCAAATGGCATTAAAACGCGTCTTGATGTATATGAAAGTAAACCAAGTATTTTAAAATATCCAGTTGCTCCAAATGAAAGAGGGAAATCGTCTGAAGAACTTTTGCTTTCTGTCATACAACCAATTACCAATTTTATAAACCAAGATCCGGTAAGGAATTGGCCTATTATAGAAAAACAATATAGAAATATATCGTTAGGTTCTTTCTTAAACTATTATTTTTCAATTGGTGCAATTGATATGATTGGTGTGCTTCTTGATTTGGAAGCATTTATGGGGATGTCCTTTATTGAAGTATTACGAGAATTCATAGTCTTAACATTAACAAAGAGATTCTATGAAATAACTGGCGGCATGGACCAATTGCCAAAGGCATTTTTACCGCGATTAAAAGAGAATATTTTGTTCAATAAAAAAATGATGAAAATTTCCCAATATCAAAACCTTGTAACGATTCATTGTATAAACCAACAAACCGCTGAGAATTTTACGATAACTGGTGATCTTGCTATAGTGACCATCCCTTTTTCAACCTTACGGTTTGTGAAAATCGAGCCATACAATTCTTTTTCCTATTATAAAAGGGTAGCAATTCGCGAACTTAATTATCTGGCCGCAACAAAAATCGCAATCGAGTTTAAAAGTAGGTTTTGGGAAAAAGAAGGCCAGCTTGGTGGTAAATCGATAACGGAACTGCCGATTCGATTTACGTATTATCCAAGTTATGGAATTGGTACAAATGGACCTGCAATCGTGATAGCGAGCTATACATGGGCAGATGAGGCCTTAACATTAGAAAGCCTTTCTGAAAAAGAGTGTATCCAATTTGCTTTAATGAACCTGGCAGAAATCTATGGAGATCAGGTCTATTCGGAGTTCGTTTCAGGGGCTTCCTTTAGCTGGAGTAAGAATCCATATTCTTGCGGAGCTTTTACGGCTTTTGAGCCTGGACAGGAATTGGAGCTTTATCCTTATATTCCTACCGCTGAGGGTAGAGTGCACTTTGCTGGTGAACATACATCTCGTACCCATGGTTGGATACAAGGAGCAATTGAATCAGGAATCCGAGTGGCATATGAAGTAAATGACTTACCAATATGATGATAAGTAACTCTAATGTTCCAATTGGCAGTACAGAAACTGTGAAATAGCATTTATCGCATTTTTCTTATTTCTACAAATCTCCTCCTCTATAAATCAAGCAATGCTATTACTTATTATAGCTATCAGAATGAAATCCCTTGTTAAGCTAACCTCCTCGTTTTTAAATATATAATATAGGCAGATTGAACAGGCTTCCTTTGATGAATATAATAATATTTTTCCAATATATGCAAATATAGTACTATGCTATTAGATATTTAACCCTCCTTCTCTAACACCCTTGCCCCGTAATAAAAGTCTTCATCTCGTTTAGCACGGCGGCTTGCCGCAAATGGAAAAGGAACCTACGGAATTAGGCGTCAGCTGGACAGACCATAGTTATCGGGCTATTTAGTGCCAAAGCGACACGTAGGCAATGACAGAAAGACGTCCTTTCCTTTTTGATTAGTCCATAGCGCTTCCGCCAATGGAAGTTCAGCATCCTCGACTGGATGACCCTTCCAAGTAATAGAAATTCAAAATTTGGAGCAAACCCGCCTACAAGGGTCCCAAAAGCAAATATGCTCATCGCAGAAATAAACAGTTGTCTGGTTGTAAACCTTTCTAATAAAAAGGCACTAATGGGAATCATAATCCCGTTTACCAACATAAAAACCGTTGTAAGCCATTGTGCGCTGTTAGCAGTTACGTTCATTTCATCCATAATCGGAGGAATTGCTGTAATCATTAATGTCTGATTTAATATCGCAATGAAAGTTCCTGCAAGTAAAAGTGCCACAATCGTGGAATGCTTTTTTTCCGATATCGCCATACATCCATCCCCCTATTTTTAAAATACACTTTTATAGATTAACGGATTTTCCCTTTTAGTTCTAATTTATTGCCTTCTTTCCCACGAATAACTTTTATAAAAAAACAGCATGATATTAAAGGCTCCTTCATAGCATTGGAGCAAGCTTAATAGCAAACGTACATAATGAAAGGAGACACAATCACTATGACAAATCGTAATAATAATCGAAAGCAGCCGCACACGGGTGGGAGCGATACCGAATTTGGATCCGAGTCAGGTCTAAGTAAGAAAGCTCGGAAACAAGCAGCAAGAGAAAACAAAAAAAACCAATAATGAAAAAGGGTAATCCTATTAAATTTAATAGGGTTACCCTTTTTCATTGCGATTTTTAGGATAAAACTGAATTTGACTTGTTCATTAATTTCGTCTCTTGTATCGTTGGATCGATTGTTTTATGATTGCCAACCAGCATTAAATGCTCTTCAGGGTTCGTCGAGACCATAATCACACCATTTTTAATTACGGAATTGCTTCCGATGACGGCATTTTCGATCCATACATTTTCTTCTACAATCGTACCTGGTAAAATAACAGAGTTTTTTATAGAAGCACCTTTTGCTATCTTTACTCCGCTAAATATTACAGACTTTTCAATGCTCCCAGACAGTTCACAGCCCTCGCTTAATATACTATGGTACACCTTGGCACTTTCGGCTAAATATAAAGGCGGAACATTTTTTTCATAGGTCTAAGTTAGCTTGCCAATAACTATGGACAGTACCTACATCCTTCCAATAGTTATTAAATTGGTAAACATACAGCTGCAACCCATCAGTCAGCATCGTTGGTATAAAATCCTTGCCAAAATCCCTAGAAGAGTATTCTTTTTTCTCATCCTGAATTAAATATTCCTTTAATATCGGCCAATTAAAAATATAAATTCCCATCGATGCTAAATTCGAAGTTGGATTTGCTGGTTTTTCCTCAAAATCCCTAATTTTATTTGTCGACTTAGTGATCTTGGTTAGTCCGAAGCTGCTTGCCTCTTTCCATGGAACCTCGACTACGGCAATGGTACAATCCGCTTCAGTTTCAATATGCTGCTCAAGCATGATTGAGTAATCCATTTTATAGACTTGGTCAGCAGAAAGAATTAGAACATAATCCGGGTTATATTGGTCAATAAATTCAATATTTTGAAAGACGGCATGAGAAGTGCCTGCATACCATTCAATTCCAGTATCATTCCGTTGATATGGCGGAAGTATTGTTAAACCGCCATCCCGATTATATAAGCTCCATAGCTGACTGTTCCCTAAGTGAGAATGCAGGGCTAGGGGACGGTATTGTGTTAAAATTCCTATTGTTTCAATTCCTGAATTTTTACAATTACTTAAACTGAAATCAATAATCCGGTATTTTCCGCCAAATGGCACTGCTGGTTTGACGATATTATTTGTTAACTGCTCTAATCTCGTCCCCCTTCCTCCTGCCAATAACATCGCAATCCACTTTTTCTTTTCCATTTCCCTCCACCTCTTGTTTTTTTCATTTTCTATCTACTTCTATTATCTCCGAATTTTTCCATTATCTCGAAAGACTTGTTACAGCATTGTGAATACTGACAGATTTTTCATCGACACATTTGGGCTCTAAAACACTAGAATTGACAAATAATGTCGGAATTTTATGTATAACGGCTCTCTGACAAACACTCTACACAAAAAAATATTTTAAAATAACATAAAAAAACCCCAGCCGCTTACGGAACTGGAGCTGTTTAATTTATATATACCACTACTTACCCATAATAAAATCGATACCTATTATGACAATGGACATGACAAAAAATACAGAATTTACGACTAATCCAATCGGTTCATATACTTCATCCTGAAATTGGTCTGGTTCTTGATCGTCCATTATTGTCACCTCCAATCCATACAACGTTGTAAAAACATTATATGAGGATTATAATTTTTGGTATAGGACAACCATATAATTCTTTGAAAAATCGAAAATAATTTTTAATAACCACGTTTACAATCAACTTTATTATGCAATGGTTTATTTTCTTCGAGATTTTTTAACGTTTCAAGAAAACACGCAACGCCTTCATCGGGTGTGGTAACCGCCGATATATGGGGTGTGATATAAACTCTTGGATGATCCCATAGTGGGTTATCCTTCGGGAGCGGCTCTTCTGCGAAGACATCAAGAACTGCGAAGCTGACATGGTAATTATCTATTGCTTCAAGCAGAGCCTCCTCACGAATTGATGCCCCTCTCCCTACATTTATAAAACCCGCATTGGATAATTGTGTAAAAATAGGTTCATCAAAGAAAGCAGCCGTTTGTTCTGTCAAAGGTAGGGTATTGATGATATAATTCGTCTCCCTAAGATGTGAAAAATGAGAATCGACTGTCAGGACCTCTTTGAAATCTTCTTTAGCTCTTCCATTTAAGGAAACGCCATATACTTCCATACCTAATCCAGATAATATTTTCGCTGTAGTCTGACCAATCTCACCTGTTCCATAGATCATGACTTTTTGTTCATTTAATAATTTCGGTGTCTTTGGCAGCCACTTTTTTTGCTGTTTTAATCCTTGAAATTCATCGTGAAACTGCAAATCTTTTAGAATATAGCTCAAACAATATTCAGCAATTCTTTGTCCAAATGAACAAATCGTCCTAGTTAACAATACCTCTTCATTCCAGTCTTTTTGATATAAAAAACGGTCGACCCCCGCTCCAAGGGAGTGGACCCATTTTACATGACTGTAATTATATTCCGATTTTAAATTAAAAGTTACCAAGGCATCCGCCCAGCCTAAATCCTCCTGAGACATCTCTTCTTCGGATTTAAAAAGAAAATTATTATGTAGTTTTTCTTTTTCTAATAACGCCTTCAGCTCTTTAAACATTGGGCTGACGACTAGTATATTATTTATATTCATTTTCGCACCCCTTTTTTTGTATTGTACCATTATTTAATATAAAACTTTACAATCTGCTATGCCGATTAATCTGGTATAGTAATGTTAAGAAACAGTAGAAAGGAACATATTGAACTATGAAATGTTTATCCATAGATCTAGATGGTACTTTGTTAAACTCTGAGCAGGAAATTTCTAATGAAAATGTCGAAACCTTAAACGAATTGCAGCAACAGGGACACTGCGTCATATTAAACACTGGCCGGGCATATGCTGATGTCATCAAATTGAAAGCCGTGCAAAATATGGAGGTGCCTATTTTTTGCATCAATGGGTCCAATTTATATTCTAGTAAGAGAGAATTGCTTTATGAGGCTACCCTTTCGATTTCCGTTTATAAAGAAATATTTTCGATTTTAAAGGAATTGGGAGTAGGAATTCTTGTGTATACGAATTACGGT
Source organism: Neobacillus sp. NRS-1170 (assembly GCF_050468025.1). NCBI lineage: Bacteria > Bacillati > Bacillota > Bacilli > Caryophanales > Bacillaceae > Neobacillus > Neobacillus sp. NRS-1170. The sequence goes on along the minus strand of NZ_JBITPF010000048.1, from coordinate 69,217 downwards.
GGATTCCCTTCCACTCTCCCTCCCTTACATGGTAAATCGAGAGATGAACTGGATGTTCTTTTTCATGAATTCAATTATGATGAAATTTTGATGAAAGAGAATCTAAAAATCTATAAACTTATCGCGTTAACTCACTTTGATCAATTGGATAAAGTAGAAGCCGTCAAAACAGCCTTGGTCGATAAATTCGATATTTCGCTGGCCTCCTCATTTCCAAATAATGTGGAAATTACTTCAAGTGAAGCACATAAAGGGAAAGCTTTACTGCGTTACCAAAAAATGATGAATATCTCCTTTGATGAAATTATCGCATTTGGTGATGGCGGCAATGACCTTACCCAATTTGAAGTAGCTAACACTTCTATAGCGATGGGCAATGCTCCGCTTCATGTTCAACAAAAAGCGGATATCATCACAAAAACAAATGATGAAAATGGTTTTGCTTACGCGGTTCGTCACCTATTGAAATTGACCAGCCCTGAGGAAGAACCAACTGTTAGTAAAGAAACGGCATTCACTTTTTCCTTGGAGTGAATGCCGTTTTCACGCAATATTTTTAACATTCTTCTACCGTTGCAATATACGGTAAATTTCGATACATTTGGGCGTAGTCGATTCCATAGCCGACAATGAATTCATCCGGTATGACAAAACCAACATAATCGACAGGCAGTTCAACCCTTCTTCGTTCAGGTTTGTCTAGAAGAGTACAAATCTTGATTTTTTTAGGTTTATGGGATTTCAAATGTTCACTGAGGAAATTGAGAGTGAGCCCGCTATCAATGATATCCTCTATCACTACGACATTCTGATTGGTAATATTCGCATCCAGATCCTTCAAAAGCCTTACTTTCCCGGTAGTTTCTGTATCATCACCGTAGCTGGAAACCGAGATAAAATCGACTTTAATATCCCCCTTCATTTCACGGATTAGGTCTGCAGCGAAGACAAATGAACCTTTCAAAACGATGATTAGAATAATGGGTTCATGGTTAAAATCTGCTTCAATTTCCTCTGCAAGTTTCTTTACTCTTTGTTTAATATCTGATTCTGAAATCATCGTATTTTTTATTTTATAGGCCACTTTTCCAACAAATCCTTTCCAAATTGTAATAAGTCACTAATCCATACTGTCCTCATATTTAAAGGCATTAAAATGAAGCACTTCTACTTTTACCTCATTGTTCGTTAAAGAGTCATGATCTAAATAAAAGTTTTTGTTCCTTTGTAATTTCTGATAATCTTTCGGATGCTTACGAAACCATTTATCTCCTGTATTAATAGATCCATCCTATTATAATTAAAAGCAGGAATAACTGTCTAGGGAGTAATATTTTCATTAAGTTTTGCAAATTCATCACCGGTTTTTCCCTTTTTATCTATTATGTTTTCTAGTCATATAAAAATTATCCATTTTCCTTGAAACAATGGGAAATTTCTGTTATATTACAATAAATTAAATATTTTCTTACTTCAAACCTTTTGAAGTGAGGATAGAGGCGCAAAGACCATTAGTACACAATTAGAGGATAATGAGGTCCATAGACAATTGTGGAAAGGGGAATTTGCCGAAGCTTCAAAGAATCTCATTGGACTTGAAGCTGGTTCTGCTATTGAATAAATACAGAACTGTCATATAGGAATCTATATGGAGGGCTATCTCACGCATAGGAACTTGTTATTATTTACGTTTCTATTGCAGCATCGAGATTTCCTCGGTGCTGCTTTTTTGCGCGTCGGCCTTACCCCTCAAATTTTTTTAAAAATTTATATAAAGGGTGAGTATGATGAATTTTGGCCAACTTTTAACCGCTATGGTTACGCCATTTGATCAAAATGGTGAGGTAGATTTTAATGCGACGAAAAATTTAGTAAATTACTTGATTGCTAATGGGACTGATGGATTAGTTGTTTCTGGTACAACTGGGGAATCCCCTACTTTAACTACTGAAGAAAAAGTTGAATTATTTAAGTTTGTGGTTCGTGAGGCTAATGGTAGAGTTCCAGTCATTGCGGGAACGGGATCGAATAACACAAGAGCTTCAATCAGCTTAACCAAGCTTGCGGAGGAAGCAGGTGTTGACGGCATCATGCTTGTTGCACCATATTATAACAAACCTTCTCAAGAAGGGATGTATCAACACTTTAAAGCGATAGCCGAATCTACTTCTTTGCCAGTCATGCTATACAATATTCCTGGTCGATGTGTTGTCAATATGTCTGTTGAGACAATCGTTCGTCTTTCAGCCATTAAAAACATTGTGGCCGTTAAAGAAGCAAGCGGCAACTTAGATGCGATGGCCGAAATTATCAGCCAAACACCTAATAATTTTACCTTATACAGCGGTGACGATGGCTTAACTTTACCGGTATTAGCCATCGGCGGCGCAGGCGTGGTTTCTGTTGCTTCCCATATTATCGGTAATGAAATGCAAGCCATGATTAATAGCTTTAAAAATGGTGCCCTTCAGGAGGCAGCTGAGGCACATCGTAAGCTTCTGCCGTTTATGAAAGCTTTATTTGCGGCACCAAACCCAACCCCAGTAAAAACAGCCTTAAATATGAATGGAATCCATGTTGGCGGGGTTCGGTTGCCGTTAGTGCCATTAAGTGAAGAAGAAAGAAGCGTCTTACGAAGCGTTTTGCCGGCACCAACACTAAAAGTATAGAAATCCAGAAAAAATGGCTGTCCTTTTAAGAGGGCAGCCTGATTTCATTATGGTATTAATAAAATTTTTCCTGTGCTTCTGCGGCTTTCTAAGAAACGGTGAGCCTCTTGTGCATCACTTAATTCAAACGTCCTTGGTTCTGAAACCTTTAACTTTCCTTCCTCCATCCAGCGAAAAAGTTCATTCGAGCGATTTACTCTCTCCTTATGGGACTTTAGGACATTCCATAAATCTCCGCCCGTCAGGGTTTTTGATGTATCCATCAGCATTCGTGGGTCAACCGGTGCTGGGTCACCTCCTGCCATTCCGTAAAAAACAACTGTACCTCCAATTCGCGTTGCATCAAAGCTGTTTTGGAGTGTAGAACCGACAGATTCATAGACAACATCCACACCTCTGCCTTCAGTCTTCTCGAGAACCTTCGTTTTCCAATCATCACTGTAAAGAAAAACAATATCCGCACCAGCCTCTTTGGCAGCTTCAGCTTTTTCCGGTGATGAAGTTAACCCAATTACCTTGCCTCCGAGCAGTTTAACAATTTGCACAAGAAGCTGCCCAACTCCGCCTGCTGCCGCATGGACAAGGACTACATCATTCTTTTTTACCGCATAGCTGTCACGAGTTAAATAATGGGCCGTTAAACCCTGAAGCAACACGGATGCTGCCATATTAAACGAAATCGTATCCGGCAATGGAATCGCTTTATCTTTATGTACGGCAACAAGCTCGGCATTCGCATAGGGAACATCAGCAAAGGCAATCCGCTCCCCAATGTTAATCCCCTGGACATTTTCACCCATCCTTTCAACTATTCCAGCACCTTCATATCCTAAAATGAATGGAGGTTTACCAGCTAGATGATAGTTTCCTTTTCTTCTGTAAATATCAGCAAAGTTTAATCCGATCGCTTTCATCCTTATAAGTATTTCATCTGGACCAATGACAGGATTATCGATTTCAGTATATTCGAGTACCTCAGGCCCGCCAAATGTATTAAATATTAATGCTTTCATATGTAAATCCCTACTTTATAAATTTTTTAATTACTTTTTATATTAAAAAGAAACGAAGGGCGAATTGCAAATAACTATTTCTCTAAATTGGTTAAATAAGTTGCTTTATTTTTAAAAAAACGGCAATATTAAAGTACTTCAAAAAGAAATAGCAGGTGATTATTATCTTAGAAATTAAAAAATCTCCCTTAAGTGATGGAGAATTCAATCGAGGGGTATTTGCGACGGTTGATATTGCAAAAGGAACACTTATTCATGAAGCTCCAGTCATTCCCTATCCCAATAGGGAACATGTCCATATTGAAAAAACATTACTGGCTGATTATGCGTTTGAGTATGGCAAAAACCACACTGCCTTCCTATTAGGATATGGCATGCTGTTTAACCATTCCTATAATCCAAATGCCACCTATGATATTAACTTTCAGAACCATACGTTTGATTTCTATGCCTACAAAGATATAAAAGCTGGAGAAGAGATCTTAATCAACTATAATGGTGATGTGGACGACCAAGAACTACTTTGGTTCGATAAAGAAAAAGAAGAAAATAAGTAACTTCCCTACTCAATTTGAGTGGGGTTTTTTTTATCAAAATAAAAATTCAGAAAAGTATTTACAAATGATTCATAAAACTCTATAATTCACATATATTTACTCGGATATTGTTGAAGAAGGAGTGATAACCATGACATTGGGTATTGCATTAATGGGATTATTGGTTGGTTTTTTAGTCGGTTTAACAGGTGTCGGGGGTGCTGCACTGATCACTCCTGTTTTGATTATGGTTGGTATTCAACCTTCTATTGCCGTTGGGACGGATTTGGTTTATAACGCCGTTACGAAATTGTTTGGAGTGGCACAGCACTGGAGACAAAAAACAATAAATTTCAAATTAATGTTATATCTGGCAATAGGGAGTATTCCTAGTGCTGTGATAGCGATCTCCATTCTAAAATATTTTGAATCTGCCTATCATAATCAGGAACATATTATAAAACATGCACTGGGATACGTCCTAATATTGGTAGCGACAGCAATCCTGATTAAAACCTTTTTTGATAAAAAAATCCGGCCCAACCGCTGGCAGCTTAAACCTATTGAAGAAAAACGCGGATTAACGATATTAATCGGTGCCGTATTTGGGTTTATTGTCGGCTTTACTTCTATCGGTTCAGGCTCTTTATTTGCCCTTGCGATGATGTTTCTTTATCGATTGAAAGGAACTGAATTAGTTGGTACAGATATCGCTCATGCCTTTTTATTAGTAACGGTGGCTGGGCTGCTTCATGCAAATGCAGGTAGTGTAAACTATACGCTGGTTGGGAATCTTCTAATTGGGTCCATTCCTGGTGTTCTAGTGGGAAGTACCTTATCTTCAAAAGTGCCGACTAAACCACTGCGAACGCTTATTTCAACGGTTATTATTATTAGTGCAATTAAGTTGATTTCATAACCATTAGTGATTTTTTCACTAATGGTTTTTTTGTTTTGACAGTATTTTTATTTTAACGAGGCCATTTGTGATATATACTAACATGTAACAGACTTTGTTACGGGAGTATGTAGAAATAGTTTTTAAAGGAAGGCGAACTATATGTCACTCAGTAGTCGATTTGCTGTTGGAATCCACATATTAACTCTTTTAGAAATAAACAAAAATGGTGTAAATTCCTCCGAATTTATCGCAAGCAGTGTTAATACCAATCCTGTTGTTATTAGAAAAATCATGGGAATGTTGAAAAACGCCGGCTTAGTTAAAGTACGTCCAGGAATAGCAGGCGCAGCGCCAGCACAAGAATTATCTGAAATATCATTGCTTTATGTTTATAAGGCCGTCAATATTGTACAAGATCAAGAATTATTTGGGATGCATGACAACCCGAATCCTGATTGTCCTGTAGGAAGAAATATTCAGGAAACCATTACCCCCCTTTTTTCGGTGGCTCAACTGGCCTTAGAAAAAGCTCTGGGTAATGTGACAATACAGGATGTCGTCATGGGAATATTAGAAAAAGAACAAATTAAATAACAAAGGCATTTAAGGAAGTGTAAAAAATGAAATCACAAAACGGTAAGATCTTGGTTGGGTTGTCTATTGCTGCCTTTTTAGGGCCGTTTACTCAGACCATTTATACTCCGAGCCTTGCGGAGGTGGGACATTATTATCAAGCAAGCCAGTTCATGGTCAATTTGACAATCTCCCTTTATACCTTTGTAATGGCTGGTAATCAATTTTTGGTTGGTCCTTTGTCGGATACTCGCGGCCGAAAGGCAACTCTCATGCCGGGTCTACTCATCTTTATGGTCGGTTCGCTAATTTGCTTCCTAGCGCAAAATTATTATTTATTCCTCTTTGGGAGAGCACTTCAGGCTTTTGGCATCACCACCGGCTCAGTGGTAGCGGCGGCTGTTATCGGAGACATTTATCCCCCTTCTGAACGCGGCAAGGCGATGAGTGTGTACCAGACGATGGTGTTTCTCGGACCCGTTCTTGGCCCTGTTGTTGGGAGCTTTATTGCTGCTTATGCAGAATGGCACTCGGCATTTGCACTTCTTGCAGCTGGAGCCCTATTCGCGTACATATACAATCGGTTTACCTTGAAAGAAACACTGCCGAAAGATACTGCACCGAAGAAAATCACATTTCAAACCTTTATGGGAATCGTGACTAACCGCGCTGCTTTTTCCATTTTGCTGCTCGGTTTCACTCAGTTCTACGGCTATTATATTTTTCTAGTTTTTATCCCAGGTTTGCTTGATGAGCTATTTTCTGTTCCTTTGGTATGGAAAGGGCTGTTTTTTATGCCGCTTACAGCTGGGATTGTGATTGGGACGTTAATTGGCGGAAGGCTTCAAACTTATTTGAAACATACAGCGATTCTCGTATATACGGCATACGGAACCGGATTAGTGGTTTCAATTTTCTGGGCATTTCTTTATTGGAATCTCATAACAATTCCCACTTTAATCGTATTTTTACTGGGCTTTGGCGTATTGCTTGGCATAAGCCTGCCTTCTCAAATAACGTCACTTGTTAATTTATTTTCACATGAAAAAGGAACGGCCATGGGCGTCTATAACTTTATTCGATTTACAGGCGCCGCAATTGGGCCGCTGCTCGGATCATCGCTTTATAAAATTGGCGGGGACAACGCTTTATACATCACCTTATTCTTGTTCCTTCTTGGTGGAGCTTTTGTAATTCATCTTAACAGTCGAGCACCATCGGTAAAACTGGGATAAAAATGGAGACACGGATTACAATTCCGTGTTTTTTTCTTATAAAAGAACATCTCCACACAATGTGGAGATGTTAAAAAGGAGATATTTATCACTAACTGTCATCAATCTGAAACTGGTTGTATAAATGAAATACAACCTATTTCAATGTTTATTTTGATTATTTAAAAGTTCCAAAAAAATGTTAACAAATCTCTCACACCGTTCAACATCATACGTTTGTGGGCTTAGCTCTACCTTCAAGGTAACAGCTAAATTTGTTTGAACAAAAAGCATATTTTTAAATCGATCAACTGCACCGCAAAAATTGGGATAACCGCTATCTCCTGTGCCGACGATTCCCGTGACCACCCTCTTAACATCTAGGGCTTCAAAAGCATGATAAAGATCCATCAATTCAGGAGGAATTTCTCCACTCCCCCAAGTATAGGTTCCAACCACTATACCATCAAATTTTATGAGATCAAGAAGAGGAAATTGTTCCAGCCGATAAAGTAATAATTCTACCTTTTTCATTTGAAATATTTCCCTCATTAAAAAGACTAACTCTTCTGTATTTCCTGTCTTCGAAGTATAAACGATTGCTATTTTCATAGTTCATCGAAACCGTTCGATTGGGTCACTTTCGCATAGGTTCTTGACTTTTGCTCAAAAAAGTCAGATTTTGTACCATTCATCATCTCATCGCTAAAAACATGAATCCAGGGCATTGGATTTGACCGTTCAGCGAATAAATTGTCTAGCCCCATCTGCCGGAGGCGCTTATTTGCTAAGTATTCCGTGTAAAATTCATACTCCTTTAAATCAATCCCTTTTATATCCTGCAAGATGTATGATGCCCACTCTTTTTCAAGCTCAACCGCTTGTCCTATCGCATGATAAGCATACTCAATATTATTAGAATTATTTAAATCTGGATTTTCAGTTAAAAGAATCCGGATAAACTGGGCGATAAAGTAAGCATGCTGCATTTCATCCCTCTGGATATAACTTATCATCGTACTCGTTTTTAGCATTCTTTGCTGACGGGCAAGATGATAGAAAAAGGCAAAACCCGCATAAAAATAAATTCCTTCTAGATTAATAGAATTCACTGCTAATTGAAACAGATGCTGGGGAGTTGGTTTCTCTCTAAAGAGTTCATACGCTTCTAAAATAAGCTGATTCCGTTTTTGAACGATAGGATCCTTTTTTGCCTGATTAAACCGCACCTTTTGTTCGGTAACAGGCACCAAAGAACTTAAAATATATGAATAAGATTCATTATGAACAGCTTCCTGCTGAGCAATGACGGCAAATATCGCTTTAAAACTCGAATCGGTTACATAATCCATCACTTGAGTCATAGTTGGTGTTTGCAAGCTGTCTAACGAGGCAAGCTGGGTATTAATACGCAAGAATACATCTTGTTCTGTTGAACTCAGCTGGTCCCATTGCTTAATATCATCCTGCATATTAATCTCCTGTGCCTTCCAAAAATTTGATAAAAGGGTCTGATACAAGTCGTACATTTGTGGGTAGGCAATATCATTCCAATTAAGCAGACCAGATGATTTCCCGTTAATGATGCCCGTTGATTTATTCGGAAACTCTGGATTTAATAGTTTTATTTTTTTTAATGGTGAATTTATATTCATTTTTTATCCTCCAATCAGCTATGGCAAGCTTCACATTCCTCAATTTCTGTTTGTGAGGTGCTCCTTACGTAATACGTTGTTTTTAGCCCCTGTTTCCAAGCTTCCATGTGGAGATGCAGCAAATCCTTTGCTTTAATATCATGACGTACATAAAGATTAAAGCTAATTGCTTGGTCGATGTGGCGCTGCCGGGCAGCATTTTGTTTAATACTCCAAACTTGGTCCAATTCATGTCTTGCCCGCCGATAATAGTTATAAGTCCGGTGATTTAAGTCTGGTGCCGTTACCTTAAATTTAAAGTTCTTCTTTTCCTCTGCATATTCAGCCGAATAAATCGGATCAATCCCATCCGTAGAGCCTCCTATTTTTGCAGTTGAGGAGTTGGGGGCAACGGCCATTAACCAGCCATTTCGAATTCCGTTTCTGGCAACAGCTTTTTTTAATTCCTGCCATTTATCAGATTGATACTTTTTCCGTTCAAAATACTTGCCTGTCTGCCACTCAGATCCACTGAATTGAGAGTACCTCCCCTTCTCTTTTGCCAAATCCATCGAAGTACGGATCGTTAAGTAAGCAATATTCTCGTATAATTCATCCGCAAATTCAACTGCTTCCTCCGACTCCCAATGAATCCCTTTTAACGCAAGCAAATGGTGCCATCCGAACGTACCCAATCCTATTGCTCTGAATTTTTTATTCGTTGTCTGAGCCTGTCCGACAGATATGGTATTTAAATCAATGACGTTGTCTAACATTCTGACTTGAATCCGAATTAATCGCTCCAAACCATTCTTCGGAAAAACCTTTGCAAGATTTATAGAGGATAAATTGCAGACAACGAAATCGCCGGGTTTACGCACAATGACGATGTTTCCATCTTCATTCAGGTATTCTTTGATGATGGCTGTGGCTGACATATTTTGCGTGATTTCTGTACAAAGATTGCTGCAATAGATGGAGGTACGGCCCTTACCAGCCAAATGCTTATTGGGATTTTGCCTGTTTACCTCGTCACGATAAAACATATACGGGGTACCAGTTTCTAATTGAGCAACCATGATTCGTGCCATTATGTCCATGGCCCTGTAGGTTTTTCTCGGAAGAAGCGGGTTCCTTACGGCCTCTTTATATTTTTCAGTAAAATATTTCCTGTCTGATTCATCATAAAAATCTTCTAGTCCCAGCGGATTCCCAGACTCATCTTTCCATCCCATGATTTGCTTTACTTGATGGGGGCAAAAGGTATTCCATTCCCCAATGCTTCTCCCATTCTCGTCTATCTCTTGCAACTTTTTCATAAAAAGATCAGGTACGGTTACACCAGTGAAAATATCATGTGCTTTACGGCGTTCATCTCCGTTATTTGTTTTCAAGTCAAGAAAGCCATTCATGATATCTTTATGAAATACATCTAAGTAAACAGCAATGGCACCTTGGCGCTGACCTAATTGATCCACACTGACTGCCGTATTATTCACTAACTTAATCCACGGCACAACTCCTGAAGAGTTTCCTTTAAATTTCTTGATATCAGATCCCAGCGCACGGACCTTTCCGTAGTAGATTCCAATTCCTCCGCCATCTTTACTTAAACGAGCAGTATCCCAATTATTTAAATAAATGCTATCTAAAGAATCGTCGACTGTATCGATAAAACAAGAGGAAAGCTGTCCGAAACTTTTTCCGGCATTTGCTAAAGTTGGTGTTGCTACTGTCATATATAAATTGCTTAAGGCCCAGTATGCTTCCTTTACAAAATCTAACCGCTTAGACACTTTTTCATTCTTCATAATAGTCATAGCAATAATCATGAACCGCTCCTGCGGCAGTTCAAATACATTTTGCTGATGATCTTTCGCAAGATAACGATCAGCTAGTAAAAATAATCCTATGTAATTAAATAAATTATCTTTGTCCGGATTAATCTCTTTCGCTAATTCAGCAATTTCCACTTTGTTATAAAAGTTTAGTAAGTCACTAGAATAAATCCCGATATCGGTTAATTGTTGAATTAGGCTGTAAAAATCGCCATACTTTAACGAACGGTCATATCCCCGGTTTATAGCTGCTTTTTCATATAATTCATTTAGGTATAAGCTGGCAGCCACAAAGCTCCAATCCGGCTGGTCCATGGCTATTTGATTAACAGCATAGCTGAGTGCCTGCTTGTTTGCTTCCTTTTCCTCTAGTTCCTCAATTTGATTTTTAAGCACCGTAAAATCCAGTTGATATTTATTGGATGCTTGTTGGATTGTTTCCAATACGTTATTCACTTTGACAGTCATGTCCTCTTCCCCCTAAAAATAAAAAATCCGCTCGGGTGAATTCGAGCGGATGAAACGATAACAAATACAAAAGGGCAAAATGGAAAGAAATTAGGGCCCCCTGCTGCCACCGTTCCATCTTCTCAATCCCCGAAGAAGCTGAAACATCTTAAGAAAGACAGGTCTCCTGACTTATGCATCTCCCTACTCTGAACCCTTCCCATATAACCGCCTAATTTAGTAAGCTTTTTTATACAGTGGTTTGTTCATTTCGTCAGCATTTACAGTTGCGGGGGCAGTTCTGGATTTTCACCAGATTCCCAATTAAGCCGTTGCCGGCATCTCAACTTAAGGCAAACACAATATATAGTTTTATTTTTAAGAGCTAAAACAATATGTTGATTTTAAACTAAAATCTATCATAGTATAAACTTAGTAATTTATCAAGTATTTTAATTAGTGTTTTGCTGAGTTTTGAAGTAGGATGGTTTATTCCCTAAAAGATATTGCCCATATTGAAAAAATGGATAAGCTATGATAGTGAATAAAGCTAATATGCCAAACACGATTGCACCACTTCCAACCCCAAAATAATTGAGGAGCCAGCCGCCAAACCATGCCGCAGCGCCTTGACCGATAAATTGCAGACCGGCAGCCCCGAAATAAGCTCCCCTTAAATTGGAGGGTGCAATTTCACTAATCAGCACATCCCCAATAATAAAACAAAGAATTTCTCCTACAGAAAAAAGGATCATGGAAACGATGAACAAAACTAGTGAATCAGATATTCCAAAACCCAATATCCCTATTGAAAACAATAGACACCCTGCTTTTAATGCGGTTAAGGAAGAATACCTCTTCATCATTTTAATAATAGGAAACTGCAGGAGAAGAATGGCCAATGCATTGGTGGTGAACAAAATCGTATACACACTTGCTTTGTCACTGCCTAAATATTGAGAAAGAGTCGTATCAAGATGGGCATAGCCACCAGTTACAAATATATTCCCCATCAGGAAAAATCGAAAAACACGATCCTTGCTAATAATCTTCAAGCTCTCACCAAAGGTATTTTTTTCTTCTTTTTCTCTCGTTACCTTAATCGGATATTTACGGCTCCAAATGAAAATTAGGAACCCGTATACCAGATATATACCTGCACTTATCATAAAGGGAATCATAGTTTGTGCTCCGCCAATGAACAAGCCTATAATCTGTCCAATTGCTCCGCCTAGATTTATTGCAAAATACCGGATGTTGAATACTTCGACCCTTGTTTCCTGTGGCGTAACATCAACTAGCATAGCTCGTGCAGTCGGTTCAAAAATGCTTCGGCATAAACCGTTTAAGGCATTTAGAATAAGGAAATGCCACACCTCTTCTGCTGCAGCGAACCCTGAAAATACCCCTCCCCAAATAAAAATAGAGAATATCATAATCGGATATCTTCCGATTCGGTCCGACATTGCGCCTCCAATGAAACTCGCAAAGGTACTAACAAAAAAACTTACTGCCAAAATGGCGCCAGTCACAACAGGGTTAAAGCCTTTCACCTCATGCAAATAAATCCCTAAAAACGGAAGACTCATAAAAAAGCCTGCTCTTGCTAAAAAGGTCCCATAAATGATTCCCAAAGCTACCGGGTGAAATTTAGTCAATGATTTCATATGTCGTTCACACTTCCTAATTAGTTGATACATTGAATTTATCAAAGGAATTAAGAAGCTTCTCTGTCAAAATTGCTTTATTCCTTCCAGCAACTTTTGAACATGAAAAAACCATTGCGTATTTTGCAATGGTTTCCGTTTAAGTTTTTATTTTTCTTACGAAAATCTGAAATCGTCACGCCATATTTTTTCTTGAATATCCTTTCAAAAGTATGAAGGCTGCCAAATCCGACTTCAAAACCAATCGTGGTAATATCAAGGCTCGTGGCCAGCAATAATTCAACTGCCCGCTTCAGCCTAGTATCCGTCACATATTTGGCCGGCGTACAATCCATCACCTCTTTAAAAGAACGAATCAAATAATACTTACTGAGACTTGATTCGGCTGCTAAAACCTCTAGTGAAATTTCAGATTGATAATTTTCCTCAATATAATCAACAGCTCTCTTAATTAAAGGATGGAATCCAAGGGTCACTTCCCTTTTCCATTATTTGCTATGGGAGCCTTTTTGGATACCTAAAAAAGTCTCCGCTAATTCCCATTCTAGTTCCTCTGTCCTGACAGGATCTGAATTCCCTAAGAGATTCAATCTAATGAGGTCATCCGCAATTTTAATTAATTTTTCAGAAGAGCCCTCGCCAAAATGTTTGAAGCCAATTCCGCCAAACTCTTTGTTTAAACGGGAGGACACCACCTGATCAAGAAAGTGCCTATTAATATTAATTAATAAAATTCGGCTCTCCTCTTCACCAGTGAAGTGGAAATGCTTTTCACCAGGAATGGTAATAATCCGATTGCTTTTATTCAATGAATTTAATTTTTGCTCAAGTTCTAAAAAAGGTGTCCCTAAAATGGGCATGGTAATTTGATAATCGTCACCATGGTCATGTGCCAAGGGATCAGATTCATGAGGGGCTAAATGAGTCATCATAAACTTCGTATTATCCAGTTTCAGTCTTAAATACCTCATTTGCCTCCCGCCATTTCAGCATTTATTTTTTTAACTCCTCCAAAATTGAATAAAGTTCTTCAAGGTGCTTTATTTCATAAGAAGGAATCACTTCATTCCGCTCCTTTTTGTGGCGGTTAATCCACACGGATTTTATTCCGGCTCGATTGGCACCGAGAATGTCTGTCATCAGGTTATCCCCAACCATGATAGCTTCCTCCTTATGTAAGGACATTCGTTCCAATGCATGTTCAAAAATGGCTGGATCCGGCTTGCCTCTTCCAAAATCTCCAGAAATTACAATTTGGTCAAAATAAGGAACAAGTTCTGGCGTTATCGCAAGTTTAGTATTTTGCAAATCCGGTGATCCGTTGGTTAACAGAAGAAGCTGGTAATTATCTTTTAAATCATCTAATATTTTAAAGGTTTCTTCATACACAAATGGCAGGTTCCGGCGCTCTTGAGGGAATCGCTCTGCTAACTCATGGCCAAAATCAGGGTCCTCTATCCCCATTGCCTTTAATCCCAATGTCCAGGCATTCTTGCGATAGGCAGGAACCGTTTCTTTCATTTTTTTAAACTCATCCTGGTCATCTAAAAAATTGCCCCATAATCCTTCAAAGGGATTGATACCAATCATTTGGGTAAAAGAATAGAACTCATAGGACGAGTAAAGATTTCTAGCGGCCTCGCGTACGGCTTCTTCAAATTGAATCGGGTCAAGACCATGCTTTTCCTGAGCTACTTTACAGGTGGCAGCAAAAGCCTCCTTTATACTTTTTTGATCCCATAAAAGGGTATCATCTAAATCAAAAAAAATGGCTTTAATCATATTGTTCCTCACCTATTAAAAAGATTTTTTATTAGTTTACCATTTTTACATAAAATTCGTAATATTTTTATTCATTAACTTAAACAAAAAGGTCCCTCAACTAAATAAAAGGGACCTTCGTTTCCTGAACTTTAAGTACCCAAAAAAGACCACCTGAGGATAAGGCGGTCCTTATTTGGATCTATTTTGTATTAAACGCTTTCTTTAGGGTGCTCCCTGATTTTTCAAGGGCACGTTTTCCTTGCTCTATCACCGCAGCCATGCTGACAAATCCATGGATTGTTCCGTCGTAGCGAACACATTCCACTTCCACACCGGCTTCACCAAGCTTTTTCGCGTATTCCTCACCCTCATCTCTGAGAGGATCAAATTCAGCGGTAATCACAAGTGCTGGAGGAAGGTCTTTAAAATCTTCATACAGAATTGGCGATAAAAGCGGGTTATGCTTATCTTCTTCACTATTTAAATAACAAGCCCTAAACCATTCCATCGTTCCTTTTGTTAAGAAATATCCTTCTGCATTTTCCCTCATAGAAACAGTTGGTTCTCCTCCAACGTTTGTACTTGGATAGATTAATAGTTGGAAGCATATAGCTGGTTGGTTATTATCCTTGGCCAGATTTGCAACGACTGCCGCCAAATTTCCACCGGCACTATCACCACCAACTGCAATCCGGGAACGGTCAACTTGAAAAGCTTCTGCATTTTCGAAAACATACTGAACTGCCGCATACGAATCTTCCACTGCAGCAGGGAATTTATGCTCAGGAGCTAGACGATAATCGACTGAAATAGTCACACAATTGGCTAGATTCGTTAATGCCCGGCATACATTATCATGAGTTTCAATGTTTCCGATAACCCAACCGCCGCCATGATAAAAGACAAGTGCGGGATAGTTAGTTTGACTTTCCTTAGGATAATAGACTCGAACAGGAATATCCGTCACTGGACCAGGGATTGTCCGATCTTCTATTTTACCTACTTCCTCTAACTCAGCCTGTGGCAATAAAAACGCTTGTCTTGCTTGCTCAGGAGTTAAAGTTTCCATAGGAGGTGCTCCGGCAGCAGCTAACTGATCTAAAACTAATTTTGTTTGTGGATCTAGTGACATGAATTCGCCTTCCTTCTGTTAGAATATTCTTACATTAATTCAATTCGAGATAAGGCATTTATTTCCTTCAATCGGAAATTATTTGTTAATAATAGATTAAATGAGGCACCCATCGAGTAAACGATGGCTATTGTGTCCGAATGAGGTGCTCTTGATTTTAAACTTATCAGTAATCCTGTTTGAAAAACAGCAATTTTTGCGAAAACAGCTTTTAACTAAAATCTTTCCAGGTAAAATCGACACTAAGCATTCCGACAAATTCTTCTGTAAATGGTTCTGGTTCTTTTGTTGCTGCTGCTGGATTCCTGAAACAAACGAGATGTTTATAATAGCCAAACTTCCGGCAAGTTTCTGGCCGAGCTGCATGAATGCCACATCTATCTTTATCAAGGTCATAGAAAATACATGTTCCATAAAATCTTTTTTGATTTTGAAGCTGTAGACGTAATTTAGCTGGCATCGTTTTGATCTTTGTTTTAATTCTTTTTAATTCCTTTGAAGTGACTGGCACAGGGCCGCAGCATAGACCTCTGCAGCCTTGACATGGAAGACTTTCCATAAATCTCTCCCTTAATTATCTATTTATTTATTAATCTCATAAAAGTAAGGTCGCCCAATTTTTCTGAAAATCCCCATTTATGATAAAAAGGGACCATTTCTGGGCGGCAATATAATTCGAAATGCTTTACATCTTTTAGAGAATGTTCTATTAGAATAGTATTTATTATAGCACAACCTAGTTCTCTTCCTCGATAGGCTTCCTTTACTATAACATCAAAAATCATCGCCTTATAGACATAGTCTGTTAATACACGCGCAAAAGCAATTAACTCATCTGTCTCTGGATCAATATATCCTACAATGAAGTCTGAATGTTCAACCATCCGCTTAATATCGGAAAGTTCTCGTCCTTTTGTCCACCATTCTAACTGAAATAGTCTTTCTAACTGGAACAATTGATCGTTAGAAAGCTGAGTTACAATATTAAAATCCATTTAGTTTCACCTTTCGATTTAATATCGAGTTAATCTTTTCATAATCTCTCTTTTTCTATCCCTATCTTTAATTCGTGTTAAATCAAGGGCATACTCATGTCCTTTATGCTTTGCCCGCAAAATTTCTCTAATCGCCTGTTTTACACTGTCTTCATCATCTGTTACAACAATTACATTTCTAAGCATTGTTTCCCCTTCCCTTCTAATAGGGTGTCAATTGCCTGTCTTAGTCTGTTTCGCATTTATTTTTTTACAAATTTCTTCAAGTTCCGCAATAAATAGACGTAAATTTGACAAAAGATGTTTCAGAAAATTTTTTCTTTTATAGAAGAAACCTTTTATTTCTATTTCCGGCAAAATATTGAACAGTGTTTATGGAAGGGAATGGAGCGCATGATTAAAAAAATATTGTATTCCCCTGTGAGACTGATCGCTATATTAGCGGGCTTTGTATGCGTAGTAAATATACCGATCCTTTTTGTTTTCAATTCCAGCAATAAAGGGGTTGAAGTTCATTTCAGCTCGTATAAGTACTATGTCCTAGACAACTTAGCCTTGTTTTTGCACTATGATGACTATTCTTACATATTTAATTATTTTAAAGGTGAAGGTATGGAGAAGTATGCCTATACGATGACCATCTTATCGATTTCTCTACTATTAGTCGTGTTTATCGGAATTCTTGCGGCTACCGCGATTATGTTGCTTCCTCATACATTTCGAAAACAAATAAGCAATTTTATTGATTTCACGATTACCGCTCCAGACCTCCTAATTATTTTTCTGCTTCAATATATGGTCATTTATATTTATAAGACCTTCGATGTAAACTTTTTCAGTTATATGGCGGAAATCATACAGAACCCTATTTCATGTCTATAGTCATTTCGATTTTTGTTCCTGCCATTTTTTTAATACAGTTCCTTTTAAAAGAAATGGCCGGCGAGGAGCAGCAGGATTATGTTTTATTCTTGAGGGCTAAAGGGCTTCCTAAAAGCGTCATCTATGTTAAACATATTATTCGTAATATTTTTCCATTAGTATTGATTCATTTACGGACAATCATTTGGTTCTTGTTATCAAATATTATCGTAGTAGAATACTTGTTTAATATTCATGGTTTTGCAGAGGTGCTGCGCTCCATTTATGGCCAAAGAGCAGAAACTTTTATTCTTGGTTTCCTTTAATTTGCCGTACCCATTATCATTGCCAATCTAATTGCTTACTTAGTTATCAAGTTGAGGAAAAGAAAGGAAAAGGTCAGCGTATGAAAACTCTTAAATACAAAAAGACGATTATCGGCTTATCCGTTCTCGGGATGGTGTTCATCCTTAGCTTGCTTTACCCGCTTTATGGACCTGAAGATTTTAATAAAGTTATGTACTTATATGACAAAAAGGGAAATTTGATAGGGGTACCGCCAATTCCGCCCTCCTCCCATTACCTTTTAGGCTCAGACCGAAACGGGGCAGATATTCTTCTCATGATGATTTACGGAGCTAAATTTACTTTACTATCTGCCTTTGGAGTGACCTTTATCCGCGTATTGATAGGGGGAGCATTAGGGATTATTTTTTCCTTTTGGCTGAAACGAATTCTACCTATCCTAAAGGATTTTCTGTTAGTGTTCAATTTAGTTCCACCGATTATCATCGCTCTAGTTCTTATGCTTCCTGTATCCACTACATATATAGAAGATTCGGTTTATAGTATATTATTTTATCAAATTATCATTTTAGTTATTATGGGCGTTCCATCTGTTCTAATTATGACCTCAGACATTATCAATGAAATGAAAGGAAAAACCTATATTCAATGCTCCTATTTAATGGGGGCCAGTCATTTTCATGTATTGAGGACCCATTTGAAGCCGTTCTTGACTTCATACGGATTTTTGATGGCTATCCAGCAACTGCTTAATACCTTATTGTTGATCATGTATCTTGGAGCCTTCCAGGTTTACTTGGGTGGTGTTTCAAAGGAGGAAGTTCGGGGACTGCCCCTCTTAAATTCAATATCCAAAGAATAGGCTGGCCTAATTGGTCAAAATTATCGAGAGTTTTTCATGTCCCCATGGGTTGTGCTCATCCCACTCACTTGTTATTTTCTCCTAATCATGATTATTAATATGATTAAGAAAGAAATTGAAGCATCCTTGGACATCAATTCACTAGGAATGACCTTTAAAAAGAAGAAACAAAATGAAGTGGTTAGTAAAAATAAATTAGGCATAAAACCAGATTTTACTTTTCAAAATAATGTCCAATAATTAACAACAGGTTGTCAGGTGACTTAGTGAATTTTTCACAAAGGCACCTGACAACCTAATTTAATTTTGCTAGTTTTCTCTGTAAATAATTTCTTCTTTCTTTAATATAGTTGGAAATGACCTCTAGTTCTTGATCGAATTGGTCTATGTTTTGTTTTTTATATGGGTCTTGCAGTACATAGGGGCGAATTAATTGGAGGAGTTTTTCTGCTCTTGGAATCATAAATTCTAATGTAAACTGTTTTTTCATAATGTCCTCTAGCAGATTTCGATATTTTCTCCGAAAACTTTCCACATTTAACAATCTTGCTGTCAAGGTGTTAAAGCCTTCAATCGGCACATAATTTGCCTCCATCACTTTTCCGTTCACATCCCTCCCCCATGTTGCATCGTAATCCCAAGGAATGACTTCAAATAACTTTGTTTCACGATTTCTGTAAAGAGCATAATTATGAACAAACCCGTCATAGTTAGCAGTAAAGATAATGCCGGCAATCCAGCGTAGGTATTTATCGACATCCACGTATTTCGGAATTTCCTTTTCAAATTCCGGAACAGGTATGGTATTAATCTTAATGATGAATTCCTGCAAAAAGAAATCTTCAGTCGCCGGCCCAAATTTTCTTTCATAGCCTAGTTCCAATGATTTTTTTATTTCCTTATCCAAATCACTCATCAAGGAAAAATTGGCATCACCATCAACTGCATAGAAAATGCTCCCTGTTGGGAGGTTTCTACGTTTTAAAAAATGCTGATCCACTGATTCAATTTCTAAATAAACCCCCTCAAATTTTCCATTAAGTGTTAATAATACATGCTGGGATTGTGGCGAGAGAACCCCAAGCTCCGAAAAAAAGTCAAAAGACAACTTGTTCCGTATTATCGATGGGTCCTTGTACTCTGCATTTAAATGGATTTGTTTTGAACCTTTAAACATATTTGGTTTATAGAAAGAAATTTGATATGACTTTTTCGAAAAATCACGGATATGAGACCCACGGTAGCTTATATCAATTTCCAGCCTTTTTCCATCTACCTTTAATTGTGCCGGAATTGGGTCATCAATCCAAATGTCTCGTTTAAGCTCCTTTAAATCAAAAGGGTTAATGAAAAGCTTATATTGCGGAATATTAGCTCCCTCGTCCATGATCTTCACCTCCCTCCATTATTCGTATGAATAAAAGTAGGTAGATGTCACGCCATGAGTGCATTTTTTCCTATGTTAGGCGTTTGTCCCAAACAAAAGCACACTTTCATACGTAAATTGTAAAAAGAAGAGTGAGTTTTATAGACAAACACTGTCAATCAGTTTTCGTACTCCCTTTTCTATTTTAAAAGGAGGTGCAAAGATGAGCGAATTTACTTCAGATGATATTCAAAATGCTGCAGACGAGGCCAGACGAGGCGGGTTGTGGGATTTCATGTTCAGAGACCCTGGACATAATCGCGGCACTTCACGCAGAAGAACTTCTAGAAACCGAAATACTTCAAGGAGAAATACTTCAAGGAGAAACACTTCAAGAAGAAATACTTCAAGAAGAAATACTTCAAGTAGAAATACTTCAAGAAGAAATACTTCAAGAAGAAATACTTCAAGAAGAAATACTTCAAGAAGAAACACTTCAAGTATGAACACTTCCCGTCGCAATACTTCAAGGAGAAACACATCAAGACGTTGTACATCTAGACGCCGTACATCTAGACGCTGTACATCTAGAAAAAGATGCCACACTACTTGCTACCGTAATTGCGAGATAAAAAAATGCTGGGATAGAAGTAATAATCAGAATTATTTCAGACAAAGAAACTGTAGAAGATAAGATACCGAAACTGTTCTGGTAAAAAAGGGAAAGGAGCCAAGGACCCCTTTCCCATCTTTATTTATATTATTTTTCAGGAAGGGCACAGCTGCCATCTTCACAGCTTACAGCGGCATCTGTTGACAAATCCTGCAGCACCGGTGAAGCTGATTCTTCCTCCCATACCTTTAGTAGCGCACCCTTAAAGGTTTCAATAGGCTGGGCTCCAGAAATAGCATATTTTTGATTAAGAACAAAATAAGGAACCCCACGAACTCCATATTGCTGAGCTAAGGACTCGTCAAATCTTACATCCTGTGCAAATGAGTTTTTATCCGCTAATACGTTCAGGACTTCTTGACGATCAAGGCCTGCCTCAACTGCAATTTCTACTAAGGTTTCATGCTCTCCAATATGCTTTGAATCAGTGAAATAAGCTTGAAGAAGTTTTTCCGATACTGTCGCTTCTTTCCCTTTTGCTTTAGCAAATTTCGCTAACCGATGTGCATCAAATGTGTTTGTCGGCTTCATTTCATCAAAATTGAAGGTCAAACTAACCGTTGCTGCCTGCTGACCAACGTTTCGATTTGCCTGCTTCGCCTGCTCAATACTCATTCCATATTTTTTAGCAAGGACCTCATGAATATTTTGACCGCTATTAATCGGAGAATTCGGATCAAGCTCGAAGCTTTTAAATTCTACCTCAACCTGCTCTTTATGTGGAAACTGGGCAAGCGCCTCTTCTAATCTACGCTTTCCAATATAACAAAATGGACATACATAATCAGACCATAC
This sequence comes from Neobacillus sp. NRS-1170, assembly GCF_050468025.1. Lineage (NCBI taxonomy): Bacteria > Bacillati > Bacillota > Bacilli > Caryophanales > Bacillaceae > Neobacillus > Neobacillus sp. NRS-1170. Next base: position 47,971 of record NZ_JBITPF010000048.1, on the reverse strand, counting down.
CTCAATTTCCAAGTTCTACACCTCATTTATCTTAGGTTGGTTTTATAGTAACACATCGGGAAACAAAACCAATAGAAGGATGCTCATTGAAGGTGCAAGCGAAGGGTTGACTGTGACTGTAATTAAAAGTGCCCTCCATTTTAAAGGGCACTTTTTACATTGGATTTAATCATTTTCACGTTCAAATTCATCTTCCAATCTTCTAATCTCATCGATTGATTTTTCAAGAGCTGCCTGAGGGCCTTTAAAGTTCTTTTTATAATAACCAAAATCCATAATTAGTAGTAGAACAAACATTCCTCCAAGCGCGTATGCCGCCATTTGATTTGGCGGAATGACCATGATGACGCAAATAAACACGATCCAAATCAAGCTGATAATATTAATCGGCTTGCTCCATTTTCCAAGGCTCCAAGGCCCGTAATGCTTTGGTAAGAAGATTCCCTTTGACTCTGCTCTAAGCTTTAAATAAATCGGGATTCCATAGGCGACATATAACCCCACCACACTAACCGCAGTTAAAAAGGCAATCGTGGAGTACCCGACATCTGGGTTAATCAGCTTTGTGATATAGTCTATCAATGCTAAGACGAAGGAAAGAATAACCGAAAGCCAAATGGCTTTTGCCGGAGTGCGGAACTTGCGGCTGATTTCTGCCCAGTGGCGGCTCAAAGGCATTCCATTGTCTCTCGAGAAAGCATACATCATCCGTGAAAACGACGTGATGGAAGATAAGCCGCAAAAAAACATGGCGAAGGTGACGAGCCAAAGGACGACGTTACCAAACGTACCGCCTAATGCCTGGCTGATGACATAAATAAAGGCATTATCAGAGTTGACCGCACCGCTTGCATCATGGATGGAAAGCGTCACGAAGGAAAGCATGATAAAACCAAATACGAACGAAAAGGCAACCGAGTTAAAAATCCCCCATGGGGCGCGAACCCGCGGATGGACCGTTTCCTCAATCGTATGAGCAGATGCATCGTAGCCTGTAAACGTCCATTGTGCTTGCAATAATCCAATTAAGAAAGCGAGAAAATAGGGTTTATCAGAAAAGGTTTGCCCGACTTTAAACAAATAATCAATTGGCTGCAAGCCATTTTTTGTAAAAAAGGCCAGGCTGACTACCAAAATGGCGACCACAATCATATGGTACCAGGCAGAAAAATCATTAAGTTTTGCAACGATTTTGATCCCTACATGATTGAGGATTCCGTGTAAAAGGAGAACAGCGCCAAAGACAATTAGAGTGGTAGTATCGGTAGAAGAATAGTCGAAGATTCCTGCCAGGAGCGGATCGGCGAATAAGGCTACAGAGTAATCAATTCCGGCAACAATGCCAATTTGACCAATTAAGTTAATCCATGCAGTGTACCAGCCAATCCTTGTTCCTTTTAAGGCAGCGGCCCAATGATATAGGGCACCTGCAGTGGGAATGGCTGATGCCAGCTCTGAAAGGGAAGCGGCGATGAGAAGGACGAAAAAAGCGACGATTGTCCATCCAAATCCCATCATCCCTGGGCCGCCATAGAGTAAGCCATGACCATAAAGCGATACGGCACCGGTTAAAATTGAAATGATAGAAAAAGAAATGGCAAAATTTGAAAAACCACCCATGTCACGCAGCAATTCTTGGGCATAGCCATAACGATTGAGCTGTTTTCGATCCTCCAATAACTGTTGGTCCTTATTTTTCATTCCCCTGGCTCCTTTCTATTTGTTATCCCTTCCGACAAAAATTTCATGTTCTTCTTCATTAAAAGCTCTGACATTTTTATTTGCCCTCACACCAATGGCTGCACCAACAGATAGTGTGAACAACACTAAAGCAAATCCAATTACAACCCCCATTCTTTCCCCTCCTTCTTTGCCTATTTCAATAACCGACAACCAATACTATAACTCTAGTTTCACACCGCTCACCTTTTGTTCAATCATTCTTCGTAGAACGGTTCCTATGTGAGCGCCTGCTTCTATTGGCGGGGTACCAAGCGGATGGATATTCGAGATGACGTTTCGGTCTGATTCAATTATCCCCTTTCGCGGCCGGTAACACATATACGCACTCATCGAGCTTGCTGACACAAGCCCAGGACGTTCGCCGATTAAAAGCACAAGGACCTCCGGCTCTAGGATTTCACCGATATGGTCCATACAGGCAACCCTTCCCCCTTTGACAAAAAAAGAAGTTCCATATGATAGATTGTTTATTTTCAATGAATCTATCAGGGCAGGGTAAACATCTTTTAGGTTTGTCTCAACGGCACTGGCACTCAGTCCATCGGAAACAACAATTTGAACTTGAGGCCGCTTTTGGCAGCGGCTGCTGATATTGTCAACGGCAGCGTCCGTAAGCACCCGGCCTTTATCAGGTCTTTTCAGGTAAACTTCTTTATTTTCATAGCACGTCTCAACAGTAAACAAATTGAATTCCTCTAAGTATTTTTCTATGACCTCACTTCCAACCGCATCAATGGCAGCTGCATGATCGAACTGCAGCTTTAACATTGTTTTCGTTAATGGACGGGTGCCAGTTCGCCAGACTCCAATTCGTGCGGGGGTCGAGGCGGTCAACTCCGCCACACCTTCCTGGTAGGCAGGCTGCGGAATCGATGTTTTCCAATCCTGCTCTGAAAAAACTAAACCTTTTTCGATAATTTCTTTTACATTCTCCCTGGCAATATTATGGTCAGGTGTAAACCTTTTTTGCAGCTGTTCCATTACTTTTTGAACAATTAATTCAATTTGACCCTCATTCATTCTTGAACCCTCCTTTCTACATAAATATCGTCGGATCTCCTGCACGCTCTGTTAATTTGCCATTTTCCATAATGCCTATTTTCTCCAGCCATTTCTCGAAATAAGGGGCAGGACGTAAACCCAGAACACTTCTTACCGATGCAATATCATGAAAGCTCGTGGATTGATAATTGAGCATGCAATCATCAGCCATTGGCACACCAATGAGGAAATTGACCCCTGCAGAACCAAGGAGAATCGCAAGGTTTTCCATATCATTTTGATCGGCTTTCATATGATTCGTATAACAAACATCGACCCCCATCGGAATCCCCTGCAGCTTTCCCATAAAATGATCCTCGAGTCCTGCCCTAATCACCTGCTTGCTGTTATACAGGTACTCGGGACCAATGAATCCGACAACTGTGTTGACGATAAAGGGGTGATATTTTTTAGCGAGACCATAACATCTTGCTTCAAGTGTTACTTGGTCAATGCCATGATGGGCATCCGATGATAACTCCGAACCCTGTCCTGTTTCAAAGTACCAGAGATTCGGACCAGCTGACGTTCCTTCTTTTTGAATTAAATCATTCGCTTCATCTAATAATTCAACACTTATTCCAAAAGCCTTGTTACCTGACTCCGTGCCAGCTAAGCTTTGAAAAAGCAAATCGGACGGCGCCCCATTTTTAATCGCTCGCATTTGCGTGGTGACATGGGCCAATACACAGTTTTGTGTAGGAATTTGAAAACGGTCCATTTCCTCTTTCGTCATTTGTAAAATTTGCTTTACACTTTCAGCTGTATCAATCACGGGATTAATGCCAATGACCGCATCGCCGATTCCATAGCTCAATGCTTCATAAAGGGATGCTTTGATGCCTTGGATAGAGTCGGTCGGATGGTTGGGCTGCGCCCTGCCGGAAAGCGTTCCTTTATATCCTATTGGAAAATTGCACTGTGTTATGACTTCTATTTTCGATGCAGCTTGAATTAAATCCAAATTGGACATAATTTTCGTGACGGCTGCAACCATTTCACTTGTAAGGCCCTTCCTAAGGCGAGTGATTTCTATATTGGTTGTGGAATCGGAAAGAAGGGTTTCACGCAGGTCACTAACGGTCCAATCGGCAATTGATTGATAGATTTTTTCATTGATTGAATTTTCTATTACTCTCGATACCTCGTCCTCTTCGGGGGCGAGGACTGGATTGTTTCGAATATCGCTAAGGGTTAAGTCTGCCAAAAGGTGCCGTGCGGCGAGCCGCTCCTGGGCATCCTTTGCCGCGATGCCCGCAAGCTGATCTCCAGACTTTTCTTCATTAGCTTTAGCGAGGATTTCTTTTAAATTACTAAATTGATAAGTTTTATTAAGCAAAGTTATATTTGTTCTCATTGCTTTCACCTCCTAAATGCCAGAGTTTTGACGACAACCGGCACTATCGTGTCCGTTAACGGTTCGCCAATATCAATGTAATCACCATGTTCAATATTAATTTGATCGATACAAATAACATCGAGGGCAAATTGCAGCTGTAAAGCCTGCCCTAGGGCCTTTGCCATATCATTTTCACAAACTACTACTAGAATCTCACTACGAGGGAAAAATCTATTGTAAAGAGTTCCAATCACAGAGGATAGGTCTTTCATTTTTTCATAGGTTAAATATTCTGTCCCAGATAAACCAATGGCAAAGGGTAATCGTTCATTTCTACCAAACATTTCTTTTCCCAGTAAAAAGTTTCGTTTAATCTCCTCGACTGAAAGAGTTATTTTAATAACGGGAATGTTTCGTAACGGCAGGCGGTTCGCTTGAATCGAAATCGTCGCCCCACTGATCTTGGTCGTTTGCATCCCAGCACCGACGACAGTTGCCCTTGAGGTTTGCAAAGGCTTGATGACCTGGAAATGGTAATCTATTATTTTTTGATTTATACTGTTTGCCAGCATGGGGCCAATGTCATTATATTGCGCTGCCTCTTCCATTGTAGTTGGGGGTCCTGCTAAGATGAGATTCCCTACTCCACCGGATACCATTACTTCATCAATCCTTGGCAATGTCTCACATGAAGAACTGTGAACCAATGAATTCAGTAAATGGATGGATTTTTTACCAGCTAAACAATCAAGCATATCAATGACTAGTGCCGTGCTGATTTCAGATAAAATCTTTTGCGTCAGCCGCATGCCCTTTTCTATTTGAAATTTTTTAGAAATAAGCCATGGCCTTATGGAAGGTGAAACTGCTAAGACTTCACCGGTCGGATTGATTTCTATTAATCTGCCTCCAACATGAAACGTAATTGTTTCAAGAACTTTACCTTGCTGAAAAAGAACCACGTTTGCCGTACCACCGCCAATGTCAATATTGGCCACTATCCCCTTCGTCTTATAGGAATGTTCATGGGCGCCCGAACCTCTTCCAGCTAAAACCGCCTCTAGGCTGGCACCCGCTATCGCAACCACAAAGTCCCCCGCCCGTTCGGCTAAATAATGAATCAAGGCATCTGCATTCTTTTTAATGGCTGTTTCACCCGTAATTATGACAGCACCAGATTGTATATCCGAAATGGTTAGACCCGCTTGAAGGTATTCTTTTTCTAGCCAAGCAACTAACTGTGTAAGGTCAATTTCCTCTTCGTCTATCAGTGGAGTTGATATGATTTCACTTACAAAGGTGACCTTGCGCTCAATAATATCAAAATGCGGCAGAGCAAACTGACTTGACACCCGTCCAAATGTCAATTCGCTCATCATCAATTTGGTCGTACTCGTGCCGATATCGATTCCTACACTTTTTATTATTTTATTGTTCAAGCTGGTCACCTCCTTGTCGTAGTATTTTTGAAAAAAATGTCTAAATAGACAAAACCACATAAAAAATGAACAAAACCATTAAAAAAATAGACAAACCTTTAAATATACTCAAGAATCGCCGCTCGAAGTTCCGAAATTCCTGCCAAAGTAACCGATGATACCCGAAAAATAGGTTGAAAAGGCAGGACTTGCCTCAATATCTGCTCAGCCCGCATAAAATCGGCATCGGGATGATCAATTTTTGTAATCACACCCACCGCAACTATTGGAAATCCCCCTGAAAAATTTGGCGGAAGTACTTGATAATGCTTGGTGGCATCCTGTATTACCAGCAATACGCGAGCTTCCAATGACGTCGCGATTAAGGAACGATAAAACATCGGGTTTTCACTATATTCACCTGGTGTATCAATTATCCAGTCTTTATAGTTAAGTGCCTGAGTTTTCTTGACTGGAGACGACTCCTCCAATAATCGCACCGCTAATGTGGATTTTCCTGCACCAATTGGACCAATCAGCATAACCTTTCCTTTTTTCATGACCGGGTAATTTCCGCAGGTTCAAACTTTAAATGCCTGCATAAAAAGTGATTAATGGCTTGTATGGCCATTTCAACATTTGAAACATTTCCACAAATAACCAACGATCCAGTAAAACGGTCTAAGTACCCTATCTCGATATCCGCAGCTTTTGTGGCAATGTCGGCCGCTATAATGGCCGTTTCAACAGGGGTCAAAGTTAAAATTCCAATCGCTCCAGCCTGCCCGATACCCAGCTTTGTATATAAAGCCTCATCTGGGTTGGCAATAATGTGAGCTAATGTTAGTTGTTTTCCAGGAACATATTCTTGAATGACGCGCTGCTTTTTCTCCGTCATTGAGTTCAACACCCTTTTTACAAACTAATGTTGCTATTATTTTCTTACCCTATTAAAATGTTAGATGAGGAGTTTTTGCAATTTTCTTAATTACACCTGCAAACGCTTCCGCTGCGGCCATACAGGCAGATTGCCTTCCTGTTAATAGACCGCCTCCAAAATTAGTTTCCGTCGGCGGACCATAAAAAACACAAAGCCTTACATCTGCAGCTTTCAAGGCGGCGTCCAAACCGACCATGGCTTCAAGCGGCGGCGCGATTAAATACGCTAAAGGCTCTCCTGGATTGATTCCGGCCATTTTGGATAAATAGGTTCCTGTTCTAGAAATCGTGTGAGCATAATACGCATGTTCTCCTGCTTCGTCCATTGCATAAAATGCGGGACCATCGTTTATCATTTGAACCGCAATTTCAAGACCGCTCTTTACTTCTGATGGAGTTGCTGCTCCTAAAATGCCCAAAAACTCTCCTGATAATGGACCAGAAGCATGAGCAGCCCCTGCGTAGAAGGACTTCGCATATACAACCTCAACAGCAGATTTCTTTGTCGCTTCGTCTAATGCGGTATACCCAACATCATCACTAGTACTTGTAACTAAGGCAAGACACTTAATATGATTCGGGAGCTTTAATGACTCTCTTAATCCAGTATCGACATTCGGGATAATACGGCTTGCCAGTGCAAGTGAGGGGACTTTTTTTACTTCCATGTAAACTCCTCCTATCACTAAGAAGTACCCTGAAAACAGTGCTAGACTGCATACAAGGCACCTTATCCAGCATCTATTTACTTATATATATATCTGCTTCTTTCAATCTATGACTTATTAAGTCGGAATGTTGTCCATACGTTCTAACGGCTTATTTTTAACATAATCATTACTAATTAAATCTAGGAGGATTTTTACTTGAAACTTACTTTAAATGAATTGGATAAAGACGATTTGGTCCACATTACACAGGACAATATGATTGAGCTTATGCGCTATTGGAGTGAATGTACCGATCAATTTCAAGTCGTGGAAGATCAGCAAAGCTTCCGAGTAAAGTCCTATTTGCCTCATCCATTATTTAATAACATCCTAAAGACAGCCATTAATCATGACGAAACGGAATCAGTCAGGCAAATAGTAAAAGAATATAAGGACCAAAAGGTTCCTTTTCTTTGGCGAATTTGGGACCATGACACTCCAGTAAATATCGGGGAAATTTTGTTGGAAAATGGCGGGCAGCCAATACCTAATACAACGCTTATGGCCATTGATTTAGGTTCTTTTCATCCGTTGACAGAGCCATATCCAGGCCTCACCATTCAACGTGTTAAAAATAAGCAAGATGGACTAAATTTTTCAAAATGTGCTTCAAGCGCTTTTGGTATACCTTCAGATTTAACAAATGTCATGGCTGAATTAATCGCAAAGCAGGACCATAACACCTCCCATTATGTTGGATTTATCAACGGAACCGCCATTTCTACGTCATCCATTTTTTACAACAATGATGTTGCAGGTATTTATAATGTTGGAACCTTACTTGATTATCAGGGCAAAGGAATCGGGGTAGAAATTATGACCACCATTCTTCTAAAAGCAAAACTTGATGGATATAAAACGGCCATTTTGCATGCTACCCCTGCAGGAAAGAGACTATATGAAAAGCTCGGATTCAACACATATGGCGAAATGAGGCAATATATATTTGTCTAATAATTAATATGAAAATGCATCGGTCTCTTTTAAAAACCGATGTTTTTTTATTTGTCAAAAGGGTTTCTACTTTAAAAATAGAACTATTAATAAATAAATAACTGAGGTGATGTTTGTTGAAGGAATGGACAAAAGAAATTGAAATCGATGCTCCCATTGACTATGTATGGGATTTATTAGAAGGACCCTTGGAAAAAATGCAAAAAATTATGCCACAGGTGGTCGACCACCAACCAGTGAAACTGACGGATGAAGTGGTGGGAAGTATTTACCGACAGAAATATAAGGAAGGGAAACGGATTGAAGAGTATGATGTGGAAACACTAGACTACCTAAATACCCCTGACAAAAAGAAATTAAAGGTTGGATTTACTCTTGCTAAAATGTTCGAAATTACAGCTTTATATGAGCTAAACCCACTCAACGAAAACAAAACTCTATTTAAATACACCTGTACCAATCGTCCATTGAAATCATTCCTCAAATTATTCATGTTGTTGGCAAGTGATCGCGTTGTGGTCCAATTTTGTGAGAGAGTTAAGGAAACAGCAGAAGATGAGTTCAAAAAGTCAAAGTTTATATTAAAGTAATTTTACCAAATAGAAAGGTGATTTTTATGACTAATGACTATCGTTTTTCTCATCGGTTAAAGGTTCGTTATTCAGAAATTGATGGACAAAAGATTGTGTTTAATGCCCATTATCTGACATATATCGATGTGGCCGTAACGGAATATTTTCAGGAAGGGTTAAAACTGGAATTGGGAGAATCAGATTTTGATTTTGTCCTGGCAAAATCCACTTTGGAATACAAAAAATCCGCCCATTTAAATGACTGGTTAACGATTTGTTGCCGAATGGGTAAAGTAGGCAAAACGAGTATGACAATGAATTGTATGATTACAAGAGAAGGGGAAGAAGACCCCATCCTCTTAGCAGAGATTATTTACGTCAGCTATAATGCTGAAACGAATTCCTCCCAGCCTGTTCCTGATTTTGTCCGCACCCGAATCGAATCATTTGAAAATGATAGCTCTTTTTCTTAAGCTGAATCTAATAACCTTTACTTAGCGCCATTTTGTGGATATAATTTAACTATAATATCATATACTAAAAAAGAGCCCCGGCTGGCGGGCCGGAAGCTCTTTGTACAGCGTACTGCAAGATGTGCAGTGGCCTAGAGGAGAATAACTCACCCAACTTATGCCAAGAGCGGGGTGGGTTATTTCTTTTGTTGAGAAGAAATAACAACTGCTATGACTGCCACGATTAAACTTCCAAAACCAATCATCAGACTGATTACTTCGTAAACAGTTAGCATCAAGCGTCACCCCCCTTCTAAAAAGGAGTGCCACTGCCACCCAGCTTTTTGCTGTACTTTTTTATTATAATATTCGTTCCTGTAATTGTCTAACTACTAAAGTGCCGCCAATCGATTTGGTTCAAGGAAATAGAGGTATACACCTTCTACCTTTTCTCCGGTTAACACTTCCCAAGCATGCTTATAGAAATTTAGCTGACTAGAATAAAAATCCTGCAGCTTTTCATAGTCCTCGAACTGCTTAGCGCGATCGGTTTTGTAGTCAACGATTATCCAGGTCCCATTCTTTTTGTAGATAAGGTCAATGATTCCTTTAACATAAAATGGATGATTATCATCAGAATCCAATGTAATAAGTGAATAAAGCTGTTGACTCTTTTCTACCTTAAATGTAAACGGTACTTCGGTAAGAATTTCTTCTGCCGCTTGTAATTCGTTCCAAAGTGACGACGACCTGAAATTATCTAAATAACGATTTACTTCTTCTTCTCTTGCCATAGGAAGGTTAAATTTATTTAATGCGATATTTATATAATGTGACACGTCCATTCCCTGTACTACTTTATCAAAAATATCATGAATGAGTGATCCCCACTGTTTTCCGCCGCCTGCCTCCCGTTCAATCGTTATGTCTGAAAAATCCTTTTCCTTAGTCGGTGTCCAATGGTCATAGGTTTTAAGTTTGCTTTGCTCGAGCCAGGCATTTTTGCTGCCCGTTTTTTCTTGGTAATCACTTAGTGTAATCTCACAGGATGCATCATTCATTTCCAACCTAACTAGGTCAAGAATTTCAAGCTCCTTCATGTTGTCTATTTCAAAAAGGATGTTCCAAGGGTTTTTTTTGTTTCCTCCGTTTGAACTGATGATTAACGCCTTCTCTGCCCGAGTTGCCGCTACGTAAATAATCCGATACTCCTCTTCCGATAAATACGTCAGTTCCTCAGCCTTATGATTCTCCCACTTTAGAGGAATCGCTACCTCTTTATTGCCATATCCATTTTCTACTGAAAAAGTAAAATACCCTTTTGATTGTTGGTCTTCCCGTTTAATATGCTGTGATAAAAAAGATTCCGGACTAACTGCCTTAATAGGATGGGCTAAAAAGACAATCGGCGCCTCCAGTCCTTTCGCCTTATGAACATTCATAATGCGTACGGCATGCGCCTCTTCTTCCATATTGGCAACAGCCGTTTTTTCAAATATCATTTCGGTTAAGGTATTCACAACATGTTTATAGGTGGAATTCCCTGCAGCTTCTTGATTCCTTAAGGATTCGATCATTTGCAGCAGACTTTTAAATGTCTGTTTGCTGTGTCCATTTCTTAAAAGTAATGGATAAAATCCGATTTCTTCGATTATTTTTTCAATCGCAGCAGTAGGAGCTAGTTGACGAATAAACCTTTGACAAAGCTGCAATTTGGCCAAGGCATATTCAAACTTTGCTTTTGTTTCTGGTGCTAAACCAAGTGGTACATTCGCATATATGGAAAAGCGGCCCTTGTTCAATCGCCACTGATACAATTCCTCATCGCTAAAGCCAAAGAATATCCCTCTTAAAACGGCCAAAAAGCTGACTTCGTCGGTTGGATCCAAATATGATTTTAAGAGAATCCACAAATCTTGGAACTCTCTTGTCTCACCAATGATGACTTCACCGCTTATACTGACTGGAATACCAAGGTCTTCAATCATTTTTGCATAAACAGCGACTCCATCGTTGTACCTGGTCAGCACCATGAAGTCTTTCGCCTTATGTCCCTGAGCCATTAGGTGATAAATAGTGGATGCAATGTTTTCGGCGTCCTTTATGATTACTTCTTCTTTCTTTTTTAAATCTGCTGGCACCGAAAGCCTTTTAATCCCAGAAAATCCATTTCCCAGATCTTCGTGATAAGAGATTAATGGACGGTAGGCTGCTTGATAATCGGTTTCAAATTCGGGCAAGTGTTTTTCAAAAACTACATTTAATTCTTTAGTAACCGTATCAAAGGTTCGGAAGTTGGTTGTTAGCTGGAGCACTTCCCCGCCATGCTCCTCCATAAGCTGCTTGACGCGATTGTAAGTATCGATATCTGCCCGTCGAAATCGGTAAATGGCCTGTTTAGGGTCGCCGACAACAAATAAAGATCCAGTTTTGGGCCTGCAGTTAGTCCAGTTTCTTTCGTTGATATTTTCACCTGTCAAAAAGAACATAATTTCTGCTTGAATCGGGTCAGTGTCCTGATACTCATCGATCAGCAGGAATCGATATTTTTCCTGGAAGTAACCGCGAACTTCAGTATTTTCTTTCAATAGTTTAGAAGTATGAATCATTAAATCCTGAAAGTTTAACAAGGACCTTTGCTTTTTAAGAACCTCATAAGTAAGTATTGCTTCCCTTATGAATCTGACAATCTTAGGATGACAGTATTCCTTCCATGCTTTAAGAAGCGGCTTGATTGTACCCTCGAATTCTGCACCAATTTTGTCAAAGTAAAAATTTGCATCCTCTTTTGAAAGCCAGCGGTTGTAAGTAGGTTTTAGGTTTTTATCAAATAAGCTGAAAATGCCGATGATGTCCTTCTCTTTTGGGGTATCAATAAACCGGCTTTTTTGCAGAGCCGTTACTATGGCCTTCTGCAGGGCATCGTACCCTTTATCCGGCTCCTTGTCGGGAACGCATTTTTTTGCCTCTTTAATGAGTTTAATAAAAGACTGGTATTCCGAGTGTAACTCTGGTTTTTGGACCAAATTTGTTACCCATTCTACATCAGAATACTCCTTTAAACGCTTTATCCACGGAAACAGCTGATCCACTGTTATGCCGATTTCATCTATTTCCTCAAACTGGCGGGGTGACTTATTCATCAGGTTTTGCTGCCATGCTTCTTCTAATACCTCTAAATCATCCGCTTCCTCAAGCTCTTTAAAGGTCAAATCAAGCTGGGATTCAATTGGACGCTCACGAAGGAGCTTAGCACAAAAGGCATGGACTGTGCCTAAATAGCACCGTTCCAAATTTTGCAAGGCTTCACCTAATCGAAATTGGGCATCAATATCGGTTTCTTTCTTCCATGCTTCCTCTAATTTTGCTTGAAAACGGACCTTTAACTCGTCTGCTGCCTTTCGTGTAAAAGTAATCGCGACAATTTCTTGAATCCGAGCCGTGCCTGTATAGATAAGGTTAACCATTCGGTCTACTAGACTGGTTGTTTTTCCAGAACCTGCCCCAGCTTCCACGAGAAAATTCGTTCCAAGTTCAAACTTAATTTTATCACGTGCTTCTTGATCGGGAATCCTTTTAGTCATAAGCTCTGACCCCCTTTAATTTTTGATTGGACTGCTTCATTTCCAGGGCTTCTTTTGGATAAAAATGCCGCCTGCAAACAAGCTTATACTCACAAAACTTACAATCATTTTCGTCATCGGACATCTCAAAATAACCATGTTTAATCACATCAATTAATTTTTCTAAAATGTCCAAACCCTTTGTTCTAAGGACAGTGTCCTGTTTTCGTGAAAACCGCTCCGCCATACCTTTCACGGTCGGAAAATAATAGGCGCTTTCTTCAACGGCACCTTCACCAAGATTTAAATGCTGTTCAATGGCTAAGGCATAAATAAAATGCTGCAGCTGCCGTCCGCCCTTGAATGCTCCATTTTTCGCATATCCATAAGTGCTTCCTGTTTTATAGTCAATGATATGGTATTTACCATCCTTCGATTTATCGACGCGGTCGATAATTCCAGAGATTTTAATCTCTCCTGATGGAAGTGTAACAATCGCTGGTTCCTGATCTCCAATCCCAAATGAATATTCAAAATAAAGCGGATCGTAATTTTCACCATACCGCTCCTCTTCTTTTAAAAAGATTTCACAGCACGCTAAAATATCATTTACTTCACGTTGGTAGACTCTTTCATTTGGAGGTGGTAAGATTTCTTTTTGATGCTCGATTAACCTTGCAGCAATATCTTTGATCAAGTTTAAATGTTTAGCCACTGAAGGCTTTGAGTTTTCCTCCTTCAATGTTTTATAAAAAGTTTCAAAAATACTGTGCAGCAAGCTACCGCGGGTTGCGGCATCGAGCCATTTATTGGCGTCATATGAAACATCCTCAACAGGTCGTACCTTTAGAACTTCTTTTAAGAAATAGGAATATGGACACTTTGCCAGTGTTTCCAGCTTCCCGGCACTCATGGTTTTTTCATGATTTTGAAGCGGGTCAAATTGTGCTGCATCGATTTTTACAATCCCGTTGTATTCTGAATATCCACTTGAATGACGAGCTCTTTCGGCATTTAGACCATTAATGACATTGGGAAAGTGCTCCAAAACCCCCTGCGGCACATAAGCTTTTACATCATTCGTTAATTTTCCATTCCAGTAATCTTTATCTTCAAAAATATCATCAGCAATGGTACAGGTAGGAAGTTTTTTTAGCTCTTTGAATTCCGCCTCTTTATTGCCGGTCATCAAGCGATAGCATTGTATGGCAACAAATGCTGGATTGATGGCCCGATTATCGTTGATATCAAAATTGCAATAGCTGACGGTTACTCGTCCTGCCGATTGAGCTAAAACCTGAAGCAGAGTATATAAACTTTCTTGCCCTTTTTCGCGAAGCAACCTTAGATTGTTTCCAAGCCTTATTCTTTCTGTATCTAAAAGCATTGGATCTTCGCTTGAATTTCCAGGAAACTTCTTATTATCTAAGCCAACTACAAATATATTTGAACGACTACAATAAATTCCATCCTGATAGGAAGAAACATGGAGATGGCCTGGTTTTGGACGAGATTGATTGACCCGTATAGATAGCAGTAGATCCCCTACCTTTTCAATTACCTCATAAGTAGGCAACGTTTCATCTGCATAAGGGAGGATTCTTTCAATCGCCTCAATTAGTGCTGATTTTGATAATTCATCGAGGGCCGATCCCGTTTTACAATTATTTTCAAGAATAAACCTAATCCCTGTTAAGCATTTTTTATAGTTAATGGTCGAATCAAATGGAGGGAGGTTTTTAAAAATGGTTTTAAAACTCATCCATATCCAAGTATGTTCTTTGATATGGTTTTCAAGTGAAGTATTTTTTGTATCTTGGAGTAATTCTTCCTTCAATCGATCGATTTCATTTCCAAATTGTTTATCATAGCGTTCATGAGACCATCCTATTTGAAGATTCCTAAGGATATTTGCTATTCTCGCTTTGGAAACAACCATTTTATCCAGATCAGAAAATCCTGAATTAATAAACGGGACATTCTTTCCAAGTTCAATTAAGCCTTCATTTAACAAATCCAGAAAGACTTGTACACTATAATTGGATTGAATCCACTCCAACAGCACTAAAGTCAGCCGGCCTGGGCGACTAAAGGTAATAGTAAGGCCGTCTCCAAAAGTAATAGGAAGTTCTATCTTTTGTGAAAGTTGATAAAGCAGGGTTATGTAGGCATCACCGTTGGTATAAAAAATGACATTTTCATCTAATTTTTCATCTGTCATTTTTATTTTTTCTAATACCAGTTTTATTTCCAACTCTTCTGTTTTTGCCGTAAAAAGGTGCAAATCCGCTTCTCCTCTTGCATCATCCTGTTGGTAGAGATAGCTGAGTGGAGTTGGGTCAGCAAAGCGAATGGAACTAAGACTTGTCCTTTCAGGGGTATTGATACCAAATACAGGTGCGAGCGGAAGTTTATTGTGCGTTTCAGGCAGTATTTTACTAAGGAATCGTTCTTCCAGGTACGAAAGCTGAAGATTCGATTGTAAAATAAATACAACTTGATCATTTATTTTAACATGTTCATTTGCTTTTGTTAAAAGTGCAGCACGGTCGATAAATTTCAGACTGTTTATCCTTTCTTCATATGCTGCAATAATTTTGTCCATGTCCTCGGCTTTGAGAGGAGTTATGAAGGCATCCTTTTCTATCGTATCTTTTGTATAACCTGCTAGGCGAAGGGTTTGTATGGTGTTATAGATGGCATGGCTAAACGAAGGGGTAATTTCCATCCCTTCAAAGTATTGAAGTTTCCCTTTTTCCTTTAATTCCTTTAGCAAGCTGTACGTTAATTGAACCCCAATGGAATGGTCCAAAAGCTTGATCTCCTCGTCTGAGTTCAATTCAACTAGATTCTGCGCAAGGTCGTTAACCGTTTTATACTTTAGATTAATGGCTTGATGGCCTTTTTTTACGAATGCTTCATTGATTTGCTCCCCAATTGAGTGAGAATCGACAATGACAATTTTTTCATTAAAAATAAATTTGGTGCACATTTGGTTTAATTCATTTACTAAAGTTATCAAAGGATCACCACCATATTTTATCTACTAGTTTATTATCCCACATTATTTTCCAATGGCATTACCAAAAATGGGAAAGGTTTATGAAATATGTATAGAGGGTTGATTTTGCAGCCAATTATCTCAACATATATTTTAACATATTGGAAATAATAACCTCGATGAACTTTGAGAGGATGGGATAACGGATGTCGTTAGAATGGTTTGATAGAGTTTGCGGGGAATTGCAGGATCATCTGGAGTCTATTTGTGAAGAATATGATCAAGTAGGCCAAATGGCAATTGAAAGAGCCGCCAAACATCCAAGGATTGAATTTTTCGTTGAAACAGCGGATACAGAATCTGATGAACTTGATCGTGAATATTTTTGCTCGCTTTTCTTTGATCCGCAAAACGAAGAGTTTTACATTGATACCTTTGATGTTGACAGTGGTCACATTGCAAAAATCATCCTTTCTGATATCGAGGAGATTATCGAGGAGGTTCACGAAAGTCTTCATGATTACATGAACGGTGAGGATCATTATACAGATGACGGGGTTTATCTTCAGACAGATGAGGTCTTTGAAGATGAAGAAGATTGTGAAACTGTTGACGACGACGAGTATTACCAGGCTGAACAAGTGAACAGCGATGACATCTTTGAGGAAATTGATGTTGATTGGTCTACACCTGAGGTTACGGCTTTCAAGCATGAGGATGAAGTCGAAATCACCTATCAATTTGGTGTCGTTCAAGCAACTGGGGACGGTGTCCTCAAACGGGTGAACCGGATTTGGACCACTGAGGATGAGTTAATCAAAGATGAATCTCATTTTATTTTTAGTAGAGAAGAAGCAAGTACGATTATTGCAATGATTGCGAGTCATATGGATCAATTAAGTGAGTTTAATTTTGATGATTATCAATAATAAGAGGGA
The DNA here is from genome assembly GCF_050468025.1 of Neobacillus sp. NRS-1170. Lineage (NCBI taxonomy): Bacteria > Bacillati > Bacillota > Bacilli > Caryophanales > Bacillaceae > Neobacillus > Neobacillus sp. NRS-1170. Next base: position 31,301 of record NZ_JBITPF010000048.1, on the reverse strand, counting down.
GCATGCCGTTAATGTGCATGCTCCCTCTTATTATTCAATCCATTATTGGCTGGCTAAAAAGGTGACTATCCTATCTTCTATTTTCTTGCCCTTCGACTCATCTAGAAGGTTGTTTAACAAAATGGAAAAAATCAATGCTTTTCCACTTTTGGTATGTACGTATCCTGACAATGAGCTGACGGTTGAAATTGTGCCAGTTTTGGCTCTAACTCTTCCTTGAGTGCCCGGATTTTTCATCCTATTTCTTAGTGAGCCGCCTACCATTTTGTCATGGATACCTGATAATGGCAGTGCATTAAGATAGGAGGAATACCATTTTTGCCTTTGTATATTCCATAACAGCGTCGATAATTGGTTAGCTGAAATCAAATCCACATGGGAAATTCCTGACCCATCTCGTATTACCATTGTCCTCGGGTTAACACCTAAATTTGTAATCTCAGTCTTTAGTACGTCTAATCCCTTCTCCCAGCTTCCCTCCCCTTTCACTACCTTCCCCATTTCTTTAATTAAACCTTCTGCATGAACATTGTTGCTCAATTTTAAAAAAGGGACTAATAGCTTTGAAAGTGGCATTGAATGATGAATATATAAATTTCTTGCCTTTTCAGGCACCCTGCCTGTTTTTATTTTCCCCTCCAATGTAATACCTTGGTTTGCTAAAGACTGTTGAAAAAGTGTAACCGCGTAACGGGTAGGGTTCCACACACCAATCCATTCTTTTTCAACTTTCGCTTTTATTGGAATGGTTCCTTCAATGAAAATGGTATTTGTCGCATGCTCCCGTTCGACGGTAAGTTTCTTTCTCCCATCCTCTTGCACTGTAATTGCCTTGTTTACTATTTTCACATAGTCCGTTTTCGGGGTGATTTTCACTTTTGGTTTGTCCCATCTATGGATTCCAGGCCGAATCTCCACTTTAATAGACCCTGTATCATAGTCTGTTGTCGGTGAAGCAGTAAGAGCTGATACTTGCGCACCGTAATAGGCGGTTTCGTCACTCCAGGGCAGATCAAGTGAATAACGTACATCATCGTACCAAGAATCATCCCCTATTAAATTTCCCTTTATTTTTTTGATTCCTAGTTTTTGAATCGCTTCTGCCATCTTATCGAAATCTGTTTTTAAAAGTGTCGGATCACCTTTTCCTTTTAAAAACAAATTTCCTTTAAGTGTATGCTTTTTCACTGGGCCGTCAGCATATATTTCCGTCGAAAAAGTATGGTCTTCACCCAAAACGCTGAGTGCAGCTGCTGCTGTTAATAGCTTCATATTCGAGGCCGGCCTCAGCCTTACATCACCTTGATGCTGATAAAGTATTGTCCCATTTGCAGCAGAGCGAATGCTTATACCAGCCATGGCCCCTTGCAATGCAGGGTCAGTAGATAGAAGTTGATCAATTTGGCTTCTCAAAGAAGAGGTGTTTTCATTTGCAAAAACAGGCTGATTATAAGCAACTGTTACCGATAACATCATAAATAAAATTACCTTACATTTATTAAGCAAACTCTTTCCAGCCTTCCCTTTTTTCTATAAGTTTGTCCAAAATGTCCCAAAAGATGAAAAATTGATTAAAAAGTGGATAATTTATAATATTTCTCCTATATTTAGGAGGAAAGATATTTTTTGTGAGGTGACTAATCATGGCCGTACATACGGAATGGAAAACTTTTGACGGAAAAAACAGCAAGTGCAGGGCATATTTTGCTTCCATCGGGCCTGCAGTTGAATTGCGCCCTACCGTTATTATCATTCAGGAAATCTGGGGAGTAAACAAACATATCCAAGAAGTAGCACAAAGGTTTGCCGCTGCTGGTTATGTAGCCATTGCTCCAGATTTATTTGCAATTGAAGGGGTCCGGCCTGAAGAACTAAGTGCTGAACGGTTAGAGGATGCGAAAGAATTTTTACATTCAATTCCCCATTCTTCCTGGTTCAATCCGGATGAGCGGGAAACCGAAATCCTACAGCAGCCTTCATCACGTCAGGAAAACCTCAGATTGACATTAAATGGATTATTTGGCTTGTTAAATCCTTCGAAATCCCAGTCCTTAGCTGGAATTTTAACAGACACGGCTGATTATGCCAGAACTTCATTTGAAAAATCAAAAGGAATGCCAGTAACTTCTGTTGGTTTTTGTATGGGCGGGGCCCTCTCAGCGGTATTAGCGACTTTAGACCTCCAACACTCCGGTTCGGTTGTGTTTTATGGCCGGCCGCCTCAGCAGGGAATTCCAAATATTAATTGCCCTATACTTGGTTTTTATGGCGGGGAGGACCCAAATATTACGAATTTAGTCCCAGCTTTTGAGGAAGAAATGAAAAAGAACGGAAAATCATTCGAAGTGGTCATTTATCCTGATGCAAAACACGCATTCTTTAATGATACGAACCCAACTTATCACGTCACTCATGCTCGTGATGCCTTTGCACGAACACTTAACTTTTTAAATCAGGTTGTAAAATAGGAATTTAATAAAAAGCATCGGTTTTCAAAGACCGATGCTCTTTTATTCTTATAATCTAGGATCAATCGGCTCCGCCTCGAATGCCAATACCCCTAATACACATTCATGATATCGCTCCAAAGATTCTCTTTTGACAAAACGATTTACCGCTTCAACACCTAGTGCGAATTCCTTTAATGCATTCCTTTGTTTTTTACCAGGTTTGCGGAGCTTTAACCGAGATAAATTCTCAGGCTCCAAGTAATCGATCCCGTAAATGATGTGCAAGTATTTCCGGCCCCTGACTTTGATGGCTGGCTGCAAAAGCTTCCCTTTATTACGCACCACAAACGACTCCGGTTTTACCACAAAGCCTTCATGACCATCTTCTGTCATATCCTCCCACCACTGAATCGCGGCCTTCATAGAATCTTCATCCGTTACGACCCGGTACTCTGTTTCTACGAACAAAGAGGATAACTCGCTATATTCTTTATTTTTTTCCATATGCCAGGTGTGCGGCTTATTGAAAAATGTCTCTGTGCTGTAGGCTAATGTATGAAAGGGGGCGATTTGAATTCCTTCTAAGCCTTCTGTTTCCCAGCAGTATTTTTGATAAACCTCATTAAAAACAACTGCACTTCCTATCTTTTCATCTGTTTCTCGCAGCCAGTAACCAACGTCTTTACCATTATCATATGCCATTTGCAGACCGGCCCTTAATTTATTTCTATCAAACAGTGCCATTTCGCCAACATGTGCGTATTGGTTCATGATTAGCTCTTTTGCTTTTAAATTCCACGGAAGGATTTCCGCATCTAGCAAAACGAAGTCGGTGTTGTATTTTTCAAAATAGCCAGCGAGGTCTTTATTCAATACCTCAAGAATTTGTGCCTCCAGTTCTTTTTGAAAAAAAGCCCTACCTGTCCTTGTATAAATAGCCCCTAATGATTCCCTGCCAATGTACTCCTGGGCTGCTTCCTTATTTTTAAATAGAAACAATATCCCACGGCTGCCCATATGTTTTTTCTCCACAACCATCGTGTCCACGCCATTGGCCTGATAGTATTCAAAGGCTTCCAACGGGTGCTCCAAGTACCCTTCTAAACTTGATGGTTTTGGTGTAGGGCTCATCGTCGGCGGCAGATAAATGATTTCCTCAAGAGGTAATGTGTAATGGGAAAGGTCATCCAAGGCGGATTTGATTCCCTCTTTGTAAATGGCTATCTCCCCCATTTGCTCGGTTAACACAGAAAAGCCATTGATAAATTTGCCAAGGTTCGGAGATGAGAGCCGTTTTCTTTCCCATTCACGAAGTGGATTGTCCGGAACATTGGCATAATCCTGCTTTGCCTCAACGGATACAAATTGTTTTTCCGGATAACGATAAGCTGTTAACCTGCCCCCAAACACTACACCTTGGTCGATATTCAGGGTATTATTGACACGCAGCGGCTGTGGTTTGGGATCATGGCCCCAGATAATTAATTCACTAGATTGATGACCGATGGTCCAATCTTTGCGGATTGGCTTACCATTTTCATCGAGACCATCTGAATCACCATATCTGCAAAAATCAGAAATCCGCTGCGATTGTTTGCCAATATAATGATCTCTTATTCCCGCATGTGTGGCGACCGCAACCTTTACTCCTTTTTTTTCAATGATTAAATGCGATTTGGCTGCTAATAGTAATTCTTTGAATTCATTCTTTAATTGGTCAGAAGCTTCTTTTCCAAATGTTTTTTCATATTCTGCAAATTCAGCAGCCAGCTTTTCATCCCCATGCGCAAGCTTTACACTGCGGCCATCGAGCCACCGGGCAATCTTCCAGCCATGGTTACTGTCAATCATATAGGCGAGCCCCGCTCCCACATGTTTATTGAAAAATTGCAAGGTTTCCAATGAACGTGGTCCGCGGCTCATAACATCACCTAAAGATAATATCTTTCGTCCCTCAGGATGTACATAATACCCTTCTGTATTTTCTTTATAACCCAGTTTTTCTAATAGTTCCATAAATTCCTCATAGCAGCCGTGAATATCTCCGATAAAATCAATGCCATTTCCAAGGTTCACAAGCAATGAATTCTGCTGACGCCCTAGCTCAAGATCCTTGAGTTCTGCTTCATTTAAGATATATGTTCGATGGAAGCCTTCTTTTTTTATAAATCTAAAGGTCCGTTTAAATTGCTGATATTGCTGTTTGATACGATTCTTTCCGCGTGGATTATCACGATGCTCATCACGTGTTAGGAGCTCTTTTTCTGAAACATTGAAAACAATCGCTACTACGGGAACATGATATTTCTTGCCCATGCGTATATAGCGTTCACGATCGTCTTCTTTTAAATGGGTAGCATCAATAATCGTTAATTTATTTAAACAACACCGCTTCCCTATCAAGTAGTCCATTGTATCGAAAGCTTCGTTTGAGATGCGAAAATATTCATCATAGAGGGCATCTGATTCATCCTTTGGCCGCTGATTCCAATTAATAAATTCAACATCGCTAACGAGGACACGAAATTGGTCTGAGCTTATCACCTCGGAGGATAGAATGCTTTTTCCATTCACTAACCGGTTTAATAACGTCGTCTTGCCGCTATTTGATGGTCCGACTAGTAAGACGATGCCTGCGTATGGTAAATATATCTTTGTCATGAGTGCCCATCCCCCTTTCTAGTGAAAATTGCCATTTGTGTTGGGTGGCCATAGGTTGGATGCTCCTCACCTATTCCTTGATAACTCAATTGGTATGGAAACGGACTCGACCAATCCTCACAATTTCTCTTGAACTCTTTTCTAGTCCACTCAAAACGATGGTCAGCGTGTCTCATTTCTTCCTTCATTTCATAAACAGCATTGTATTCCTGGTTTGGGGTAGTCACAATCAGCACGCCTGGCCGATAATCTTTAAGGATGGTTTTGAATATTTTAGGCAGCCGATGTTCATTGATGTGCTCGATCACTTCACATAAAATCATAACATCCTTATTGCTAAGGCGATCATCATAATAATATAATGAGCCTGTAACTGAAATTGGCTCCAAAAATCCATGCTTTCCTTTTGCCAGTTCAAACCTTTCTATAGCTCTTAGACGCGCTTTATTGGATGGCTCCACGGAAAGGATTTCTTTTATTCCATCCACAAATCCTATTTGAACCGAAAGCTTTCCTTCACCTGCCCCCAGGTCGACAATAAATTCTTTTTTTTCTAATGCTTTGACATAATTTAGGATTGCTTCATAGCGAAGGTCATTTAACCGAATTTTTGATGGTTCATCCCTTTTTGCAGCGTACATTTCTTTTTCATAGAATTTAGATTGGGAAATCATGTTTTGAAAGCGTAAAGAGCGCTTTAAAATTAATGCTTTTAATGGGTGTAATGCTAACCAACCTTCTCCATAACGGTCCAGCTTTTCAATTTCCCTTTCATCGATAAAATAATGTTTATAGTTATCCATCACCGGAATGAGAATGGAAACATGCCTTAATGCCATTTGAACGGTTTGTTTGCCATTTAATTTAATAAATCTGGCGGAGCTTTTTTCACGTATAAAGCTTTGAGAACGTTCAACCTCAACCCGATAACCAATTGGCTCAAATAATGCTTCAATTTCCTGATCCCGTAAGTCAGAAGCAATCGGGCCAAATGCCAGTTCCATTTCAAACGGATGCTCCACCCAAACTTCATATTCATCTTTCGGCTTCCCATTTAACGCTGTTCCTAAAGCCTTACGGATGGAGGAAACAAAAATACTGCTCGCAGCAAATTCGCGATCATTTATGTAATGGGTGATATCGTAAAGGTCAGGTGAATTTTTCACTAATTCAATTGGGTCTGGCTTAACATAGATTAACACTTGAACCTCTTCTGGCGAGAATCTGGGATAAACAATTCGAACGTTCAATCCTTTTTCACCTCGTTCATAGAGGTTCTTAGGATTTTTGGCTAACAAATGGGACACCACTTCAGCATCGGTGCCTTTCACTGTTAATAATAGCTGCATTTTTAACACTTCACTTTCCTAAAAAACATTCATAGACTTATTTTATCAATTATTTCATTAATAAGGAATTAATGGTCATTTTTCCCTTTGGAGAAAATAATCATGACAAAAAAAATCTACCGGCTAAGGTAGATTTTTTCTGTTTGTTGGCTCAGGAGAATGCCTTTATTCCAATTTACGAAAGAACAGAAGCTCTCTTTTTACTTTTGAGATTCATTAAAGTTATAGTAGAATTTTGCTGTAATTGATCCGTCTTCATTTTCTGTGATATCTGTGACATGGATTCCGGAATCTGCAGGTGTTGAGCTGAAGCCCTTCCAGAAGTAGTAAGATCCCGAATGAACGTTACCGGAAACTGGTGTTAGCTTGCTGCCAGTCTTAAAAAAGTCTGCCGCATCTCCACGGTTCACATTCTTTTCTAAATCATACTGGCCGTCAGCCTGCACCACTGATAATCCGTAGTGTGTGACGACAGTTCCGTTGCTTGCCGTTTGGGATTGGTTAAATTGGAAGCGTTTGTTCATCCAGTTTTCGACATTGTTCGGACGGAAGCCGGCTGTTTGATAGAGTGATAGGACATTTTCATCCACATGCCATGCTAGTAATCCATGTGCATCTGCTCCCTCACGAATTAGACCTTTGTTAAATCCTTTCTGCTGAACATTTTCAAATAGGAAATATTCTGTTCCGTTTGAACCAGGTACTTCCATTTTCACAATTCCATTGGTTGATTTAGCCTCATTAACTGGCGGCAAAGTAATGGTTTGGACTCCGTCTGTAGGTTTAACGACAATTGGGGAAGCCCAATCAAGGAAGATTTTTGAATATGGGTCAAAATGAACTGGTGAGTTACCAGAATAAGCTGCCGCATTCGGGTATCTCATCCAAGAACCGCCAGACATCATTGAATAGTTTCCAGCTCCCTCTGATGTGTAGACAGTATCATAGAAGTCTGGCAATCCTAAAGCATGTCCAAATTCATGGGCAAACACACCTGCCTGACCAGGGAATGGACCTGTTTTCGAAGCTTCATCATAACCACCTGTTGCTTCATTGTATCCAGCAACGTTTCCGCCAATTTCTGGCTGGATATTGTAGTTGTTCACTAATACACCGTCAAGGGTATGTTCTTTTATGAAATTCGACTGCCAAGTGCTCATTTCACTTGATGAAACTTTTCCGTCTTTATTAACGTCTGGCGTAAAGAAGCCTGTCTCATAGTACTTTCCATAATATTCCGCACTTAAAGCATTCCATTTATGTGACCAAATTTGCGCCGGGTCGGCACTGAATTCTGCACCGGTTCCTTCATGGACAATAAAGACGTTTGGAACTTGGCCTTTTACCGCATATTTTGAATAATCTACTACACTATCAGCTGCTTTAAATAGATCCGTAACTAATTCCCCATTATGGGCGTCTCCATTTACGTTACCATTGACATACTTACCTCCCTCAGCGTATTTCCCATCCTGATCTAAATAGTAGGACGCACCTTTAGGCAGTTCGACCCAAACTAAGTCTGTATTATCTTTCTTTACTAGTGTGACTTTTCCATAACTAGATTCCTTGTAAATATTTTGCATGGTGCTATCAGTTGGAGCCTTTTGACCATTAAATTCTGCATACTGTTTAAACTCATCTAATTGGTAAGGATCATATTGATCACCAAATATTAAATCCTCAAAATACTTGGGAGGGACCTGGCCAGGAACGTCGCCTTTTGGCTCATCACCTTCTTTAAACTTTGCTAAAATTACCAGTACAGGTACATCACCTGTTGCTGATTGATATTTCATATGGTTATCACCGGCTTGCTCAAATTTAGTCCCGTTTTGATCGGCTACTTTTTCAGCAGGGTCCACTTTTGATAAATCTTTTCCTAATTCTTTTGCCTTAGCCGCAAGTTCGGGTGAAGCCCCAACATAATGAGCAAGGCTTAATTCATATGTACTCTTTGCATTTGTTACCTTTGCTGGTATATCGCTAGTTTGGAAGCCAGTAAATGCAAGACTTCCGGCCATCGCTAAAGCAAAAGCTGATTTTGATAGAACCTTTATCACTCTCAACACCCCTATATATTTAGTAGAATTCAAATTTATCAGAATAATTAGTAAATAAAAAGCTTCAAAATACCTGATTTGGAAATTATTTGGAATGTCGAATATAGTAAAAAAGATTGTTAAGTGTTCATCATACTGGGACTTTTAGCATTTAAACACAAATAAAAAAGGCCTCTCTCAGGCCTTTTAAAAATCATCATCATACCAATATTTTTTGTACCTTGCTCGATAGCAGGCATCGCAGGTTGGAAAGGAATGATCCCACGGCAGTTTTTTTCCGCAGTTTTTGCATTTCTTAACGAATTTTTTGATATCTGTTTTTAGCCGTTCCTGCACCAAATCACTGATTTCCTCCCGCAGCCGTTCCCAATAAACTGTTTCAGTCCTCTCTCCTAATCGGTATAAAAATAATAGATGAAGACCAACAGCTTTATAGCTAAGCTCTAGTTCCTCCAGGCTTTTCTCCTTAACAATCGGCTCAGGCAGCTCTCTCCCCTGGATAATGGCGTGCATCGTATTTTCCCATTGGTTAATAAGTACAGGTTCATTTTTTGCAAAAGGCAGATGTAAAAAGCCGTATAAATCGGTTAATGATAGTCGCGCTTCAATTTCAGTACCAGCAATCTTTTCATAAAGCATCCGTTCCTCTGACAATGAAGCCTTTTTTGTACCCTTAGGACTTTCAAATTTCCCCCACAGTTCAAAAAAGGTCCCCAGATCGCGATAATAGCGCTGAAATCGTTCAAACACAGAACTGGTTGGCGCAATTGCAAAGGTATGAACAGGAGTATCCTCCTGAAGCAATAAATTCCTCATTTTTTTAATATCACTAGTAAAAGCAACCTTTCCGACGTTATAGATTCCTTTCCGGCCTGCCCTCCCGGCAATTTGCTTTACTTCTTGTGAAGTTAAAATTCTTCTTCTTGTTCCGTCAAATTTTTCGTTTTCTAAAAACACAATCCGACGAATCGGCAGGTTCAGCCCCATCCCAATCGCATCTGTTGCTACAATAACTTTTGTCTTTCCTTTATTAAATTGCTCGATTTGCTTTTTCCGGGTTTCAGGCGGCATACTTCCATAAATCATACTCACAGAATGGCCATCATTTTGCAGACGAGAGGCCATTTCAAGAACGCGCCGTCTTGAAAAACAAATAAGTGCATCCCCCTTTTTAACATGCTTAATATGAAACTCTTTTGACTCTACATCCAGCGGAGTATCACGGCTGTAATCATGAATCTCTATATCTGAAGCACCCAAGAGCTCCAGTAACATCGTTTTGGAATTTCTGCTTCCAATTATATGTACCACTTCTGCATTGGCTTTAGTAATAGCCTTATACCAAGAAAAACCACGGTCCTTGTCGGTAATCATTTGTGCTTCGTCAATGACTACGACTTCATAAAATTCCTTTTCATGAAACATTTCTACCGTGCAGGAAATGTGATTGGCATTTGGAATGATTTTTTCCTCCTCACCCGTTTTCAAAGAGCAAGGAGTACCCTCGGCATTTAATTTGTCATACACCTCTAAGGCAAGTAAGCGAAGTGGAGCTAAATACAAACCGCTATTTGCCTCTTTCATTTTTTCTAGGGCATGATGCGTTTTACCAGTATTCGTTTCACCGATATGCAGTACATAGCGTGCGTGTCTTTGTAGGGATGGATCATACTCTGCTCCAAAGATGTCCTTCATCATCCGTTCTTCTTCTGCTTTTTTCCGCTCTAATTCCGCTTGTTCCTCGGCTTGCTTTCTTTCCCTTTCATTGAGATCTTTTTCGAACATTTCCTGATGCAACGAAACATCAAATGGGATTTCTGCTATTTTCAATAGATCCGATAGGTATTCGTCCTGAATATCCTCAATAAAATAGCCTTCCACATCATAAAGAAGCTCTGTTATACTTCCTTTTACAAAGGAAGGTGTTAATGGTTCGTGAAAGGACTCCAAAAACTCTTCCTTCAGTTGGCCAGGTAACTCACCTAATACTTTTTGGGGAATCAACTCTGAAAGATATTCAGAGATCAGCCCTTCATATACGTAAAAATACGTTTGATACTCAAAATAGCTTCTGCCCCAATTTAAAGTTTTGTGGATATCACCGGTTAATTCTTCAAAAAAAGATGCCACAGTTGTATATTCCGCTGGGTTAAAGGCACCTTCATCCTCTAATTTTTCTTCAAGTGCTAACGTATCTACAGATTTAAACTTCACATTGCTTTTTATATCTGCTTGTAGCTGTTTTGCAACAAAGTGTCGGACATATAAGTAAAAAAGTTGATATTTCTCTTCCAAAATAAGAGCAGCTTCTTCTTCGATTTCTTTTTGAATGTACAGTTTCTGTTCTTCAAACTGCTGTAGTTTTTCTCTATGCAGAAAATTTTCCATGGCAGTCTGGTAACGTTTGATCCATTCCTCTTCTTGATTTTGAAAGCTTTCTTTTACCCATGACATAACATCAAAAGGCTGATAGGTCCTCATTTCATCACGAAAAAGCTTGTTGATTAATTTGCGGTCCACCCCTTGAACCTCGAACCCTTTTTCACTTAAAAATTGTTTCTTTTCGTTCTTTGGAACATCATTCGTGGATTTATTAAGCCAAACATTGATCCAAAGCTGTTCAAGATAGTGGCTGCGGTCGCTTAGATACTGCTCAAAGGTTGGCACCGATTCCTTCGTTTCCAAATATCGATCAATATCTTCATATACTTTCATTTTTGTATGTTCAATCGCTTGAGGATAAATGGTTATTAATTTACTCATTTCGTTCTCACCTCAATATTTCTTTTTTCTAAGAAGTTATGTATAATGTTAGTATAGAATCTCATATAGTAAAAAAGACCGAGCATGACTAGACGACTCGGTCATGCAATAGCTGTTTCCCTCAGGGGAATCGGCATATAAGGCAGTAATCCACCGCTTATGCTTGCCGGCTCAAGGGTGGATTATTTTTTTTTGTGGAACGACAGAACCGTGACAATGAGACTAGCAAAGGAAATAGCTAACATCAATGCTTGAAAAACTGTCAAAAGCATCACCTCCTTCCAATCGGAAGTGTGCCGCCCACCCTTGAGAAATTCAATTCTATTGCATTTTTAATTATAGCATTTTTCTCTTTACCGAACAAGCGTTCCGTCAAATGTTATGTAAATCGCAATATCGGTCTACTAAGTCCTCGATTTGATCTAGTTCAGGAAATTTTCCAGAAAACTGAAATTGAATTTCCTCTATGAAATGATCTCTGTTGTAAACATGTATAGCTCCATTTTGTTGAATGATACTATACTCTGGTACAAACCGGTACCCGTTACGTTCGATTGCCCCCATATCATTACTCCCTTTTCCATGATTTTTTTTAGTATAAGCAGAAAATAAAAGTATAATCCCATTAAAAGAGACGGTACCTTTCAAGGTAACCGTCCTAAATTAGAGTTAAGCTGTTGTATAAACCTCTTCTTTATTCAACTCATGACGAATTGTTGCCTGTGCAGCTGCCAATCTTGCAAGAGGCACACGGTATGGCGAACAGCTGACATAGTCTAAGCCTGTGCGGTAGCAGAAATCAATCGAGCTCTTTTCACCGCCATGCTCACCACAGATTCCTGTTTTTAACGATGGCTTTGTGCTGCGGCCAAGCTTTACACCTGTTTCAACAAGCTTACCAACACCATCCTGGTCAAGTACTGCAAATGGATTTTCTGGCAGTACTTTGTTTTCTATATATGCCTGCAGGAATTTACCTTCGGCATCATCACGGCTATACCCGAAGGTTGTTTGTGTTAAATCATTCGTTCCAAAAGAGAAGAAATCCGCTTCCGCAGCAATTTGGTCAGCCGTCAAAGCAGCACGAGGGATTTCAATCATCGTTCCTATTGTATATTGGAACGTTTTCCCTGTTTCCTCTTGAATCTTAGCAGCCGCATCAATAACCAGCTGGCGCATCTGCTTTAATTCATTCACATGGCCAACAAGAGGAATCATGATTTCCGGCTGTACTTCAATACCTTTTTCTGAAAGCTTTGCAGCTGCATAGAAAATCGCCTTCGCTTGCATATCATAAATTTCCGGATGGATCATACCAAGGCGGCAGCCGCGGTGACCGAGCATTGGATTGAATTCATCTAATTGACGAACTTTTTTAAGCAATAGTTCTTTTTTCTTTAATTCAGGTGATTGCGGATCTAAAATTTGCAGCTTCGTCACTTCTACTAAAAGTTCCTCTTTATCTGGTAAAAATTCATGTAATGGCGGATCTAGTAAACGGATGGTTACCGGGAAGCCTTGCATCGCTTCAAAAATCCCTTCAAAGTCGCCTTGCTGCATTGGCAGAAGCTCATCTAATGCTTCCATTCTTTCACTGTAATGCTCCGCTAATATCATTTTTTGAACAATTGGAATCCGCTTCAAATCCATAAACATATGTTCCGTACGGCAAAGCCCAATTCCGCCTGCCCCAAATTCAAATGCTTTCTTTGCATCCTCTGGATTATCAGCATTAGCTCGAACACCTAGTTTTCGTTCTTGATCGGCCCAAGTTAGCAGCAGCTGGAACTCATCTGAAAGCTCAGGGTCGATCATTGGAATTTCTCCGAGCATAATTTCACCCGTTGAGCCGTCGATGGTAATAATGTCGCCATAGTTAACGACGGTTTCACCAACCGTAAATTGTTTGGCTTTTAAATCAATTTTCAACGCTTCACAGCCGCAAATACAGGCTTTCCCCATTCCGCGTGCAACAACAGCTGCATGGCTGGTCATTCCTCCGCGGCTTGTTAAAATCGCTTGAGAAGCTACGATTCCATGAATATCATCAGGAGTTGTTTCTGGACGAACGAGAATTACTTTTTTCCCATCATTACCCAAAGCTTCTGCTTCATCGGCATCAAAGACTACCTTCCCTGTTGCCGCTCCTGGCGAGGCCGGTAAGCCCTTTGCTAAAATTCTTTTTTCAAATTTGTCATCAATACGGCGGTGCAGCAATTGATTTAATTGATCGGGATCGACACGAAGCAGTGCTGTTTTCTTATCAATGATACCCTCTTCTACCATTTCAACGGCAATTCGAATCGCCGCTTGAGCTGTACGCTTTCCGTTACGGGTTTGCAGAATGAAGAGCTTTCCGCATTCAACCGTAAATTCAATATCCTGCATTTCTTTATAATGCTGCTCTAAACGTTTGCAGGTATCAGCAAATTGCTTGTAAACCCCAGGCATTTCATCCTTTAAAGTGGCAATCGGCTGCGGTGTACGGATTCCGGCCACCACATCCTCACCTTGGGCATTAATTAAGTATTCGCCATACAGCACATGCTCACCCGTTGACGGATTTCTTGTGAACGCTACGCCTGTTCCAGAATCCTCGCCCATGTTGCCAAACACCATACTTTGAATATTAACAGCAGTTCCAAGATGATCAGGAATTTTATTGAGGCGGCGGTATACAATCGCCCTTTGGTTATTCCAAGAGTTAAATACGGCATTAATGGCAAGGAAAAGCTGTTCTTTTGGATTTTGTGGGAAGTCTTTTCGCGTATGCTTTTTAACAATTCCTTTGTACCCGGCAATAACCTCCTGCCAGTCTTCTGCGGTCATTTCAGGGTCAGAGGAATAGCCTTTTTGCTCGCGGGTTTCTTCTAGAAATTGTTCGAAGAAATACGTATCGATTTCAAGAACGACATTGCTAAACATTTGAATAAAACGGCGGTATGAATCATAAGCAAAACGTGGGTTGTTGGTTAATTTCGCCATCCCTACAACTGTTTCATCATTCATTCCCAGATTTAATATGGTATCCATCATCCCAGGCATTGAAAAAACAGATCCAGAACGAACAGATACTAGTAATGGATTTTGCGGGTCACCTAATTTTTTGCTCATTTTTTCTTCTAAACGAGTAAGAGCTTCTAAAGTTTGCTTTTCTACGATTGTTGGGATGGTTTTGCTAGCTTCATAGTAGGCATTACATGCTTGCGTCGTAATCGTAAAGCCATACGGCACTGGTAAACCAATCCGGGTCATTTCCGCTAGATTTGCTCCTTTTCCACCTAGCAATTCTCTCATATCGCCATTACCTTCTTGAAATAAGTAAACGAATTTCTCCATGATTAAAAGCTCCTCTCTTTTTTCAACACTTCTAAAATTAAACCCGCAGTTTCTTCCACTGCTTTATTTGAAACGTCAATGATCGGACAGCCAACCCGCTTCATAATTTTTTCAGCATGATCGAGTTCGTCTAAGATTCGCTGGAAGCTTGCATAATTTGCCTGCGAGCCGAGCCCCAAAGCCTTTAAGCGCTCCTTGCGAATTTCGTTTAATTTATCTGGTGAAATGATTAAGCCGATACAATTTTTCCGCGGAACTTGAAACAATTCATCTGGCGGCGGTACTTCTGGAACTAAGGGTACGTTCGCGACCTTAAAGCGCTGATGAGCTAAATACATCGACAAAGGTGTTTTGGAGGTCCTTGAAACTCCAATTAGGACTATATCAGCTTTGGTAATCCCCCTTGGGTCACGGCCATCATCATATTTTACGGCAAATTCAATCGCTTCAATTTTCTTGAAATATTCCTCATCCAGCTTTCTCATTAACCCTGGACGGTGATGCGGCTGCTTATTGAACCTTGTTGCAAATGCATTCATCAAGGGACCGAGCAAATCAACTGCTAATATACCTTCTTCGGAAGCACGTCGATCGATATATTCCTTTAAAGAAGGAATAACAATGGTATACGCAATAATGGAGTGACCTCGTTTCGCCAGCATGATGACATCTTCAATATCCTCAAAGTCATCGACATAGGAATTGCGGCGGATTTCAACCTGTCCTCCGTTAAATTGTGTTGCCACTGCTTTTACTACAAACTCAGCCGTTTCCCCTACTGAGTCAGAAACTACATAGACAACCTCTTTCTGGACCAAAATGGCAGCCTCTCCCCTTAGTGTGATTTTTCTTCCATAATTTCCAAATAGGCTTTCGTAATTGTCGTTTTTGTAATTCGTCCCACTAGCAAATATGTATTGTTTTGCTCTTCCTTAACAACTGGTAAGGAGTCTATGTGGTTATTTATCATTTTTTTCGCTGCTTCAAGCAGAGTTTCATCAGGATTAATGGTGATGATATTCGGCATCCTCGTCATGATGACACTGACCGGCAATTCATGAAGATTCCTGTTTCCTAATGATGCTCTAAGCAAATCTTTACGGGAAATCACTCCAGCCAAATGCCCTTCTGTATCTACGGCATACAGGGTACCAACATCCTCTAAAAATAATTGGACTATAGCGTCGTAAACCGAGGTCGATTTTTCAACTACAATTGGATGTGCTTTGTAATCCGTCACTTTTTGATGGATAAATTCCTTAGCTTGGAGCTTAACTTCATAATTATCATTAAAGAAATAACCGACTCTTGGTCTTGCATCCAAGTTTCCTGACATAGTTAAGATAGCGAGATCCGGCCGTAATGCTGCCCTGGTTAAAGATAATTTCTCTGCTATTTCCTTCCCTGTTATAGGTCCATTCTGCTTAACAATTTCAAGAATCTCATCTTGGCGTTTCGTTAGTTTAATCATTAACACCCCCTCACTTTTCCATTAGGTATCTTATTTTATAGGATAATTTTAAATGTGTTATACTTATTTGTATATAGTATATTACATTTGATGCAAAATCGAAACAATAACTTATACTTTTTTTTGACAAAATAGAAAACTATTTATTTTAAATATTTTGATTATTTTTTTAAAAAAATTTCCCGCTATTGATCGCGGGATCTATTTCTGACAATTAGGACAATAAAAGGTTTTCCTTGAAGAAATCATTTCTTCGATGATTATCGCTCCACACCTTATACATGTCCCACCTTTTCTGTCGTAAACTTTGCGTATTTTATAAAAGCTTCCAGTTAACTTGTCGCCAGTATAAAATGGATTTTCAAGATATCCACCATGTTTTAGGGCTTCCTGAAGGACGAATTTCATAGATTGGTATAACTGTCCTCGTCCCATTTCGTTAATATCATCTATATCTTTTGATGGTAAGATCTTTGCATGGAAGCATATTTCAGCAGAATAGCAATTGCCAATACCAGCTATGAATTCTTGATCCAGCATCGCTGTTTTCAAGCGACCATGTTTTTTATTGATTCTTAATAAAAAGTCATTTACGGTGAAATCGTTTGACAATGGTTCGGGGCCCAAATGGGAAAGCTCCTTTTCGACTTCTGATTGATTATAGAGGTGAAGATATCCTAGTCTTAAACCGATAAAATACAAATGATTTTGCCCGAACGATAACCGGATTTGAACCGTTCGTTTTGGTTTGTCCGCTTCAGATCCATAAAACATCCAGCCTCCGAGCATTAAATGCAAAAGAAGGATTTGTCCATTTTGCAGTTGAAAAAGCAAATGCTTCCCACGCCTATTTATATTGAGCACTTTTTGCTGCTTAACGGTATTGATAAATAGTGTAGGATTAAGATTAATTGATTTTTCCCTGTTTACTTGTACATCGGTAATAACCTGACCAGCTATCCTTTCGTTTAACAGGATTTTATAGTTTTCCATTTCCGGAAGTTCTGGCATTTCATGTACCTCCACATAATGATCCATTTCTTCGATTTATTTTCCCCAAAGACACAAAAAAACCGAACAAAAATTGTTCGGTTTCTCTAAAACGATATGATGGGCCTAAATGGACTCGAACCATCGACCTCACGCTTATCAGGCGTGCGCTCTAACCAGCTGAGCTATAGGCCCAAATTGGAGCGGGTGATGGGAATCGAACCCACAACATCAGCTTGGAAGGCTGAGGTTTTACCACTAAACTACACCCGCATATGTTTTCAACGACGAAAATAATTATAACAGTATTTTATATATTTGTCTAGATATTATCAGTATATTAATAATTCATTTTATGTCGTAGTAAGTATGGTCTTTTGATTAACCGAACACCTAGTTTATTTTGGTATCCGGTCAATCAAATTTTTTTCATTGACCCTGAGTCCTCATTTTTTGGGTTCTCGGGCAATGAAAGGCCATTTCATTTACCGCATCCCCTCTTATTACTTGCTCTTGGTCAATGAAATTAACTCATTTTGGAAGTCCATGGAGTTGATTGGCGATATTTAAATAGAAGTCATTAATTTGTCTAATTCCAATAACATGAGCTTCACTTAATCCAACAAAATCGAAGTGATCCCATGTGTATTGGACGGGATAGTAGTTCCATTCTCCTTTTTGAATCGTGCCGTCAAATGATTTATTTGCCTGTCCGAATGGATATTTGGAAGATTTCACGTTAACAATACCATCGTTTTGCCACCAAGATTTGTCAATCACTGGTGCAGGGTTTGTTCTTGTATAAGAGCCAATGAACAGACTTGAATCCCATAACAGAGGAGTCATGGTTGGCAGCGGATAATAATGACCAGTCAAAAGTCCTTTATAGGAGGCGTCCCCAGTATATGAAAAATAGTATACATCTTTATTGGTTTTCACCCAGTTGTTAAGTTCAGCAGCTCCGACAGTGTTTAAATCATACGAACTTATATCTTTACTAGTCCAGATTGAGCTATTCATGACACGATCCATATAAGTAAGGAAGGATTCTTCTGGTTTTCGTTTCAATCCCCATTGGTCCATCTTGAAATCATAAACGATATTTTCGCCACCAGCTCCTGTTACAGCAGCATAATCAGTAACCATATTTTTAACAAGCGTTTTTACTGTTTCTGCATCAGCATACGTAGAACCATTATTCGGTGTAGCCAGCGTGGTAACACTATGAACCCAATGCTTTCCCCCTTCAAAAAGTGGAGAAATTCCTTCCTCAGGGTGCGCCTTATAATATTCTTGTTCAGACTGGCTTCCATTTTCCAATAGCTCTGTCAGCATTCTGATAGTTTGTCCACCCATACTATGTCCAACAAGGTGAATCTTATTTTTACCATTCCATTCGCTATAGAAGCCAGGAAAAGTCTGTCCATATCTTGCGTGTCCAAACTCTTTTGCATGGGCAGCCCCATAGTCAACCGTTCCACCTGTAATATAGTAATAAAGTTCCACCGCCCTATCCCAGTTACTAGAAATTGGTCCAACCTCGGCAGTATACGTTTTGTGTCCGCTGTTATTCAAATATTGTTCAAGGTCATTCATGCCTCCCCAATATTTGAAGCCAAACAATTCATCTCGTCCCCATCCTGTTAGCCCATGTACCAATACAATTGGATAATCATTACCGGAAGATTCAGATGTTGAAGACGATTCAGCACTTGCTGAGAAAGCTGGCATGAGCAAGCTGCAAAAGAATAGTGATGATAAGACATACCGCATTTTTGATACCCCCTTTAATAAATATTTACAATTTTCTGAATTACATTTTTATTTTAAAAGAAAACAAATAAAAAAGGACCCTACATTTGTAGGAATCCTCTTGTACTATAAATTTCTATTCATTTTATTAATTCCGTTTTTCAGGACCAAATCGAATTTATTACGGATAAAAATACCTATTTTTACTATTATCTACTAGTGTAGCATTCTGTAATATCAGATCTGATTGTTCTTGTGAGAAATTCAATGGATTAAAATTTAACTCATAGGAGTTGGCATAAATTGAATAACCTATTGATGAAAAATGATTTATCGGCAGAACAACTTGCAATGGTTAATAGTGAAATGAGCAAAAAACAAAAATCAAAGGGAATTGCTTATGCTCTTTGGTTCTTCTTAGGTACTTTTGCTGGACACCGTTTTTATTCAGGTGATATCGGACGAGCGATACTAATGCTATTATTTGGATGGGCAACATTATTTATTTGGAACTTTGTTGATGTATTCTTTATCGGAAAAAGAATTGAACAAAAAAATGAACAACTTGAGACCGATATAATTATGACTGTTAAAGCTTTATCAAACAACAAAAACGCAGCTAATACCTGATATTAAACAAAATATTATGTTAATAGAGTAGTTCCTAATAAGGAAATGCCCTTTTTGTATCGGATCTAATTCGTTTTTTCACTCGGTATTATTTATCAGGGCCAAAAGCGGCACTTTTATAAAAAATAAAAAGACTTTCAACAATTACGCTGAAAGTCTTGATTCATTTACATTTTTGATACCGATGGTCGGGGTCGAACCGACACTCCTCACGGAACACGATTTTGAGTCAAGACTCTTCGCTTCCAAGCCACCAGTACAATAATATCAACAGTTCATTAAGTTTTAAGTAAAATCGTAGCATACGATTATTCACTATTATGCAGCTTATTATCTGAATAGTCAAGCGTTAATGACTTGTTTATTGAACCTAGCCTGTTGGATCTGCTTGTAATTCTTGATAAGCTCGGCTTCATATTTCCTTGCATCATCCTCATTATCAAATTCAGCCACAATTTAATATTGCAGCTTCCCCTCTTCCATTAACTTTTTATGTTCTTGATTTCTTCTGTTTGTATACCTTCTGCATCGATACCAAACTCCACTACCGACATATACAACTTCATCATCATGCCGATGCTCGTAAACTATAAACTTGTCAGTCTTTCTAAGTTCGTTTTGATTGAGATTGTACTTCTTAGTGAGTTGTTGAATTTTTTGAAAAGTAGTTCCATAAATGTTTGCAATATCTTGGTTGGTCATTTTGTCTAGTAAATGCTGCTTAAGTTCTTTTTTATTTGGTAGCATTCTTATCACCTCATTCATACTTCTATCTGCTCTATCTCATTTGTAAACCAAAGTTGAAATAAAATTTGGATTTTATGCCCAAAAAACGAACTAACAGATGGTAAACCTACATTAGAAGTTATTTACAGGGGAGGAAATATTTCGAAGATAAGAGTCGTTAAATGTCAGAATGATTTGTTTTGGTATAATTACATGATCGGAGAAGAGTTTGAGGTAGTTCGAGCTGTTAACAATCCTAATAATGAAGGTCAAGCATACGAAGTCTTGTTCGATGGCTTTCCATCATACATAGAATACGATGATGCTGAGGTTGTCTTTGAAGAGTTCAAGCAATAAGGAGATGTTCTGAATGACTGCTGAACAATTGTTTGAAATGGTTAAAACGATGGATAATGAGCAGCGATTGAGGTTTCTTCTGATAATGCATAATGAGTACTTTTGCAAAGGCGAACCAATCAGAGAAGAGGATATTGATTGGGGTGATTGAGGTTTATTTAATTTCTTATTTAATTTTTGATTAACCAAATTAAATAAACTCGACACTTATTGAAAACTTTATTTAACTTTTTATTTAATTTATTATTTATGACCGTTATAACTATAATATCAGTCATAACAGTGTTCCTACGAAGCTCTAAGTTGAAACAATTTAGGGCTTTATGGTGGTTTATATTATTAAAGCTACGTTAAATGCGTTGTATGTAAAAAATAAAATTTTTATTTTATTTTTTATATTGGAGCAAAATTATGTTGAGGTGAAAGAATACGTTATTCTTTTTTCAAAAACGGTAGACAGAGATTATTAAAAATACTAATGATAAATAAAAAGCTCCCAATCTTAATTGAACTGACCTATTAAATTGAGACAATGAAAAAGCACCGTTTATGCTGCCTGTTCCCTAAACTCAATAGGGGACAGGTAGTTTAATTTTGCCTGAAGTCGTGTTTGATTATAATGATTGATGAATTTTTCAACTCTTTCGATTACAATAGAATTTGTAAGAAACTCTCTTCCTTGAGAGTAGAATTCTTCCAACTTTATGGTGGAGTGGAAGGATTCAATCACGGCATTATCCAAGCAATTGCCTTTCCGGGACATGCTTGTGGTAATGCCTTTTTCTTTTGCTATTCTTTGAAATGAGTGGGACGTATATTGAGATCCCTGATCGCTATGAAGTATTAAGCCATTCAATTCACGACCTTCTACAGCGTCTTTTAAAGTATTTATTACTAAGGAAACATCTTGGTTGGTACTAATTTGATATGCGATAATCTCATTATTATATAAATCCATGATTGTGCTTAGATACAACATAGATTGTCCGAACGGAAGGTAAGTAATATCAGTTACCCATTTTTCATTTGGTCTAGAGGCTTTAAAATTCCTATTCAAATGGTTAGGTACGACTACCTTCATTTCGCCAGATATATTATTATTACGTTTTGGCTTTACCCGGCATTGCAGGTTATTTTTTTGCATGATCCGTTGTACTGTATTACGATTGACCTTCGTCTTATAATCGCGTAATAGCCAGGCTCTGACTGTCCTATGGCCAATTAGAAATTTATAACGTTTACAAATTTCAATAATTTGTTTTTCGAGTTCAGTTTTAACCTTTTGCCCCCATTTCCTCCACCTATAGAAAGTAGATCTAGGTATATCTAAGCAATGACATAGTAAAGTTACACAATATTTATCTTTTAATTTTTCAACTAAGGCGACTACAGCTCCTGGAACCAACTCCTCTCGATTTCTTGGTACTTTTTTAAAATCTCTATTTGTGCCTTTAAATGCTCATTTTCTCTCTTTAATTGTTCATTTTCAGATAATCCTTCAGAACCTTTCCCATAAGAGTATTGTTTACCTATCCCTTGTGCTAAACGATATTGTTGCCCTTCACGATACCACTGCATCCACCGTTTAACCTGAGTAACATTGGTTATTCCGAATTTATCCATAATTTCACGGTTTGAATACTCACCACTCAATTTCATCTTAATAACGGCCATTTTAACTTCTTCTGAGTAAGCATTTTTCTTTCCCATAAGAAAACACCTCCTGAGTCACGTATTATTTAAATACGATTCAGGGGGTGCTTTTTCCTTTGTCTTATTTAACTAGGTCTCTTCATAATTTCAAGGGAGCTCTTTTATAATATTATTGGGATCAGGAAAATAATGATAAAATCTTAGTCAACGTATTTCCCTGCGAAACCCCTTAAATCGACATGAAGTCACAGACGATTATTTTCAATTAAGGCATTTCTAACACCATTTATACCGCCGCCTCCTCGACCGACCAATTAAAAATTTCAGTGTGAGCTGCATATAATCGATGGACGTCTGCGATTGAAATTCCATCGTCTGTGAGAAATTCATGCGGAAGCTGGCAAATTTCATCAAGGGTCACTTTTCCAAATAAAGCATTAAAATGCGCTTTTACTTCTTCTACATTTCTTCCGTTATGAAGACCCTTAAATATTTCTTTTAATATGATAATACGTTCTGTGTTTTGTTCGCTTTGTTGTTCACGGTTATTTATCATTTCACTCATAAGTATACTCCTTCGCGGTGGAAAGCTTAAATATAGCGATAATTTATCATCTTCCAACAACTTTGTTTATGATGAAAATCATTCAAATGAATGAATTTATTAATAACCTGTGAACATTTCAATAATTGCAACCTAATAACTACTATAAAAACTCTCAAATTTCTTTTGCCTTGGAATTTATTTGACTATGGCGTATAAGGTCATTAATCAGCTTACCGATTCATTCCTTCCATTTTTTGTATAGGGAAGGGCGGAGCTTTTTCACATGCTTCAAAAATGTTTCCAAAAATCCTAGTTTACCTAAATCTTTTAATAATCTTGAAGGCACTTCCGTTTTCCTGTTAAATGCCCTCTTTAGGTCAATTACTTTAATTTCCCCATGATCATTCAATAAAATATGACGAATCTGTGTATCACGTCTCGTAAAACTGATTCTTTTAAATTCATCCAACATGAATAATATTTTTATTACGAGTGCTTCAGAAATCTTTTTCTCTTTTTTTAGGAATTCTTTAAGGGAAGTGCCGTTGACATACTCAATCACAATATAATTTGTACCATATTCAAAGAGTTTTGGAATAACTGAAGAGGATTTCCCCATCTGATAGGCAAATAATTCTTCTTTTTGCGTTTTTTCATTCACAAAAATTTTGACGCATTTGTCAGTTGAAACCTGATAGACTGAACCATCATTCCCCTTCCCTATCATTTTGTAACCCTTTAAAGCCTTTGTGGAAATTCTCCCGTTATTTTTATTAACGAGTTCCTTAAATTCTTTCAAAAACATTCACCTCCCCAGTGATTTGATGGTATGCTTTGCAAATTACAAAGCGGTTTTATAATAATTGAAGGTTTCCCTTAATCCGGTCTGTATGTCAATGGATGGCTTCCAGTTTAAAAGATTTGCCGCTTTGGTATTATCCAAACAACTATTTCGAATATCACCATTTCGTTCGGGCATTGAAATAGGTGGAATATTACACGAAGAAATTTCTGAAATCATTTGATATAGTTCATTTATGCTTGTTTTTGTATTACTGCCGATATTAAAGGTTTCATTTGTTCCATAATCAATGGATAGGACATTGGCTAAGGAAACATCTTTTACATAAATGAAATCTCTAGTCTGTTCTCCGTCTCCAAATATAAAGGGCGCTTCACCCTTAAGAACCTTATTGAAAAATGTCGAGATGACTCCACCTTCCCCTTTTGGAGTTTGACGGGGACCATAAACATTAGCATATCTAAGAATGGTGTAGGGAATTTGATAAAGGTTGTTAAAAGTCTGAATGTATAATTCTGAAGTGTATTTTGAAATACCGTAAAAGGAGAGGGGCTTAGGGCGGAAGTTCTCCTTTACACTGCAGTTATTCTGTTCACCGTAAACGGCACAGGAGGATGAAAAAATTAATTTCTTTATGTTGAACTTATGGCAGCAGGTAAGTAATCGAATAGTGCCGAGGATATTTGAGCTGGCATCTTCGAAAGGATTGTCGATTGACCGGGTAACATCTACTTGAGCAGCAAGATGAATCACAATCTCGGGTTTCTCTTTTTCAAAGATCGGTTCTAGTTCCGAGGAGGTAATATCCACATTATAAAAACGGGCTTGGAGAGGTACAGTATCGCGATTACCCGATTGTAAATAATCCACTACCAACACTTCGTATCCCAATTCGATTAATAACTGTGTAACATGAGATCCGATGAATCCTGCTCCCCCTGTCACTAGTACCTTCATCAGATTTCACCACTCACTTTACTAATTTCCATGCATGTACGTTCATACTCTTTCATGGATACACTCCTTTAGCTTATTTTTGCACTACTTAAAGTAAACCTAGTTCTTTTCCCCAAACGACGACCTTCTCTAAATACCGTTTTAATAATGCACTCTTTTGGCCATCAAGCGACCTTCGTAAATGATTGGCCAGTTTTTTTTCTAAAGTCCTTTGTAAATATGCCTTCTTTAAGAGCTTCAATGGCTCCTCTTGAAAGATTATTCCATGTTTTTTCATTTCCTGTACATATACTTGCACGCAACGATTTCGAATTTCTTCTTCTCTTTTTTGCCAATCCGAGCGGAAATCAACTAACAATTCAACAAGAACCACCAAGTCATACCAGCATGGTCCGTATTTTATTGACTCCCAATCGATTAATCGAAGGTCCCAATCTTCCGAGTCACATCCGTTTTTAATGCAAATATTGTGGACATGGAGATCGCCGTGGATAAGACATTGTCCGGTTTCAAATATTTCTGGAAAAAAAACTGGTCCCTTATTTAAAATTTTTTGGATAGCACGATACTTGGGTTTGACCAATTCTTTTAAATTTTTATCCTTCATTGC
Organism: Neobacillus sp. NRS-1170; assembly: GCF_050468025.1. Taxonomy (NCBI): domain Bacteria; kingdom Bacillati; phylum Bacillota; class Bacilli; order Caryophanales; family Bacillaceae; genus Neobacillus; species Neobacillus sp. NRS-1170. The sequence goes on along the minus strand of NZ_JBITPF010000048.1, from coordinate 6,181 downwards.
CAGATCAAGATACTCCCTTGTTTTTTCAATCAATTCCACATTCTTTTTTGACTTTTGATCTGAATCAAAATGAGGAAGAGAGGAGCCGAAGAGGTGTGAATGCTTCTGGAATCGTTTTTCAAAAGTTTTTGCATGAAATTCAGCCACAAGAGGGATGATTCTCTCTAAATGCTGCGGTGCCAGTTTAATTTGTCCCCTTAGAGGTTGTATAAATTCCGTAAACATCCAAATTTCTTTATTATTAACATTTTCAAGCCAGTACAACTTCGGCATAATTTCATTGAATACATGAAAAGCCTTTGAGTACATTTCAATTTCCAATATATGTTTATCTTTTAACGGTTTTTTGAATATTTTTAGAACAATCGGTATGCTCTCTCGGCCATCCGTCATAACGAGCTTCCAAATGCTAGTTTTTTCCCGCGAATTTTTTAAGTTTTCAATTTGATCTTTTGCCAGTTTAACGGGTTTACCCAGTGCCTTTGATAACTCTTTATCCCAGCCGAAACGGGGCCACTGGCTAATAATTTCATCTTTACTGTTCATTGGAAAAATATGCTCCTTTACTTTTGTATCAGCTAACTTCTCCTCCACAGGTTTCGCAAGTGAGAAACAAAGCTCCGAATAAACGGGAGTGGATCATCCCAAGCAAATAAAGCCTCTACCTTTTTGCCTGAAAGGCTTTTTAACCATGCAGGAAATGTCATCTCGCCATTTTTTCGTTTTTGACGGAAGGATAGAAAATCCCGGACTAGATACACCCACTTGATCCCCTCTTTTTGCCTCGTTACAGGCTTTGGGTTCTGGCCTGTAAGTGATAAATAGTACAAGTAGGCCAAATTCACACCGCAAGCTATGGATAATGCCTGAGTTAAGCCTATTCTCGGATTAATTTCAATAAATTTTAACTGTCCGTCTCTTGGGTCCCTTTTAAACTCCGTAATCGCCAAACCTTTAAATTGGATTTTTTGGAGAAATGATAAGGCCATTTGAATAACTTCCTCATCTCGGATGCTTAAGGCGAGTGCAGAGGAGCCGAAGCGAGGGGGAAACTGGTGCAATTTTTGATTCATCCAGACACCGATTAAGTTCATTTTGTCATCAAAAAACGTCTTAACAGAATAAATGCAATTCTCATGACCTGGAATGTCTTCCTGTATGAGGAGCTCACCGAAAGGACGATAAAAATGGTACTCATTCCTGAGCTGGGCCGCTTGCTCAACGACGATTGCTTTTTTATACAAACGGTGGTCAATTCGAGTGCGAAAATGGGAAGAAAAAACAGGCTTTAATATACACGGAAAAGTAATTTGATTAATAATTTGCTCAAGATGCTTTTCATCTTGAATGGCGAAGGTTTTTGGGCATGAAACGTTCGAATTGACAGCAAGATCATAGGTTAAGCGTTTGTCAAGAACCGCTTTCACAAGATCGTGCTCAGGTAATAAAAATTGATAATAATTTGCTAAGATGTATCTGTTTTTTGAAATAAAGTAAACATAGTCATCCGAGCCGGCAAATAGGACTGCTTTTTTTCGATATTTTCCAGCAGTTTGAATTAAAAATTCGAGTAAAGCACTTTCCTCATCAACAGGATTTGGACATATACCACAACTGGCATGACGTGTTTTACCAATTTCATATTTTCCCTTGGTATCGTAGGCATTTACTTGGATGCCTTCTTTAGCTAAACTTCGAACAATTCCAATTCCCGTTGCACTCAAATCCAGTACAACAACAGGAGTGTCATGGCTCATTAGATCAACTCCTAATTTAAAGATTGGTAGATTTCCACTATTTCCTTTACCATGCTGTCAACGGTCAGATGCTCATTTGCATAGGATTTAGCCTGGCTGGCTAGTTTGATCCGTAAAGATTTATTACGTAATAGCAGCAATAATTTTTCGGCAAGCTGCTCCGTGCTGCCAGGCTGAGCTATAAGCCCTGTACGGTTTTCTTGGATGATTTCCGGGATGCCCCCGATATTTGTTGTTAGTATGGCTTGCCCAGCAAGCATTGCCTCAATAATCGAGATAGGCAGCGTGTCGCTTGTGGTTGGCAGGACAAAAATATCAGATTGGCTTAACAATTGTGGAATGTCATTTCGCCTTCCTAAAAAGAAGACATTTTTAAGGTTCAGCTTTTTTACCTGCTTCTCAAGAATCTCTCGCATCTCTCCATCCCCGACAATCCTTACCTCTACATTTTTCAATTCATCTTTGATGAGAGCTAGTGCGTCGAATAAATACTTATGTCCTTTCCGCGGACGGAGGCGGGAGACACAGGTTATAATCGTCTTTTCATGTCCATTTTGATCACTTTCTGCCTTAAAATCGATTCCTGTGTAAACCGTTGTCATCCTGTTGTCATCAGCACCTAATTTTTTAAGCAGCGGCCGAAAGGCTTCACAGAGGTTAATTACATGGTTTGCATTTTTAACCGCTTGTTTATCAATGGTTGAATAATATGCTTCTTCAATTGAACCTTTTTTAAGTAATTTAAATTTTAGTTTGTTGTGGGTCATGAATCCATGCGGGGTAAAAAGAAGCGGAATTTCATAGGATTTATTCACTATTCCCGTGACATTACATGTAAACCGATCCTGGGCATGAATGAGATCATATTGATGTAAATCCAAAGCCTCCATCATTATCTTATAAAGTGAAAGATTGCATAAATTATTTAAAATATTTTTATTGACGGAGCCATATCGATCGAGAAGATACTGGGTAAAATACTTGGAAATTTTGGAGTGCAATTTTCTCTTAACTTTTTTAGGAAAATGGTTTGGTGCAAAGACGTCTACGTGGTGCCCCAATTTTTCCAATCCCGCTTTAAGTGCTGCAATATATTTTTGCAGTCCGCCAACAGCGGGATAATCCCAAAAGGTCGTGATTAAAATTCGAAGCTTTTTGTTGTATTTTAGACGCTTAGGTGCGTTTCCTTTGTATATCCTTGTTTTTTCATTTTTCCAAACAGGTAAGCCATAATATTGATCCATGGCTGTTAGCAGATAAGAAAACTGGGATGGGAGTGAACTCAAATCATCAATTTGCATATCCATCATTTCCAAACCCTCCTAATGATTTCGAACGCTTCTGCATATTCAACACCGACGGTCATTCCCCTTACACGAGCTAAATATTTGATGCCTTCATAGGAACGTGGATGAGGAAAAGGCCTCATTTCAACATCATAATGCTGCAGCGCCTTGATTTTATCGTCGATTGTGTCTGTTACATCTACAAAGTAATTGGGCTTAAAATCTTTGTCAGTCGTATGCTGGCTCCATTCACTCGAAGACACGGTTTCAAAACAGATTATTTCAATCGGTTTTTTTCCAGGCAGGGGCCTGGCTGCCGTCAACACGGCTTGAAACAAAATTTGATGGTCACGATTTATGTCGCCATAATGATGAGTGAAAATAATCGATGGGTCATACTTGCTCAATAATGCTTCAATCGATTTATTGATTTCTTTAAGCGGAATGGTTTCCAATAATAGATTTGGGAGCTCCAAAAAAATTACCTCTTCCACCCTTATTTGTTTATTTGCCTTTAATATGAACTGATTGATGTGATGCTCCTCTTCCTTTCGTCCTTTGGCGGCAATGACGGAAATGACCTTATATCCGTTATTAACCAGTTTCATTATGGTTCCGGCGCTGCCAAGAATTTCATCGTCAGGATGAGCTGCAATCACAAGCACATTCTTACTCATTAAACACCTCAACTCCTAAAAAATACTCTTTTGAAAGTATATGAAAAATAATGATTTGGGAAACGGACAAACGTTTATGAAATGACAAGAAAAGGTGCCCTTAGAAAGGACAAAAAACCACCTTGATGGAAGGTGATTTCTCGTTTTTCTTTCCAAAAGAATAAGTTCACATTACGATTACTTATTTTTTGCAATTGAGGGCTGCACTTTTTTTTACTTACTAAAATCTTTCCAAGTAAAATCAACACTTAGCATTCCAACAAACTCTTCAGCCTGGGGTTCCGGATCATTTGTTGCTGCTGCCGGATTTTGGAAACAAACTAAATTTTTATAATAGCCAAATTTCCGACAGGTATCAGGCCTTGCTGAATGAATCCCGCATCTATCTTTATCTAAGTCGTAGAAAATACAAGTTCCATAAAATCTTTTCTGATTTTGAAGCTCTAATCGGAAACGAGGCGGAATGGATTTAATCTTCGTTTTGATTTTCTTTAATTCCTTTGCAGTTACTGGTACGGGACCGCAGCATAGCCCTTTGCATCCTGAGCATGGAAGGCTATCCATAATAGATCCCCCTTTTCTTTCATTTTATCTATTTAATAATCTCATAAAATTAAGATCACCCAACTTTTCTAAAATCCCCACTTTTGATAAAATGGGACCATTTCCGGTCGGCAATATAATTCAAAGTGCTTCACTTCTTGGAGTAACGGGTATTGTAAAATAGTATTTATTCTTTATAGACATAGTCTGTTATTACTCTTGCAAAACCGATTAGCTCAACTTTCTCCTGCCCATATATCAGTCCAAATTTTATCTATTTTATTCTTAATTTCACCTGTAATCATGTTGGATCTCCTCATGCTTTTTAAAAGCTTCAATATCTGATGGTCTTGTCCTGATTAATTTCAATTCATCTTCTGTTAATGACCTCTTTCTTGCCATCAAAATTCCTCCCAATGCATCTGATTTAACGCATACGATTTTGGCTTATTTCAATCGTGTTAGAGGAATAAAAAAAGACCTCCAACATGAACTGTTGAAAGTCTTGATTTATAAGGATTCTCACCTTATTTTTGATACCGATGGTCGGGGTCGAACCGACACTCCTCACGGAACACGATTTTGAGTCGTGCGCGTCTGCCAATTCCGCCACATCGGCAAAGTGATAATAATAAAAATAACAGGGGCAGTAGGAATCGAACCCACACTGAAGGTTTTGGAGACCTTAGTTCTACCTTTAAACTATGCCCCTAAATGGTGGAGGGGGACGGATTCGAACCGCCGAACCCCGAGGGAGCGGATTTACAGTCCGCCGCGTTTAGCCACTTCGCTACCCCTCCAAAAAGGATAAATAAATATGGCGGAGGAAGAGGGATTCGAACCCCCGCGCGGTTTAACCCGCCTGTCGGTTTTCAAGACCGATCCCTTCAGCCGGACTTGGGTATTCCTCCGTAATAAAAAACTATTTGGTAGCGGCGGAGGGGATCGAACCCCCGACCTTACGGGTATGAACCGTACGCTCTAGCCAGCTGAGCTACACCGCCAAATATATTATTGAAATTGGTGGAGCTTAGCGGGATCGAACCGCTGACCTCCTGCGTGCAAAGCAGGCGCTCTCCCAGCTGAGCTAAAGCCCCATGAATTTTGTAAAACTTCGACTGGTCGGGAAGACAGGATTCGAACCTGCGACCCCTTGGTCCCAAACCAAGTGCTCTACCAAGCTGAGCTACTTCCCGAATAATGAAAGTTATTTTACTAACGTAAAATAATTTGTTTAATTTACTTCGTAAAAAAACTTGGTGCCGAGGACCGGAATCGAACCGGTACGGTAGTCACCTACCGCAGGATTTTAAGTCCTGTGCGTCTGCCAGTTCCGCCACCCCGGCAAAAATGGAGCGGAAGACGGGATTCGAACCCGCGACCCCCACCTTGGCAAGGTGGTGTTCTACCACTGAACTACTTCCGCATTATGATTAGTTATTTTGCTTTCGCAAAAAACATTGGTGCGGGTGAAGGGAGTCGAACCCCCACGCCTTGCGGCGCCAGATCCTAAGTCTGGTGCGTCTGCCAATTCCGCCACACCCGCATAAATGGTGCCGGCTAGAGGACTTGAACCCCCAACCTACTGATTACAAGTCAGTTGCTCTACCAATTGAGCTAAACCGGCATAATTTAAAAAGAATATTAATATCGAGCACGCTGGCTAGTTATCGTCATCCCAACCTTAGAGTGCATATTCAAGTAGCAGCTCGGTTGGTATGCTGATGTCTATTCAGGAAGCTTATTCGGTCGTGCTCTACCAATTGAGCTAAACCGGCATAAAATAAAGTAAACAGCCTGGCAACGTCCTACTCTCACAGGGGCGCGTGCCCCAACTACCATCGGCGCTGAGAAGCTTAACTTCCGTGTTCGGTATGGGAACGGGTGTGACCTTCTCGCCATTATTACCAGACTATTT